>CAXTHU010000022.1:0-21282 GCA_964244125.1 uncultured Sphingomonadaceae bacterium
TGCGGCGTCTCGTCGATGACGAGCGTGAGGCCGACATGGCGCGGCAGGTACAGCTTCACCGCCGTCCCCCGGCCCGGCTCCGAATAGATCGCGACGTGGCCGCCCGATTGCTTGGCGAAGCCGAACACCTGGCTCAGCCCCAGCCCGGTGCCGCGCCCGACCGCCTTGGTGGTGAAGAACGGATCGAAGGCGCGCGCGATCACGTCGTCGGCCATGCCGCAGCCGGTGTCGCTGATGCAGATCAGGACATATTGCCCGGGCTTCACGTCCACCCGGTCGGATGCGGCGCGATCGTCGAAATGGGTGTTCGCCGTCTCGATCGTCAGCCTGGCGCCGGGCCTGTCGGCCATCGCGTCGCGGGCGTTGACCGCCAGGTTCAGGATGGCGTTCTCGATCTCGCCGGCGTCGGCGAACGTCGGCCACAGCCCGCCGGCCAGCACCGTCTCGACCGCGATCTGCTCGCCGATCGTCCGGCGCAGCAGGTCGGACATGCCCGATACCAGCCGGTTGGCATCGACCGCGCTCGGCGCGAGCGGGCTCTGGCGCGAGAATGCCAGCAGCCGGCTGGTGAGGGCGGCCGCCCGCTCGGCCCCTTCGCGCGCGTTGGCGATGGCGCGGGCCAGCCGGTCGGGATCGTCCAGCCGGCGGGCGGCGAGGTCCAGGCTGCCGATGACGATCGCGAGCATATTGTTGAAGTCGTGGGCGATGCCGCCGGTCAGCTGGCCGACCGCCTCCATCTTCTGGACCTGGCGCAGCTTGTCCTCGGCGGCCTCGCGCGCGGCGGACGCCTCGCGCAGGGCGGCGAGCGCCGCTTCCGCCTCGTCATGCGCCGCCATGCTGAGCGCATGGCGGCGTCGCGCGTCGCGCAGCGTCACCGCGGCGACCAGCACCACCAGCAGCACGGCGGCGGCGAGGCCGAAGCCGAGCGAGGTCGTCAGCCGCTGGGCGCGCGCCTGCCGCCCGGCGATCAGCCGGTCCTCCTCGGCCATCATCCGGTCGCTCTCGGCCCGCACGCCGAGCATCTGGCGCCGCCCGATCAGCCGGCCGCCCAGCGCCAGCGCCTCCTGCCGCCGCCCGGCGCGCAGCAGCGCCACCCGCCGCTCGGCGAGACCCACCTTGGCCGCGATGAGCGGCACGAGCCGGTCGAGCCGCGCCTGCTGGCCGGCATTGTCCGCCGTCTCGCGCCGGAGCGTCGCCAGATGGCCCGCCAGCCGCCGCCGCGCGCCGGCCATGTCGTCGAGCATCACCGGCTCGGGCCGGACCACATAGCCGCGCAGGGCGGATTCGAAATTGCCGATCTCCTCGCGCACCTCGACGATCGACACCTTCACCCGGACGCCGTGGCTGACGCCGCGGCTGGCATCCGCCTGGGCGCGGTTGATCCACAAGGCCGCCAGCACGGCGAGGATGACGAGGAACAGGCCGGCCAGCGGCAGCAGGGGGATGCGGCGGAGATCGGCGATGGTCGGCATGGACGTGGTCCCCCCGTGTATTCCACCTGCCGACGCGCGCAAGCCCCGGCTAGGCCGCCGCCGCGACGATCGCCGCCCAGGCCGCCTCGTCGATCACCGGCACGCCGAGTTCGGCCGCCTTCTTCAGCTTGGAGCCGGCGTCGGCGCCCGCTACCACCAGGTCGGTCGCCTTCGATACCGAACCGGCGACCTTCGCCCCCAGCGCATCAGCCTGCGCCTTGGCCTCGTCGCGGCTCATCGTCGCCAGCTTGCCGGTGAACACCACCGTCTTGCCGGTCACCGCCGAGGCGGCGGTCTCGTGGACGACGTCGGCGACGGTCAGCGCGGCGGCGAGATCGGCGACGACCGCGCGGTTGTGTGGTTCGGCGAAGAAGTCGAGCAGGGCGGCGGCGACCTCGGGGCCGATCTGGCTGGTGCCGACGGCGGCGACCGTCGCCCGCTGCCGCCGCAGTTCGAACCTGCGGGGCGGCTCGTCCGGCGCGGGGACGGTCTCCGCGCGCGCCGCCAGCGCCGCCTCGATCATCGCCATGAAGCCGTCGAGCGAGGTGTGGCGCCGCGCCAGGTCGCGCGCCGTCGCCGCGCCGACATGGCGGATGCCGAGCGCGAACAGGAAACGGTCGAGCGGGATCGTCCGCTTGTCCTCGATCGCCGCCAGCAGGTTGTCGACCGAGGTCTCGGCCAGCCGCTCGCGCGCCAGCAGCACGTCGCGACGGTCGCGCAGGCGGAAGATGTCGGCCGGCGACGCGATCAGCCCGTCGCGGAAGAAATCCTCGACCCGGATGAGGCCGAGGCCGCGGATGTCGAAGGCGTGGCGCGACGCGAAGTGGATCAGCCGCTCGACCCGCTGCGCCGGGCAGACGAGGCCGCCGGTGCAGCGGTAATCGACCTCGCCCGGCTCGCGCTCGGCCGCCGAGCCGCATTCCGGGCAGGCGAGCGGGAAGGGCCACGGCGCCCGCGTCCCGTCGCGGCCGCCTTTCCGCTCGACCACCTGCGGGATCACGTCGCCGGCGCGCTGGATCACCACCCGGTCGCCGGGGCGGACGCCCAGCCGCGCGATCTCGTCGGCATTGTGCAGCGTCGCGTTGGTGACGACGACGCCGCCCACCGTCACCGGCTCCAGCCGCGCCACCGGGGTGAGCTTGCCGGTGCGGCCGACCTGGATGTCGATCGCGTTCAGCGTCGTCTCGGCCCGCTCGGCGGGGAACTTGCGCGCGATCGCCCAGCGCGGCGCGCGTCCGACCTGGCCCAGCCGCCGCTGCCAGTCGAGCCGGTCGACCTTCAGCACCACGCCGTCGATGTCGAACGGCAGGTCGGCGCGGGCCGCCTCGACCGCGGCGTAATGGGCCAGCGCCGCTTCGACCGTATCGGCGCGGATCAGCAGGTCGCTGACCGGCAGGCCCCAGCCGGCGATCGCCCGCATGACGCCGTGCTGCGTCTCGCCCGGTATCGCGGTCGCCTCGCCCCAGCCATGAGCGAGGAAGCGCAAGGGGCGCGCGGCGGTGATCGCCGGGTCCTTCTGGCGGAGCGAGCCGGCGGCGGCGTTGCGCGGATTGGCGAACACCCGCCCGCCCGCCGGCGCGCGGTTCAGCGCGGCGAAATCGGCCTTGGCCATATACACCTCGCCGCGAACCTCGAACACGCCGGCGACCGGGATCGCGGGCGGCACGTCGGCGATGGTGGCGACGTTGGCGGTGACGTCCTCGCCGACCTGCCCGTCGCCGCGCGTCGCCGCCTGGACCAGCCGGCCGTCCTCGTAGCGCAGCGAGCAGGAGAGGCCGTCGATCTTCGGCTCGGCGGTCAGCGCGACGGGTTCGTCGGCGGGCAGGTTCAGGAAGCGGCGGATGCGGGCGAGGAACTCGACCACCTCGCCATCCGAGAAGCCGTTGTCCAGGCTCGTCATCGGCCGGGCGTGGGCGATCTTGGCGAGATGCCCGGCCGGCGCCGCGCCGACCCGGCGCGACGGGCTGTCGGGCCGGACCAGCGCCGGATGCGCCGCCTCCAGCGCGCGGTTCTCGGCGACCAGCGCGTCATAGTCGGCATCGCTGATCTCGGGCGCGTCCTGCCCGTGATAGAGCGCGTCGTGCCGCGCGATCTCGGCGGCGAGCTGGGCGAGGCGGGCGGCGGGATCGGGCGTCTGGCGGGCGGCGGCCATGCCCGCCCATCGCAGATCGCCGGCGCCATTGGAAGGTGGAGCCGGCCGCTCCGGGATGACGGATTGCCGCCGGACGCCCGGCGGATTATCTTCGACGAAGCATCCTCGAACGAGCCTCTCATGCGGCTGCGAGAAAAATGGAGTCGAACAACCGTGGTAGGCAGTCCCTTCTGGCATTATAATTCGACGTTCGACGCAGTCGATGTGGTCAAGCGTCATGAGAATACCGACCGGAAAGCCGAGGAGGGATTTCTCGTCAACTATTTCGGCGTCAAGATCGACCCGAAGTTCTTTCCGACCATCCTTCCACCGATGGCCGGGCAAGTGGAGGCCGACACTATCCCGGCGAATTGGCATGCCGACCTTGCGGAGTTCGCCACCGCACTCAGGGCCGTTGATCTTGCCCAGGATCGCTTCGCCATGATCGAGTTAGGCTGCGGTTGGGGATGCTGGATGAACATCACCGGTGCGGCCGCGCGAAAGCGCGGGCTGCAGGTCCACCTGATCGGGGTCGAGGGAGACGAAGGGCACGCGCAGTTTGCTCACGAGTCGATGCGCACCAATGGCTTCACCAAAGACCAGTACGAGATTTATCGTGGGATCGCTGCCGCCAAGGATGGGGTGGCTCTGTTTCCACGACAGGACATGCCGGGAGTAGGGTGGGGATCAGAACCAGTTTTCGAAGCTGACGAGCGGCAACAGGCAGATGCTATTGCATCCGGAGCATACGATCTGCTCCAGATGATCGCCTTGCCGAGGGTCGCCGAGCACCAAGAGCGGATTGACTTGCTTCATATCGATATTCAAGGGGGTGAGGCCGATTTGATCGCAGGATCTCTTTCATTTCTGAAACAAAAGGTCGCGTATATTCTTATCGGAACTCACAGTCGCCCAATAGAAGGACGGTTGTTCGAGTTGCTTCAGGGCGAAGGCTGGAAACTGGAAATGGATAGGCCTCTCATTCTACATATGGAGTCCGATCCTCCATTGACCTCAATCGACGGCGTTCAGGGCTGGCGAAACCCTTGGCTTCTGCCTAACTAAATTGGTGACGGATCGTGTTACTTGTTAGACCAGTAGCTGAATTAGCACAACTAGTAATAAGCTTTAAGTGAAATTACCAGTGATATTTATGCTGGTTCCTGTTGCTGTGTTTGTAATTCCTTGACCGGAACAGTCGTTATTTGTACATAGAACGTGATTTGATGATCCTGATATTCTTATCGCTGCACCACTGCTATTAGCGACACGATTATTGTTTAAATTGACATGATCAGCGTTGCTGACAGTTACTGAGTCTCTAATGGACTGGGTGTTACTCGTGTTATTTGTTATGATATTATTGGCAAGAGTTACATTATTTCCGGAGATGTAAACTCCACCTATCCCCTGATCGCCGATACGTGAGTTTCCAATCACAACTTCTGAGGCTGCCGCCTGTATCAAGATGCCGAGTCGATTAGCATTATTGGTGTCGCCGGCACCGAGCCAGCAGTTACTGATAAAGACTCTCTGTCCACTATCAATTAGAATTAGGTTCCCCGTTGCGTTTTCCAAAATACAGCCGGTCATGTAGCGAGAGAAGCCCGTACCTCGGAATATAACTCCATATGAATATGGCCACCATTCACGATAATACACTCGTTAATCAGAACTCCATTTGAGTTTCCCTGAAGATCAATCCCAATAAATCCCGGCTCACAGTTTACATTGTGCAACGTCACGCCTGCACAAGATAATAACTTAATGCACGAGTCTGGTATGTTGTTAAATCCATATGTACTAAAGGTTCCAATGTGGCAGTTGCTTATGGTTATATCTTGGCCAGGTATCGCATCGTTTGGGACGCCTCCTTTACCAACTAATATGCCGATCCCCTGATTATGGATAGCGACACTTTCTACGGTGACATACCGAGCAATCTCAATATGGATTGCGACCGCAAAGTTCGATGCGGCAACCGAGCGATCAAAAGACAAATCACGTATTTTGTGATCGATGGTCTGACTTGAGTCTCCAGTGACGCTACCAATTTTGATGATGGTTCCATTGTCGATTGTCATAAGAACGATCGAGCTCGGGCCAGCGCCTTGCAAAATTATATTTTTAGTATTTGCGATAGTGATCGTTGCCGATACCCGATATCTTCCCGTCGGGAAGAAGACGATCCCACCTCCAGCCGAGGCTGCCGCGTTCACTGCGTTCTGGATCGCCGTGATGTCGTCGGTCGTGCCGTTGCCTGTCGCGCCATAGTCCTTCACGTCGAAATAGGGATTGATCGTCGATGCCTCGGCAGGAAGAGACCAGCCGACCGGCGCGATCAGCATACCCGCGCCCACCGCGCGCAGGGCGCGTCGTCGGTTCATTTTTCCGAGAAAATCCTGCGCGGCCGGCGAAGCTTTCGAACGAAGACGGGTCATGGCATCCTCCCTCATCGCGCACTGCATCGCTGGAGGCTATCAAGAATCCTCGCTGGAAATAGGCCCGCTTCCAAATATTCCCGGACGCGTCGAACGGCCTGAAGTGCCGACCGAAGGCGGCTAAACTCCCGTACCTCCCACCCGCACCCGCGCCCACACCGGCAGGTGATCCGACGCCGTCCGCGCCGTCGCCGATTGATGCACCCCCGTCGCCTCCACCGCGATGTCGCGGCTCAGCATGATGCGGTCCAGCCGGACGACCGGGCGGCGGGCGTGGAAGCTGGGGCCGGTGGCGGCGAAATGATGGTCGTGGGCGAAATCGCGCAGGCACCCCGACGCCGCGCTCCATTCGTTCAGGTCGCCCATCAGCGCCGTCGGCAGCGGTTCGGGCTGGCCGGCGACCAGCGCCAGGATCGCGCGCGCCTGACGCCGGCGCCACAGCCCCGACAGGTCGAGATGCATCCCCACCACGCGCAGCCGCCGGCCGCGTATGTCGAGGTCGGCCAGCACCGCGCCGCGCGGCTCCAGCGCGGGGATGGTGAGCGTCGCGTGGCGCAGCACCGTCACGCCCGCGCGCACGAGCAGCGTGTTGCCGTGCCAGCCGATCGAGCCGGCGCGCACGTCGAACGGCACCGCGCGATAGTCGCCATGATCGGCCAGCATGTGGAAGGGGATGGCGCTGGCCCGGCTGCCGAAGCGTCGATCCGCCTCCTGCAACGCCACCACGTCGGCGCCGACCTCGCGCAGCACCTCGACGATGCGTTCGGGCCGGCGGCGGCGGTCGAGGCCGATGGCCTTGTGGATATTGTAGCTGGCGAGGGTGATCGGCTGCATCGGCGGCCTTCTTAAACGTGGCGCCGCCATCGACAAGGCGGATGGGCGCTCCTATCGCCCGGCCGAAGCTGCTCAAGGACACCATCCATGCGACCATCGGGACGCGCGCCGGACGAGATGCGCGCCATCACCATGCAGCCGGGCTATTCCGCCCATGCCGAGGGCTCCTGCCTGATCGGCTTCGGCGACACCAAGGTGCTGGTGACGGCGAGCGTCGAGGAGCGGCTGCCACCCTGGCTGCGCGGCAAGGGGCAGGGCTGGGTGACGGCGGAATACGGCATGCTGCCCCGCGCCACCCACACGCGCGGCAATCGCGAGGCGGCCAAGGGCAAGCAGTCGGGCCGGACGCAGGAGATCCAGCGCCTCATCGGCCGCTCGCTGCGCGCCGTCGTCGACATGAAGCTGCTCGGCGAGCGGCAGGTCACGCTCGACTGCGACGTGATCCAGGCCGACGGCGGCACGCGGACAGCCGCGATCTCCGGCGCCTGGGTGGCGCTGCGCCTCGCGGTCGACCGGCTGATGGCCGAGGGGAAGATCGCGGTCGATCCGATCCGGCAGAAGGTCGCCGCCATCTCCTGCGGCATCCACGCGGGCACGCCCGTCCTCGATCTCGACTATGTCGAGGATTCGAACGCCCATGCCGACGCGAACTTCGTGCTGGTCGGCGACGGCCGCATCGTCGAGGTGCAGGCGACCGCCGAGGGCGCAACCTTTGACGAGGAGGAACTGCTCCGCCTGCTCCGCCTGGCCCGGATCGGCTGCGCGGCGGTGTTCGCCGCGCAGGATCGGGCGACCGCCGGATGAGCCACCGCAGGCTCGCGCCCGGCAGGCTCGTCATCGCCAGCCACAACGAGGGCAAGCTGCGCGAGATCCGCGCGCTCCTCGAACCCTACGGCATCGAGCCGGTGTCGGCCGCGTCGCTCGACGTGCCGGAGCCGGAGGAGACCGGCACCAGCTTCGCCGCCAATGCCGAACTGAAGGCGCGCTTCTCCGCCGATATCACCGGCCTGCCCGCGCTGGCCGACGACAGCGGGCTGTGCGTCGATGCGCTGAACGGCGATCCCGGCATCTTTTCCGCGCGCTGGGCGGGGCCGGACAAGGATTTCGCCCGCGCCATGCGGCTGGTCCACGAACGGGTGGAGCAGGCCGGGCCGGATGCCGGGCACGACGCGCATTTCGTCTGCGCGCTGTCGCTCTGCTGGCCCGACGGGCATGTCGAGACGTTCGAGGGCCGGGTGGACGGCACGCTGGTCTGGCCGCCGCGCGGCGATCGCGGCTTCGGCTACGACGCGGTGTTCCTGCCGCTGGGCGGCAAGGAGAGCTTCGGCGAGATGGACCCGGACGCCAAGCACGGGGTCAGCCACCGGGCGGATGCGTTCCGGAAGCTGGTGGCGGCGGTGTTCTGACATTCCGGAGCGACGCTATCGCCGCTCCGTCCGCACCCACTCCGTCTGCCGCTTGCCGACGAAGCCCAGATAAACCGGCACCTTCCACAGCGCATAGAGCGGCAGCCGCAGCAAAGTCCCCGGGGCCAGCACCGCCCGCCCGATGCTCGCCCAGCAGGCCAGCACGGCGAGGCCCAGCGCCAGGTCGATCGCCAGCATCGCCACCAGCGGCGCGGCCGCCATGCCCAGCGCCACCAGCACTCCCTCCATCAGCGTCACCCCCGCGCAGGCCATCAGCAGCAGGGCGAGCGGCGGGGTGAGCAGGTGCAGCCCCAGCCACGTCGCGCCGAACCGGCCCTGCCCGAGCGAACGGCCGATCAGCGGCAGCGCCCGGCGCCTCGCCGTATCGAGGAAACCATGCTCCCACCGCGTCCGCTGCACCAGGGTCGCCGCCTCGCCGGCGGCGGCACTGGTCACCGTCACCCCGTCGCAGTAACGCGGCGGCTCGCCGGCATCGACCAGCGCCAGCCCCATCGCCAGATCCTCGACGAGGTCGCTTCCCCCCAGCGGCACGGTCGCGAACAGCCGCCAGGGCAGCGCCATGCCGGACCCCGTCAGCACCGCCGGCGCGCCAAGGCGGGCGGCGCCGCGCTGCCGCACCAGGTTCTTGACCAGGAAGGCGAAGGTGGAGATCTGCACCATCGGCGGCGCGGCGCGGTCCGCTTCCAGCAGGTAGCGCGCCTGCACCGCCGCGTCGGCCGCCATCGCCCGCGCCGCCAGCGCCGCCACGCCGTCGCCGGTGACGACGCAGTCGGCATCGACGATCACGACGCAGGCCGGCGGCCGGCGGCCGAGGTGGCTACGCCCGAAATCGAGCGCGAACCCCTTGCCGCGCCGCGCCGCATCCCGCCGCTCGATCACTTCGGCGCCGTGGGCGCGGGCGACGGCGGCGGTGTCGTCGGTGCAGTTGTCGGCCACCACCAGCAGCCGCGCCGTCGCCGGCAGCGAGGCGACCAGCGGCGCGACGATGCCGGCGATCGTCGCCGCCTCGTCATGCGCCGGCATCAGCACGACCGTGTCGGTCGCCGCCGCCGCCTGCCTTCGCGGGCGCCCGGCGGGCAGGCCCAGCGCCACCTCGGTCAGGAACACGCCCGCCAGCACCGCCACCGGCGCCAGCAGCAGCCAGCCGAGCAGGCCCGGGATCACGTCATGAAGCCGTCGACGGACGCGTCGATGCCGCGCGTCAGCGCCTCGCGCGTGCCGGCCGGCCGCCAGCCGAGCCGCTCGCGCGACTTGGCCGCGTCGTAGCGGGCGCGGTGCGAGCGGCAGTCCCAGTCGTGATAGCTGGGGGCGCGGCGGTTGCGGTGGCGGATGGCGTGTTTCGCGCCCTCCTTCAGCACGTCCTCGGCGAAGTTGCGCCAGGTCGCGCGCGGCCGCGCCTCGATGCGATAGCCGGAGCGGGCGGCGACGGCGGCGACATAGTCGCGCGCGCTGAGCAGCGGCGCGTCGGTGAGCAGGAAGGTCTCCCCCTCGATGCCGGCCGCATCGAGCGCCAGCGCCAGCGCGTCGGCGACATCGTCCACCAGCACCAGCGGCAGCGGGTTCGTGCCGTCGCCCCAGTAATCGACCCTGGTGTCCGACACGAAGCGGCCGACCCCCCAATGGGCCGGCGGGCTGCCCGCGCCGATCACCACGCCGGGGCGGAAGATCACCAGCGGCAGGCCGCGCGTGCCGGCCATTTCCCGCAACAGCGCCTCGCACGCCGCCTTTGACCGGGCATAGAGGTTGCGCGAGGCGATCGCCGGATCGAGCGGGGTGTCCGAGGTGATCGTCGTCTTCGCATCGGCCGAGGCATGCGAATCGATCGTGCCGGTATAGATGAAGCGCCTCACCCCATGGGCTAGCGCCGCCTCGGCCAGCGTCCGGGTGGGGGCGATGTCCGCGCCAAGATAGTCGTCCCAGTTCTGCCCGTCCGCCTTGGCGAGGTGGTAGACGGTGTCGATCCCCGCCAGCGCGCGGTCCAGCACCGCCGGTTCGCCATGCGATCCCTGCATCAGCTCGACGTCGAGACCGGCGAGGTCGATCCTCGCGGAGCCGAGGCTGCGGGTCAGCACGCGCACGCCCACATGGGCGGCGGCGAGCCGCTCGACCAGCCGCCGGCCGATGAAGCCGGTGCCGCCGACCACCAGCACGCGCGGCTTCGTCGGCGCCGGCGCGGGACCGGACGCCGCCTTGGCCGCCACGGTGATGCCGGCGCGCGCGACGATCGCCTCGCACAAGCGGATCACCTCGGCGCCGAACCGCGCGCTCTGGCGCGGATCGACCGGGCCGTCCCAGCCGGCATAGAAGGCGCGGACGCTTTCCAGGATGCTTTCCTCGAACGGATTGGCGGCGGCCGCCTTGCCGAGGGTGCGGCGGAAATAGCGGGCGAAATCGCGCCTGCCGCTGCCGGCGATGGCGCGCGCCGCCTGTCGCGACACGGCGAAATTGTCGACGATCGGGTTGGCGCTCGTCGTCCCCTCGCGCCAGGCGACGCCACGCTGGAAGTCGAAATGGACCACGCCGGCCAAGCCCCGCAGGGTGAGCTGGCGATGCGCCGCGCCGGGTGCGACGGACAATGCCAGGGTGACGCTCGCCCGCCCGGCGCTGCCGATCGCGGTCCAGTGGCGCCACGCCCGCTGGTCGCCCGGCAGGTCCATCGGCCGTCCGGCGACGGCGGCCTCGACTGCCATCGGCCCGAGCAGGTCGACCACGAAGGCGGCGGGATGCGGCCCCAGCTCGAACATCAGGTTGCCGGGTTCGGCCACCATCCAGTTGTTGAACGGCCCGAAGCGGAGCAGCGCCAGGTCCGACAGCCACGACACGGCGAGATGGTCGATCGGTCCCAGCGCGCCCGCGCGGACGTCGTCGCGGATCGCCTGGTAGGCGGGCAGGAACAGGAAATTGTGGTTGACCCCGAGCCTCAGGCCCCGTGCCTCGGCCAGGCCGGCCAGATCGTCGCACTCGGCGGCCGTCACCCCCATCGGCTTTTCGAGGAACACCGCCTTCCCCGCCGCCAGCAGCGTCCGCGCGGCGGGGATGTGCAGGTGCGGCGGCAGCAGGATGTGGACCGCGTCGCAGTCGGACGCCGCCAGCGCCTCGATCGAATCCAGCACCAGCGGCGCGCCATGGGCGCGCGCCGCCGCCTCCGCCCGGCCGCGCGCCATGTCGCACACGGCGTGGATCGCGACGCCGGGCGTCGCCCCCAGCGCCTTGGCGTGGGAAGCGAGGATATAGCCGGCGCCGAGCAGGCCGATGCGCAATTCGGGTTTCATCATGCCTCGCGTCTGGTTCGGATGGTGGCGGGGATGCCGATGGCGAGCGCGCCGGCCGGCACGTCGGTCAGCACCACCGCATTGGCGCCGACGATGGCGCCGTCGCCCAGCCGCACCCGGCCCAGCACGACGGCCCCGGCGCCGAGCTGCACGCCGTCGCCGAGGATCGGCGCGTCGTCCAGCCGGTCGAGATGGCGCAGGCCCAGCGTGCAGTTCTGCCGGATGATGCAGCGGTCGCCGATCCGCGTGTTGCCGTGGATGACGATGCCCCCCTGATGCTCGATGACGACGCCCCGCCCGACCCGCGCCGAATAAGGCAGCTCGATGCCATAGCGGTTGCGGCAGCGGCGGTAGAGGGCACGATAGAGCAGGCTCAGCGGCGCCCGCAGCAGCTTGGGCCTGACGCCCATGCGCCAGACGCCGAACCGATGGACCGCCAGCGCGCGGAAGCCCGGCAGGGTCCAGTCGCGATAATGCGACCGCCAGTCCTCGGCGACGAGCGCGAGCAGGCCCGGCCCCGTCCTCAAGCCGCCGCGCCCTTATACTCGATGATGGTCGACCGCCGGCCCTTCAGCCGGTTCAGGTGAAACCGGACGACCCCGCCGAAACCCGCCGGCTTGGCGAGCATGAGCAGCACGCCCTTGGCCAGGGCGACCTTCGGCGCCATCCCGGCACGCCGCGCGCGCCAGGCGATCTGCGCCGCCTTGGCCGCATAGGCGCCCAGGATCGGCAGCGCGCCGACCGCCCAGGCGGGGCGGTGGAGGATCGCCGGCACCAGGCACAGGGCCAGGACGGCCGGCAGCGCCGCCCCCCAGACCACCAGGCTGCGCACCGATCGCGGCCAGTCCGGCCAGCGCGCGTCGGGATGACGCCACGCCATCTCGGCGAAGCCGTGGCCGGCGCGGCGCGCACGCCGCCACCATTGGCCCAGGCGCAGCATGGCGGCATCGTGCAGCGTCATCTCCGCGTCGATGCGGGTGAGGTGCCAGCCGGCCTTGCGCATCCGCATCGACATCTCGCTGTCCTCGCCGGCGATCATCGCCTCGTCATAGCCGCCGACCGCGTCGAGCGCGGCGACGCGGAACAGCGCGTCGCCGCCGCATCCCGCCGCCTCGCCCAGCGGGATGTCCCATTCGTCGTCGCACAGCGCATTGTAGACCGAGCGATCGGGATGGCGCTCGCGGCGGCGGCCCAGGACGGCGGCGCAGCGCGCGTCCCGTTCCAGCGCCGACAGGGCGGTCGCGATCCAACCGTCCCGCACCTCGCAGTCGCCGTCCACCATCTGGACGAACCGGAGGTCGGGATGAAGCGCCAGCAGCCGCGCCAGCCCCTCGTTGCGGGCGCGCGCGGCGGTGAAGTTGGGCGGGATGGCGAGCTGGACGATATCGACCCCCAGCGACCGCGCGACGCCCGGGCTGTCGTCCACCGAGCCGGAATCGACATAGACGCAAGGATGGCCCGCGACCGACCGCAGGCACCGCGCCAGCCGCTCGCCCTCGTTCCGGCCGATCGCCACCACGCCGACGCGCGCGCTCGCCGCGCCGGATGTCGCTTGCATGTCCATGGGCGCCGCTTCTAGTCCTCGGACGGTAAAGGCCGCCTTATCGTCCGGCCCGGGCCACCGCAATGAGGGCAAGATGACGCCGAACGCAAATGTGGCCGTGGTCATGGTCAACTATCGGACGCCGGCGCTCGCCCTCCGCGCGGCGGCGGCGGTGGCGGGCGAGCGGGCGCGGCTTCCGTCGCTCCGGCTGGTGCTGGTCGACGGCGGCTCGGGCGATGGATCGGCCGGGGCGATCGCCGCCGGGCTGGATGGTCCCGCGTTCCGCGGCTGGGCCGAGCCGCTGCCGCTCGGCGTCAACGGCGGCTTCGGCTGGGCCAACAACCAGGCGATGCTGCGGCTGATGCAGGGGCCGGCGCCGCCCGACTTCATCCACCTGCTCAATCCGGACGCGATCATCGAGCCCGGCGCTATCGCCCTCCTGGCCCGGCGACTGGCGGAGGACCCGGCGCTGGGCGCGGTCGGCAGCCTGCTGCTGACGCCCGCCGGCGCGCCCTCCGGCTCGGCCTTCCGCTTCCCCACCATGCGCGGCGAGCTGGCGCGCGGCAGCCGCACCGGCGCGGTCGGCCGGCTGCTGGGGGTCAGGCCGGTCCTGGTCGAGGCCGCCGGCCCGGCCGAATGGGTGACGGGGGCGAGCGTCATGTTCCGCGCCGAGGCGCTGAAGCAGGCCGGCCTCTTCGACGACGGCTTCTTCCTCTATTTCGAGGAGGTGGAGCTGATGTGGCGCATGGCCCGCGCCGGCTGGACGATCGCGCATGAGCCGGCGAGCCGCGTCGCCCATGTCGGCGGCGCCGCGACCGGCGTGAACGACCATGTCGGCGCCCGCCTGGCCCCGCGCCTGCCGCCCTACTGGTTCGCCGCGCGCCGGCGGTTCTTCGCGCTGACGCGCGGCCGCGCGGCCGCCGCCGCCGCATCGCTGGCGTGGCTCGCCGGCCACGCGCTGTGGACGCTCAGGCGGCTGGCGGGATCGGGAAGGCGGATGACGGTGGTGGCGCACGAAGGCCGCGACCTCCTCCGCCACGGCATCGTCGCCACCGCCGGGGACGCGACGCCGGCCCCGGTCCGGTGGAACGATCCGCCGGGGCGCGAGCCGGCGTGGATGGCGCGCGAGGAGTAGCACCGGAGCCGGCCTCCGCCCTTACGCGCCCTTAACCAGCCCCGGTCCATATCGTGCGCCATGCCCGACCCGCACATGCCCCTCCCGCCGCTCCTCGCCACGCTCCGCGGCCGCGACGATGCGGCGCTGGCGATCCAGGCGGGGGCGCTGGCGCGTGCCCGCCCGGCGGGGCTGCTGCTGAACCTGGCGGCGGCGGCGCTCACCATGCTGCCGCTCGGGGGGCAGGTGCCGGTGGTGCCGCTCGCCGCGTGGGCCGCGACGATGGCGCTGCTGTCGGTCGCCGGCTGGCTGGATGATCGCCGGGCGGTCGAGGGGCGCCGGGCGCCGGCCGGGCGGCGGTCCGACCTGGCCGCGCGGATGAACCGCACGGCCTGCGATGCCGGTCTGATCGGCCTCCTGTGGGCGGTGCCGCCGACCTTCTTCAGCCGCTGGTGCGATCCGGCGACGACGGTGCTGCTGGCCGCCGGGACGCCGCTGCTGATGGTCGCTGGCGCCATCTCCCTGGCCGCCGCGCCGCGCGCCGTTCTGCTGTTCCTCGCCCCCGTCGCCATCGGCGGCACCGCCGCGATGGCCCGCATCGCCCCCGCCGCCGCGCCGTTGCCGGCGATGCTGGTCGCGATCCTGGCCTGGGCGGTGCTGCACCATGCCCGCGCGCTGGTCGGCCGGCGCGGTACGGAGATCGCGCTGGCCGAGCGGGAGGCGGTGGTCAGCCTGCTGCTGCACGAGTTCCAGGAGGGATCCGACTGGCTGTGGCAGGTCGATGCCGCCCGCATGCTGATCGACGTCAGCCCGCGCCTTGCCCAATGTCTCGGCCGCGCGCCCGCGGCGCTGGAAGGCCGGCCGCTGGCCGAGGCGCTGGCCGGCCCGGGCTGGGACAGCGGCCAGCTGCCCCGCGCGCTGCACGAGCTGGCGGAGAAGCTCCGCCTGCGCGAGAGCTTCGGCGATCTCGTCCTGCCGGTCCCGATCGACGGCGAGACGCGCTGGTGGTCGCTGTCGGCGGTGCCGCGCCACGACGACGCCGGGCGCTTCATCGGCCATCGCGGCGTCGGCGCCGACGTGACCGAACAGCGCCGCGCGTCGGAACATGTCGACCGCATGGCGCGCTGCGACGGGCTCACCGGCCTCGCCAACCGCCGCCAGGTGATGGAGGTGCTGAGCCAGGCGCTCGTCGCCGGCCACCGCGAGGGCCGGCGCACCGCCTTCCTCATCATCGATCTCGATCGCTTCAAGCAGATCAACGACACGCTCGGCCACCCGGTCGGCGACCGGCTGCTGCGCGAGGTGTCGGCCCGGCTGGTCGCGCTGTGCGGTGCCGAGGCGCTGTGCGGCCGGCTCGGCGGCGACGAATTCGCCGTCGTCATCCCCGACGTGGCGGACATGGGCCGGGTCGATCGCCTGGCCGAGGACGTCATCGCCAGCCTGTCGGCGCCCTACGAGCTGGACGAGCACCGGCTGTTCGTCGGCGCCAGCATCGGCAGCGCCGCCGCCCCGCGCGACGGCCGCTCGGTCGAGACGCTGGTGCGCTATGCCGATCTCGCGCTCTATCGCGCCAAGGACGACGGGCGCGGCGTCCACCGCCGCTACGAGCAGCAGCTCGCCGCCCGCGCCGAGGAACGGCGCGACATCGAGATCGCGCTGCGCGACGCGCTGGAGCTGGGCCAGTTCCGCCTGGTCTACCAGCCGATCGTCACCGCCGCCGAGGGCCGCGTCACCGGCTTCGAGGCTTTCCTGCGCTGGACCCATCCGACGCTCGGCGAGGTGTCGCCCGACCGCTTCGTGCCGATCGCCGAGGAGGCGCGGCTGATGGGCCGGATCGGCGCCTGGGTGATCCACACCGCCTGCCGCGAGGCGGTGGGCTGGCCGGCGCCGGCGCGGCTGGCCATCAACCTCACCGGCGACCAGCTGCACGATCCGGCCCTCATCCCCACCCTGCGCACCGCGCTGGCCGACAGCGGCCTGCCCGCCGCGCGGCTGGAGCTGGAAGTGGCCGAGGCGGTGTTCCTGAGTTCGGGCGGCACGACGCCCAAGATCCTCGACCGCATCCACGCCATCGGGGTCCGCGTCGCGCTGTCGGATTTCGGCACCGGCTATGCCTCGATGGGCTATCTGCGCGGCGCGCGCTTCTCGACGATCAAGATCGACCGCAGCTTCGTCGTCGGCGCCTGCGCCAACGCGCCCGACAGCCTGGCCATCATCCGCGCCGTCGTCGCCATGGCCGACAGCCTGGGCATGGCGGTGACCGCCGAGGGCGCCGAGACCGAGCGCGAATATGCGCTGGCCCGGCGGCTGGGCTGCGGCCAGGTCCAGGGCTATTATTTCGGCCACCCGGTGCCGGCGCCGGAAGCCCGCGCGCTGGCCGGCGCGCCGGTGGAGCGCAAGGTGGCCTGATCCGGATCGCCGCCCCCGCTTGCCATCCCCCCGCCCCGCCGCTATGTGCCGCCGTCTCCGGACCCGGAGGAGTGTAGCTCAGCTGGTAGAGCATCGGTCTCCAAAACCGAGGGCCGTGGGTTCGAGTCCCCCCACTCCTGCCACGGCTTGCAAGAGGCGCGGCGGCACGCTCGGGACCGGAGAAACGCGAGGCCAAGGGTGGCGCCGGACGGGGTTCGGGTGCCGCTCGCGGTCTCGTGCCCGTTTCTGGCTCTGGAAGGCATCAGGTGGCGAAGACTTCTCCCGGCGAGTTCATCCGGCAGGTGCGGGCGGAGACCGGCAAGGTCGCCTGGCCGACCCGTCGCGAGACGATGCTGACGACGGTGATGGTGCTGCTGATGACCACGCTGCTCGGCGTCTTCTTCTTCGGCATCGACCTGTTCTTCAGCAAGATTCGCGAAGCCGTCTTCGCGCTGCTCGTTTAAGGGTCCGTCCATGTCGCGCTGGTACATCATCCACGCCTATTCCGGCTTCGAGAACAAGGTCCGCGACCAGATCCTGGCGGATGCCGGCCGACTGGGGCTGGAGGCGCTGGTCGACGCCGTCGAGGTGCCGACCGAGAAGGTCACCGAGATCCGCCGCGGCAAGAAGGTGACGTCCGACCGCAAGTTCTTCCCTGGCTACGTGCTGGCGAAGCTGGCGATGAACGACGACGTCTATCACCTGGTCAAGAACACGCCGAAGGTCACCGGCTTCCTCGGCTCGTCGGGCAAGCCGCAGCCGATCAGCGAGGCCGAGGCCGCCCGCATCCTCAACACCAAGGACGAGGCCGCCACCGCCACGCCCAAGACCAAGATCAAGGTCGATTACGAGATCGGCGACAGCGTCCGCGTCCTCGAAGGCCCGTTCGCCAGCTTCACCGGGCTGGTCGAGGAACTGGATTTCGACCGCAGCCGGGTGAAGGTGTCGGTGTCGATCTTCGGCCGCGCGACCCCGGTCGAGCTGGAGTTCGAGCAGGTCGAACGGGTGAAATAATCAGTTTCGTCGCCCTGAACTCGGTTCAGGGTCCATCTCTCCCCACGGCCGCCGGTCCGGCCGATGGATGGATGCCGAAAGTTCGGCATGACGATCGGGGAAAACGAACCGCGGGAGGCGGGCTTCGGCTCGCCGTCAGCACCGCTAAGCCGATGGAGTGAATCATGGCGAAGAAGATTACCGGATACATCAAGTTGCAGGTGAAGGCGGGTTCGGCCAATCCGTCGCCGCCGATCGGCCCCGCGCTGGGCCAGCGCGGCGTCAACATCATGGAGTTCTGCAAGGCGTTCAACGCCCAGACCACCGATCTGGAAAAGGGCATGCCGATCCCGACGGTCATCACCGTCTATGCCGATCGCAGCTTCTCCTTCGTCACCAAGACGCCGCCGGCCAGCTTCCTCATCAAGAAGGCGGCGAACCTGAAGTCGGGCTCCAAGCTGCCCGGCAAGGAGATCGCCGGCAGGATCACGCGCGGCCAGCTGCGCGAGATCGCCGAAGCCAAGATGGCCGACCTGAACGCCGCCGACATCGACGCGGCGACGAAGACGATCGAAGGCTCCGCCCGCGCGATGGGCCTCGAAGTGGTGGAGGGTTGATCCGATGCTGAAGCCGCAGAAGCTCACCAAGAAGCAGCAGGCGTGGGGCGAGCTCGACCCCATGAAGCTCTATCCGGTCGACGAGGCCATCGGCCTCGCCAAGACCCACGCCTCGGCCAAGTTCGACGAGACGATCGAGGTCGCGGTGAACCTGGGCGTCGATCCGCGCCATGCCGACCAGATGGTCCGCGGCGTCGTGACGCTGCCCAAGGGCACCGGCAAGGACGTCCGCGTCGGCGTGTTCGCCCGCGGCCCCAAGGCCGACGAGGCGCGCGCCGCCGGCGCCGAGGTGGTCGGCGCCGAGGATCTGCTGGAGGCCGTGCAGGGCGGGACGATCGATTTCGACCGCTGCATCGCCACGCCCGACCTGATGGGTCTGGTCGGCCGCCTCGGCAAGGTGCTCGGCCCCAAGGGCCTGATGCCCAACCCGAAGCTCGGCACGGTGACGATGAACGTCGGCGAGGCGGTGAAGGCGGCCAAGGGCGGCCAGGTCGAATATCGCGTCGAGAAGGCCGGCATCATCCATTCCGGCATCGGCAAGGCCAGCTTCCCGGCCGAGGACCTGCGCGCCAATTTCGACGCGCTGCTCGACGCGTTGGTGAAGGCCAAGCCGGCCGGCGCCAAGGGCAAATATGTCCAGAAGGTCGCCGTCTCCTCGACCATGGGACCGGGGCTGAAGGTCGATCCGGCGAGCGTCGCGGGGGCGTAGGCTTCGGCCACGAACGAGAGAAGGGCGGCGGGTGCCAAGGTCCGCCGTCCTTCTTCATACGGCGAGGATCATACGGGCCGACCGGCCGCCAAGCCGGCTGCCGGCCGCCGACCCGATCCACCTTGCCATCCCCGCCCGCCTCCGCTAGAGGCCCCATCGTCAACCGTCCGAGACAGCGGGTGCGACGCCTTTCCGGCCGAGCATAATTCCCGCCTAGGCGGGGAAGTGTTTCTGGTGACGGCTCGACGCCGCCGCCCTCGGGTCCGCCGCTCCGATCCTCGATCGGGCGGGTGCCGTAACCCCTCCCTACCGCGAACAGATGACCGTGCCGGCGGATGGTCCGCCTGGCGCGCGTTACTCAAGGAGTAGGGCATGGATCGTACCCAGAAGTCCGATCTGGTCGCCGAGCTGAACCGCACCTTCGTCCAGGCCAGCGTCGTCGTCGTGACGCGCAATCTGGGCCTCACCGTCGCGCAATCGACCGCGCTCCGGGTGAAGATGCGCGAAGCCGGCGCCAGCTACAAGGTGGCCAAGAACCGCCTCGCCCGCATCGCGGCCGAGGGCACGGCCTATACGTCGCTGAGCGACATGCTCGTCGGCCCGACGGCGCTGTCGACCTCGGCCGATCCCGTCGCCGCCGCCAAGGTGGTGGTGGAGTTCGCCAAGACCAACGACAAGCTGGAGATCGTCGGCGGCGCGATGGGCGATACCGCCCTCGACGTCGCGGGCGTGAAGGCGTTGGCCGAGCTGCCGTCGCTCGACGCGCTGCGGTCGAAGATCGTCGGCCTCGTCCAGGCGCCGGCGACCAAGATCGTCCGGATCGTCCAGGCGCCCGCCGGGCAGATCGCCCGCGTCCTCTCGGCCTATGCCGAAAAGGCCGCCTGAGCCTTTCCAATCGAAACAACTATCCAGACCGGAGTATTTGACATGGCTGACCTGAACAAGATCGTCGACGACCTGAGCGCCCTCACCGTGCTGGAGGCCGCCGAGCTGTCCAAGCTGCTCGAAGAGAAGTGGGGCGTCTCCGCCGCCGCCGCCGTGGCCGCAGCGCCCGCCGCCGGCGGCCCTGCCGCGCCGGCCGTCGAGGAGAAGACCGAGTTCGACGTGATCCTGACCGGCGATGGCGGCAAGAAGATCAACGTCATCAAGGAAGTCCGCGCCATCACCCAGCTCGGCCTGACCGAGGCGAAGGCTCTGGTCGAGGGCGCGCCCAAGGCGGTGAAGGAGGGCCTGAATAAGGACGAGGCCGAGAAGATCAAGAAGCAGCTCGAAGACGCCGGCGCGACCGTCGAGCTGAAGTGATCGCGGCCCGGCCACGGCCGGGTCCAGCGACGGACGGAGGGGCGGCCAGCGACTGGCCGCCCTTTCGCGTTCACGACACTCCGGCGTCACCTCGAACCCGAAAGGGTTCGCAAGGCCGAACGGCCGCCCGAGCTTATGCGAGGCACTTCGCAAGCAAAGAATGGTGCGGGTGGCCGGGGTCGAACCGGCACTCCTTGCGGAACCGGATTTTGAGTCCGGCGCGTCTACCAGTTTCACCACACCCGCACGGTGTTCGCCCCGGCGTGGCATCGACCGAGGGGGCTAGCGTACTGTCTATAAGGCGGCCGCCGGCCGGATTCCAGACGGAAACGCCTGCCGCCGGGCGCCGGTCGACCGGCCGGCGCTCCTGCGCGTCAGGCGCTGAGCCACCCCGCCGGACGATCGTCGCCGCGCGGACGGACGAAGCAGCTGCCGCCGCCGCCGCTGATCGCGCGGCAGAGCGCGCGCGCCTCGGCGAGGCCGGCGAGGCCGCCGATCGACAGGCGGACCAGCGTGGCGCCCGCCCGCGGACCCAGGCCCGCCAGCGGCATCCGCCCCGGCATCGCCTTCGCCCATCCGCGCCATGCCTTTCGCGCGCCGGCGGAGTCCGCGAAGGCGCCCAATTGCACGACATAGCGGCCGACCGGACGGAAGGGCGGCGGCGGTGCGGCGGTCTCGATGGCCGGCAGATCGAACGGCATCGCCGGGGCCGGGGCGATCGCCATCGCCGTCGCCATCGCCGTCGCCGTCCGGACGGGCGCCGGCGCCCGCCGGGCGAGCGCCAGCACCGCCGGCTGCCCCGGATCGGCCGCGATGCGCACGCCGAGCAGCGCGGCGACACGGCTCGCCGCATTGCCGGCGCCCGCCATCATCGCCCATTCGCCGAGCCGCCGGTCGACCGCATCGGGCGCCAGGTCTTCCGCGGCCACGGCGCGCGCGTCCATCCAGCGGCCGGCGATGGCGAGCGCCAGGGCGAGGTTCTGCCGCGTCCGGCCGTCGGCCCCCGGCGACCGCGCCG
>CAXTHU010000023.1:0-21134 GCA_964244125.1 uncultured Sphingomonadaceae bacterium
GATCCGGCTGATGAAATGGAGCGCGGCCGGGCGCGAAAGCTGGTTCGACGCCGCCGGCACCGGCGAGACGAAGGGGGCGATGAGCCGCCCGGTCTACGGCACGCTCACCTCCTCCTTCGGGATGCGCCGCCACCCGCTGCTGGGCTTCAGCCGCTTCCACAAGGGGATGGATTTCGGCGCGCCGACCGGGGCGCCGATCTTCGCCGCCACCGCCGGCGTCGTCGGCTACGCCGGCTGGCACGGCGGCCACGGCAATTACGTGATGCTGAAACACGCCGGCAATCTCGCCACCGGCTACGCCCATATGAGCCGCATCCTCGCCCGCGCCGGCGCGCGCGTGGCGCAGGGCCAGGTGATCGGCTATGTCGGCTCGACCGGCCTGTCGACCGGGCCGCACCTCCATTACGAGGTCTACCGGAACGGCGTCGCGATCAATCCGGCGACGATGAAGTTCACCACCACCGAACGGCTGGCCGGCGCCGACCTGCAACGCTTCAAGGCGAAGCTGGCCGGCCTGATGGCGACGCGCGCCGGCGGACGGCGGACGGCGGAGGCACGGGTGGCGCCGAAGGGCTGATCTACGGGCCGCCCTCCACCAATCGCTTGCGCGGGACCCCGGCCCGCATTACACTTTCAGCCATGTTGAGGCCGTCCCGGGAGGGGCGGCCCTTTCTTTATCCGGAGAGTTTCGATGGCCCAGCCGCTCATGCCCCATGCGACCGCGTCCTGGCTGGTGGACCAGACCTCGCTCAGCTTCGAGCAGATCGCCACCTTCTGCGGCCTCCACATCCTCGAAGTCCAGGCGATCGCCGACGACACCGCCGCGACGAAGCTGACCGGCCGCGACCCGATCCGCGCGCACGAGCTGACGATGGAGGAGATCGAGCGCGGCCAGGACGATCCCAAGCACGCGCTCGTCATGTCGAAAGGCCCGGAACATGTCCGCCGCACCACCGGCCCGCGTTACACGCCGGTGTCCAAGCGCGCCGACAAGCCCGACGGCATCGCCTGGATCATCCGCAACCATCCGGAAGTGTCCGACGGCCAGATCGGCAAGCTGATCGGCACCACCCGCACCACCATCGGCGCGATCCGCGACCGCAGCCACTGGAACATCGCCAACATCACGCCCAAGGACCCGGTGACGCTCGGCCTGACCTCCCAGCGCGAACTCGACGCGGTGGTGGCGAAAGCCGCCAAGGCCGCCGGCATCGAGGCGCCGGTCGACGACCGGCTGGAGGGCGAGCGCGAGGCGCTGATCGGCCGGCTCCGCGCCGAGCGCGAGGCGGCATTGCACGTCGGCGAGGAGGAAGAGGCGACGGCTCCGGTGGGCTACGCGCTGCCGGCCGGCATGGCGGACCCGTTCAAGCGGTAACTTGATACCTCCCCATGCCGGGAGGTATTTACCGCAGTTTCGCGATCCCCAGCCCGTCCGCCTTCGCGCGATCCCTGATGCTCTCCTCGCTCCGCGTCAGCGCCCTGGCGATGGCCTTCAGCGCCATGCCCTTCTTCGCCAGCGCATGGAGTTTCTGCACCTCGTCTTGGGTCCAGGGCTGGCGGTGGCGCTCGAAGCGGTCGCCGGCCACGTCAGGCGCTCCAGTGGATGTCGACCGGCGTCTCGAACTCGGCCAGCACGCGGCCGACGGGGTAGTGGGACAGCGGCCCCTCGGCGATGGCGCGTTCCAGCACCGCCTTCTTCGCGCTTCCCGAAAAGGTGATTATCATCGAGCGCGCCGCCGACAGCGTCGAGCGGGTGAGCGTCAGCCGCGCGACCGGCGCTTCGCTGGGCAGCGGATCGGGCAGCACGCCGACGACGTGGCGGCCCCTGGGCGCACCGAGCGCCGCCTCAAGGTCCGGCCCGGGCAGGATCGAGGCGGTATGCCCGTCCTCGCCGATGCCGAGCCAGGCGAGGTCGAGCGGCCAGTCGAGCGCCGCCAGCCGGCCGTCGGCCGATCGCGCCGCAGCCTGCCGGTCGGTCAGGTCGGAGCCGTCGGCCAGCGGCACGAGCGTCGCGCCGGTCCTGCCGAGCAGGCCCTCGATCATCGCGAAGTTGCTGAAGGCATGTCCCTCGGGCACCAGCCGGTCGTCGGTCGGGATCACCGTCACCTTCGCCCAGTCGAGCTTCTGTTTCGCCAGCGCCTTCAGGATCGGCTGCGGCGTCTTCCCGCCCGGAACGGCGATCAGCGCGCGGCCATGGGCCTCGATCGCCTGGCCGATCAGGAAGCCGACGTCGCCCGAGACGGCCTCGGCCATTTCCCCGGCCGTCGCATAATCCCACCACTCGACCTCGTCCTCAGTCATGCCAGCTCACTCCGTCGCGTTCGGTCAGCGCGATCGCCGCCGACGGGCCCCACGAACCCGCGCCATAGCCCTTGGGCGACATGCCCGCCTGCGTCCAGCCGGCGCGGATGCGGTCGATCCATTCCCACTGCGCCTCCACCTCGTCGCGCCGGACGAAGAGGGTCGGATCGCCCTCGATCAGGTCGAGCAGCAGCCGCTCATAGGCGATGCGCCGCCGGCCGCCGGCGAACTCCTTGGTCAGCGACAGGTCCAGCGGCACCTCGCGCAGGCGGATGCCCTGCCGGTCCAGCCCCGGCTCCTTGGCCATCACCAGCAGGCGGACGTTCTCCTCCGGCTGGAGGCTCAGCACCAGCTTGTTGGCGGCCAGCTGCGCGCCCCGCCCGGCGAAGATCGAGTGGGGCACGGCGCGGAACTGGATGAATATCTCCGATTTGCGCGCCGGCAGCCGCTTGCCGGTGCGCAGGTAGAAGGGCACGCCCTGCCAGCGCCAGTTGTCGACATGCGCCTTCAGCGCGACGAAGGTCTCGATGCCGGACGGCCGGCCGAGTTCGGTCGCATAGGCCGGCACCGCCGCGCCGTCGACTGCGCCCGCGTTATACTGGCCGATGACGCTCGCCTTCTCGATCTGCTCGGGGCCGATGGCGCGCAGCGAGCGCAGCACCTTCACCTTCTCGTCGCGTACCGCGTTGGCGGCGTAATGCGACGGCGGCTCCATCGCGACCAGCGCGAGCAGCTGGAGCATGTGGTTCTGGACCATGTCGCGCAGCGCGCCGGCGGTCTCGTAATAGCCGGCCCGCCCCTCCAGCCCGACCGTCTCGGACACGGTGATCTGGACATGCTCGATGCCCGTAGCGTTCCACAGCGGCTCGAACAGCATGTTGCCGAAGCGCAGCGCCAGCAGGTTCTGCACCGTCTCCTTGCCGAGATAATGGTCGATGCGGAAGATCCGCTCCTCCGGGAAGGCGGCGGCGACCATGTCGTTGATCGCGCGCGAGGAGGCGAGATCGGTGCCGAGCGGCTTTTCGAGCGCCAGGCGGACGTTGGCCCCGGCGAGGCCGGCGCCGGCCAGCCCCTCCACCGTCGGCCCGAACAGCGAGGGCGCGGTGGAGAGGAAGATCGCCAGCGCCTCGTCAGCGCCGCCGCCGATGGCCGCCGCCAGCTTTGCGAAATCCTCCGGCCTGGTCGCGTCGACCGGCACGTAGTCCAGCCGCGCGAGAAAGCCGTCGAGGCTGGCGCCGTCCAGCCGCTCGGCCGGCAGGAACGTCGCCAGCGCCTCGCGCGCGACGTCGCGAAAGGCCGGCGCGTCGAGGGCGGAGCGCGCCGTGCCGCAGATGCGGTAGTCGGGCGGCAGCAGGCCGTCGGCATGGAGGCCGTAGAGCGACGGCAGCAGCATCCGGCGCGACAGGTCGCCGGTGGCGCCGAACAGCAGCAGGGTGGGCAAGGCGTGAAGCTCCCGATCGGATCGGCCCCGCTCTTGCCGCGCCGCAACCGATAGGCAAGCCCCCCTTGGCTCGGCGACGCCCGCTTCCCACATGGTCGAGCGGCAGGGACCGGGAGAGACGGACGATGATCGACGTGCAACAGCAGGACTTGCCAGCATCCACGGCTGGCACCGACGAACCGTTCGAGGTCCAGTCGGCGCGCCACGTCGCCTACATCCACGCCATCGCCCAGATCGCCGCCACCGCCGCTTTCCAGGCGGTGCGCGCGCTCCAGCGGCGCAACCTGATGGATGCCGAGGATCTGGCGCCGATCCACGAGACCGTGTCGCTGCTGCGCGACAGCCTGTGCCCCGCCCTGTTGGACGGGGACCGCGAGATGTTCGAGCTGCTGGTGGCCGATATCCCGCGCTGAGCGGTAATGCCGTTTGTCTTCAGCGCCCGGACTTTTTCGGCACTTCCCTTTCGAATCATCATTGGAAGGAGACAACCACGGAGGTCCGGCGTGACGGATTCACCTGATCGCATTGATCCTCAACGGATGAAATCGTCCACCGCCGCCACCACCGCGTCGCGGCAGTCATGATGCACCCAGTGCCCGGCCCGATCCATCACGACGGTGCGGTGATCGCGGAGATATGCCGCCCGGCCGTCCGCCTCCGGGTTCGTCGCCCAGCTCTTGCCGCCATAGACCAGGAGCGTCGGGCAGGCGATCGCCGCCCATAGCCGCTCGCGCTCCGCCATGGGCGGATCGACCGGCGGCCAGCTCAGGATGAGCGGGTCGTGGGCGAAGCGGACGCCGCCCGGCACCGCGCGCACGCCGTGGACGGTCAGGTGCCGCGCCAGCGCCGGCGAGAGCTGGGGATAGGCCCGCGACATGCGGGCGACGGCGGCGTCGAGATCGGCGTAGAGCGGCAGCGACCGCGTCTCGAACTTCTCCATCCGGGCGATCCAGTCGCGGGTGCGTTTCGCCAGCCCCTCGGCGGCGCGCTCCTCATCGGACCGGACGGAGGGACCCATGCCCTCGATCGACACCAGCCGCCGCACCCGGTCCGGGAACAGCGCCGCCCAGCGCATCGCGATGCCGCCGCCGAGCGAATGGCCGATCAGCGTCATCGGCCGCGCCGCGTCGACACGCAACAGATCGGCGAGACGCGTCAGGTCGTAGGCGAAATCCTCCAGCTGGTAGGCGCCGCCGTCCGACCAGCCGCTCCGCCCGTGGCCGCGCAGATCGGGCGCCACGACATGGTGGCGATCGGCGAAGGCGGCGGCGATGTCGTCCCAGCTGCGGCCATGATCGCGCCCGCCGTGGACCAGCATCAGGAGGGGCGCGGCCGGATCGCCCCACGACCACCAGTTGAGCGCGAGCCGCGCGGAGGTCAGGTCATGGGCGGTCGGTTCCGGCATGATGGATTCAATTCCCCCGGCACGGTCGCGCGCCCGGCGTTTCGTGGCTGACGCGAGCGTTAAGCGCAAGGCGCGGAAACGGCGCGAATGACGGATGCGGCGCCGATTTCCTGGCGCTCGCGTTGCTTGTCGACAAGAAGCCGAAGGCTCGACTGTCCCGAAACGATACGATTAATTTAAACGGCCTGTTCCTATACCAAGTTTAGGCGCCGTTTACGCTGACTCCGTGATATGCGTCTGTCCGTTCTGGCTCCCGTATATTCGAGCGATATCGTGAACGATATGGAAGATCGCCGCCAAGGACGGATCATGGGGCTGCTGCTGGTCGGCCTGCTCTATTTCGTCAGCGCCTGGATCACCCTGGCGCTGTCGCGCGGGCCGGTCGGCCTGACCGCGATGTGGCCGTCCAACGCGCTGCTGCTGGCGGCGTTGCTGCGTGCCTATCCGCTCGACCGCGGGCGTTACCTGATGGCCGGGATGATCGCCAGCCTGGCCGCCAACCTGCTCGTCGGGACCGCGTTTCCCGAGGCACTGGGGATCAGCGCCGCCAACATCGTCGAGGCGGCGGTGGCGGTGTCGCTGCTCAGCCGGCTCAACCCCGGTCCGCTGTCCTTCACCCGCCTGGGCGACGTCGCCGCCTTCGCGGTGGCGGCGCTCTTCGCCCCGGCGATCAGCGCCACCGCGGCGGTGATCGCGACCGGCCGCCTCGGCCATGGCGCCGGGCCGTTCTGGCTGTCCTGGTTCGCTACCGACGTCCTCGGCATGTTCGTGATCGCGCCGCCGACGCTGATCGCGCTGGCGCTGTGGCATGGCGACGAGGATGTCCGGACGGTGCGCCGGCCGGGGGAGATCGCGCTCGTGCTGGCGGCCGTCGCCGCGGTGGCGGTGGCGGCCTTCGCCCAGGCGCGTTTCCCGATCCTGTTCCTGCCGATCGCCGCCATCTCGATCGCGACGATGCGGCTGGGTCCGCTCGGCGCGGCGGCCAGCCTCCTCGTCATCGCCATCGTCGGTTCGACGGCGACGGCGCTGGACATGGGGCCGATCAGCCGGGTCGGCGGCGGCGGCACGGTGGCGGTGCTGTTCTTCCAGTGTTATCTGGTGGCCACCTTCGCCGCATCGCTGCCGCTCGCCTCGCTGCTGGCCGGCCAGCGCCAGTTGGCCGAGCGGCTGCGGGCGAGCGATCGCTTCCACCGCTCGATCATCGATCGCTCGCGCTCGGTGATCTACGAAATGGACCTGCAAGGCCGGTGGACCTTCCTCAGCCCGGTGTGGACCGAGTTCACCGGGCTGCCCATCGCCGAGAGCCTCGGCACCTCCTCCCTCGATCTCATCACGGCGGAAAACCGGGTGGATGCGATCGCCGGCCATGCGCAGCTGCTTGCCGGCACGGTGGAGGAGGTGACGAACGAGGTGCTCTATCGCCATGTCGACGGCTGCACGCGCTGGGCCACCGTGCGCAGCGTGCTGCTGCGCGAGACGGACGGGCGGATCATCGGCACCTCCGGCACGATCACCGACACGACCGAGCAGGTCCTGGTCCGCCGCGCCGCCGAGAAGAGCGAGCGGCGCTATCGCCTGCTGGCCGACAATTCGTCCGACATGATCGTTCGCTTCGGGCGCGACGGGTTGCGCCGCTACGTCTCGCCCGCATGCCGCGCGATCGTCGGCTACGAGCCGGCCGAGCTGATCCGGACCCGGGCCGAGCGCGACATCCACCCGGAGGATTACGAACGCACCCGGTCCGCCTGCGAAGCCTCCTGCGACGGCGGGAACGTGTCCTGCGTCTACCGCCAGCGGCGCAAGGACGGGGTCTACATCTGGCTGGAGGCGACCTTCCGCTGCATCCCCGATCCGGCCGGCGGCGATGCCGACGAGTTCATCGCGACGGCCAGGGACGTGTCGCAGCGGCGCGCCGCCGAGATCGCCGCCGCCGAGATGACCGACCGGCTGCGCGAGAGCCACCGGCTGCTGACCATGACCGAGATGGTCGCCCATGTCGGCCACTGGCGGCTGGACCTGGCCCAGGACAGCCTGTTCTGGTCGGCCGAGACCTATCGGCTGCACGGCCGCGACCCGGACGATCCGCCGACGCTGGCCGGCGCCACCGAAGCCTATCATCCCGATGACCGGGAGTGGGTCGACCGCCTGGTGCGCGATGCCGCGGCGTCGGGCGAGCCCTTCGAGCTTTCGGCCCGGATCGTCCGTTTGGACGGCGAGATCCGCCATGTCCGCGCCCGCGGCCAGGCGGAGATCGGCGCCGAGGGGCAGGTGCTCGGCCTGTTCGGCATCATCCAGGACGTGACCCGCCAGGCCGAGATAGAGGCCGCGCTGCGCGAGGGCGAGGCGCGCTATCGGCTGCTCGCGGAGAATGCCAGCGACATCATCTTCCGGCTCGACGGCGACGATCGCTTCGCCTACGTCTCGCCTTCGCTGAAGACGCTGACCGGCTTCGTCCCCGACGAGATGATCGGCGGATCGCCGATGGAACTGGTCCATCCCGAGGACGGCCCGGCGCTGGCCGCGGGCCTGCGCGACCTGAGGGCCGGCGCGTTGCAGCAGCTCACCATCGCCTTCCGCACCCGCTGCGCGGACGGCAGCTGGCGCTGGCTGGAGACGAGCGCGCGGACGACCGGCGGCGGCGGGGGCGGCACGCGCGAGGTGATCGGCGTGTCGCGCGATATTTCCGACCGCAAGCGCTTCGAGGCGGAGCTGATGCAGGCGCGCGAGGCGGCGGAAGATGCCGCGACCGAGGCGCGCCAACTGGCGAGTACCGACGAGCTGACCGGCCTGGCCAGCCGGCGCATGTTCATGGCCCGTCTGATCGGCGAGATCGCCTCGGCCGAGGCGATGGACACGCCGCTGTCGGTCGCGATCCTCGACGTCGATCACTTCAAGCAGGTCAACGACCGTTTCGGCCATGCCACCGGCGACGCCGTGTTGCAGGCGATCGCCGGCACGGCGGTCCGGACGGTGCGCGGCCACGACCTGGTCGGGCGGCTGGGCGGCGAGGAGTTCGCCATCGTCATGCCCGGCGCGCGGGCGGATGCGGCGGCGCTGATCGGCGAGCGGCTACGCGCCGCGGTGGAGGCGAGCGCGCACGACCATCCCCGCCTGCCGCCGATCACCATCAGCCTCGGCGTCGCCTCGCTCACCGAGGGGGCGGATGCGAGCACCCTGCTCGCCGCCGCCGACGACGCGCTCTACGCCGCCAAGAAGAGCGGGCGCAACCGGCTGTGCCTGGCGGCATGAGGACGAGGCGTGAACCGTTCGTCCCGAGCCCCTTCGGCCACGCCCGGCGCGGACGGGGTCGAGAGTGACTTTATCTTGCCCGGAGATGCCCTTAAGCTGACCGCCGCGACTTGGTGGGGGGAAGGCGATGCGGCGTGGCATGATCCTGTCGGGATGGGCGGTCCTTGCCCTGTCGGCACCGGCGTCCGCCGCCCCCGCCGCCGCCGAACCGGCGCTGCGGCAGATCCTCTCCTACCCCTTCGTCGGCGGCCTCGTCGCCGCGGCGAAGGCGGATCGCGTCGCCTGGGTGCGGACGGTGCGCGGGGTGCGCAACATCTGGGTGGCGGGCGGCGCCGACCGGCGGGCGCGGCAGGTGACGCGCTACACGCAGGATGACGGGCAGGAACTGACGAACCTGGCCTTCTCGCCCGACGGCCGCCGGCTGGTCTACGTCCGGGGCGGCGACCATGACGCCAACTGGCCGGGCGACGGCGGGCTCGACCCCAATCCCTTAGGCGGAACGGAGCAGCCGAAGGTCGCCATCTGGGCCGCCGCGCTCGACGGCGGCGCGCCGGTGAAGATCGCCGAGGGGGACGCGCCGGTCCTGTCGGCCACCGGCCGGCTCGCCTTCGTCCGCGACGGGCAGGTATGGACCGCCGGCCTCGACGGCCAAGGAAAGGACAAGGGCAAGGCGGAGCGGCTGTTCTTCGACCGCGGCCGCGCGCGCGACCTCGCCTGGTCGCCGGACGGGACGAAGCTCGCCTTCGTCTCGGGCCGGACGGAACATGCGCTGATCGGCGTCTTCGCCGGCAAGACGCGGCCGATCCTCTATGCCGCGCCCTCCACCGGGATCGACGGGACGCCGGTCTGGTCGCCCGACGGCACGCGCATCGCCTTCACCCGCCGCCCCGGCGACGGCGGCGTGCCCGAGCCGCTGCTGGAGGAGGTGCCGCACCCCTGGAGCATCTGGACCGCCGACGCCGCCACCGGCGAGGGACGGCCGGTGTGGCGCAGCGGCAAGGCGGCGGACGACAGCTTTCCAGGCACCGCCGGCGGCGCCAATCTCGGCTGGGCGGCGGGGGACCGGCTGACGTTCCTGTCGGAAGCCGACGGCTGGCCGCATCTCTATTCGGTCGCGGCGGCGGGCGGCGCGGCGACGCTGCTGACGCCGGGCCGATATATGGTCGAGCATGTCGCGCTCAGCCCCGACGGCCGCACGCTCGTCTATGACGCCAACACCGGCACGGCGTCGGGCGACGACGATCGCCGCCACCTCTATCGCGTCGCCGTCGATCGTCCCGGCGCGACCGCGCTGACGGCGGGCGAGGCGCTGGAATGGTCGCCGGTGGTGACGGGCGCCGGGGTCAGCTTCGTCTCGGCCGATGCCCGCCGCCCGGCCTCGGTCCACGCCGTCGCGCTCGACGGCACGGGCGAGCGGGCGGTGGACGACGGCGCCGCCGGCTATGCCGCGCAGAGCCTCGTCGTGCCCCGCCCGGTGACGTTCAAGGCGGCGGACGGCCTGCTCGTCCACGGCCAGCTGTTCGAGGCGGCGGGCGGTGCGGCGAAGAAGCCGGCGGTGATCTTCGTCCATGGCGGACCGCCGCGGCAGATGCTGCTCGGCTGGCACTACATGTTCTATTATTCCAATGCCTATGCGATGAACCAGTATCTCGCCTCGCGCGGCTTCGTCGTGCTGTCGGTCAATTATCGCCTCGGCATCGGCTATGGCCGGGCGTTCCAGCATCCGAAGAAGGCCGGACCCGCCGGCGCGGCCGAATATCAGGACGTGGTGGCGGGCGCGCGCTTCCTCAAAGGGCTGGCCGGCGTCGATCCCGACCGGATCGGCATCTGGGGCGGCTCCTATGGCGGCTATCTCACCGGGCTGGCGCTGGCGCGCGACAGCGCCACCTTCAAGGCCGGCGTCGACCTGCACGGCGTCCACGACTGGTCGCGCATCCTGGGCGAGGAGATCGGCGCGCCGCTGAAACGCCATGAACGCGGCGACTGGGACCAGGCGATGAAGGTGGCGTTCGAAAGCTCGCCCGACGCCGACGTCGCCACCTGGCGCTCGCCGGTGCTGCTGATCCACGGCGACGACGACCGCAACGTCAGGATCAACCAGACGGTCGACCTGGTCCGCCGGCTGGACGCGCAGGGGGTGGAGTATGAGGAGATGCTGATCCCCGACGAAATCCACGATTTCCTGCGCCACGAGAACTGGCTGAAGGCGGACGCCGCCACCGCCCGCTTCCTCGAAGCGAAGCTGAAGCCGTGAGCGCCGTCGTCAGCCGCCGCGTCGTCATCGGCGGCGCCACCGCCGGCCTCGGCCTCGCCGCATGGCCGGCGCTGGCGGCGCTGGAGCCGTGGCCGGCGCGGCTGGTGGTGCGATCGGGCAGCGCGCGCGATTACGGCCCGGCGATCGCCGCCATCCGCCGCTATGCGCAGGCCGAGCTTGCCGCCATCGGCCTGCCGGGCATGACGATGGCGATCGCCGACGACGAGGGCTTCGCCGCGACGCTGTCGCTGGGCTGGGCGGACGTGGCGGCAAGGGTGCCGGTGCGGCCGGACCATCTGTTCGAGATCGGATCGATCAGCAAGTCGCTCGTCGCGCTCACGCTGTGGGGCATGGCGGAGGCCGGCAGGCTGGACCTGTCGGCCCCGCTCGCCCGCTACCTGCCCGACCTGCCGCTGCCGGCCGAGCCGATCGCCGTGCAGCAGGTGCTGAACCACGTCGCCGGCCTGCCCAACGGCGCGCCGCCCTTTCCGCGCGTGCCGGGCGGGCGGCTGTGGACCGGGGCGAAGCCGGGCAGCCGCTTCCATTACAGCAACACCGGCTACGAACTGCTCGGCTATCTCATCGCCGCCATCGCCGGCCGGCCGCATCCGGCCGCGATCGAGGCGAACACGCTGGCGCCGATCGGCATGGCGGGCGCGCGCGCCGCCATTCGCGACCGGGATCGCGCGCGCTACGCCACCGGCTATATCCCGCTGCTCGGCGAAGGCACGGTGAGCGGCGCGGCGCTGGTCGAGGGCGAGTGGGGCGAGGTGGACATGGCCGCCGGCGCGATCGTCGCCTCGGCCGAGCAGATGGTCCCGTATCTGCGCTACGTCCTGGCGCTGGGGCAGGGCCGGGGCGGGCCGATCCTGCCGGACGCGGCAGCCGGACGCCTGCTCGCCACCGCCGACGACGCGCCCGAACTGGGCAAGGGCGTGCGCTATGCCAGCGGCTTCGAGCTGGTCGAAGTGGGCGGCCGGCCGGCGCTGCACCATACCGGCGGCATGCTGCTGTTCTCCTCGGCCTTCCACGCCGATCCGGCGGCCGGAGTGGCGTGCTTCGCCAGCGTCAACGGCCGCCTGGCCGGTTATCGGCCGAAACTGACCACGGCCTGGGCGATCCAGCTGCTGCGCGCGGCCAAGGCGGGCAGGCCGCTGCCCGTGCCGCCCCCGCCCGACTTCGCCACGGTGGACAAGCCCGATCGCCATGTCGGCAAATGGATCGCGGCCGGCGGCGAGACGATGGAGATACGCCGCGACGCCGGCGGGCTGGCCCTCGTCGCCGACGGCGCGACCGGCCGGCTGGAGGGGGACGGCGACACGCTCGTCACCGATCACGCCGTCCGCTTTTCCCACCTGCTGCAATTCGAGGGCAAGGAGCGGTTCGACCGTCTGTGGTGGGGCGAGACGAGCTATGGCCGGGATGCCGCGCCGCCGGCCCTGCCGCCGCTGCCGCCCGCGCTGGCGCCGCTCGCCGGCACCTATGCCGGGGCGACCGGCTGGGTGGGACGGACGAGCATCCTGGCGCGCGGCGACCGGCTGGTGATGGAAGGGGCGGGTCCGCTCACCCGCCAGCCCGCCGGCCACTGGACGCTGCCCAAGGACGACGGCGGGCTGGAGCGCATCCGTTTCGAGGACATGCTGAACGGCCGGCCCCACCGGCTGAGCCTCTCCGGCAGCGACCTGATCCGCCAGAGCTGACCAGGCGTTCGACCGGCGTCATGGCCTCCGGTCGCCGCGTGGCGTATCGACGGCCATGGCAAACGCAAGTCCCGGCCTCGCGCTGCTGCTGCTGCTGCTCGCCGGCGGGGCAGGGGCGCAGGTGCCGGCGACCGGCCCGCCGGTGGCGGAGGCGCCGGCGGCCGATCCCGCCGAGACCGCCGAGCAGATCGCCGCGCGCGAGATCCGCACCCGCATGGCGGTGCCGGTGATGGTCGACGGCCAAGGCCCATATCGCTTCATCGTCGACAGCGGCGCGGATCGCTCGGTGATCGGCGCGGCCCTGGCCGAGCGGATGGGGCTGCCCGCCGGCCGGCCGGTGACGCTGCACGGCATGGCCGGTACGGGCCAGGTGCGGACGGTGACGCTGAGGACACTGGAGGTCGGTTCCAACCGCATCCGCGACGTGACGGCGCCCGCGCTGAAGGAAAGTCATATCGGCGCGCAGGGGCTGCTCGGCATCGACGCGCTGTTCGACCAGCGGGTGACGCTCGACTTCGTCGCCCGGCGCATGACGGTGCGGGGGCCGGGCAGGCCCGATCCGGTCGATCCGGACGAGATCGTCGTCACCGCGCGCCGCCGCTTCGGCCAGTTGATCCTGGCCCAGGCGAGCGTCGACCGCGATCGGGTCTTCGCGATCATCGACACCGGCGCGCAGGTGACGATCGGCAATTCGGCGCTGCGCAGCCGCGTGTTCGGCGGGCGGACCCCGCGCAAGGCGACGCCGGTCACGCTCGTCGGCGTCACCGGCCAGGTGACGGTGGCCGAATATGCCATATTGCCGCGGATCAGGATCGGCGGCCTCCTCCTGAAGGACGTGCCCGTCGCCTTCACCGACGCCCCGCCCTTCGCCCTGTTCGGCGTCGGCAAGGTGCCGGCGATGCTGCTGGGAACGGATTTGCTGAAGACGTTCGAGCGGGTGTCGCTGGACTTCAAGCGCAAGACGGTGCGGTTCCGGCTGAAGGATTGAGGGAGAAAGCCGCGCCCGCATGGACGGTTTCCAAGGCGAAGCTGCTCGACCGACGGCTCATCCCGGGCGGGCCAGCCGCTTGAACAGGCCCCGCTTGCTCAGCGCCTCGAACATCTCGCCCGGCCCTTCGGGATCGAGCACCTCGTTGTCGGCGAGCCAGGTCTGGACCGCGTTCAGGTCCGGCAGCTCGTAGGGGACGAGCGAGCGGCCGTCGCCGCGCAGCGCCTCGATCGCGGCGATCAGCGAGCCCGTCTCGGCGATCCGCGCCGTCACCGCCGCCGGCTCCACACCGAGATGCTCGGCGATCAGCCCGTCGCGGATCGCGGCGATGGTGCCGGCGGCGTCGGGCGCCAGGGCCGTATCGATCGCGAGGTCGCATTCGGTGTCGAGCCGCAGCGAGCGGTTGTTCATGTTCGACGATCCGACCCGCAGGATCGCATCGTCGACGACCATGATCTTGGCATGGCAGTAGATCGGCTCGCCCGCCGCCGTCGTCGGATGGTAGAGCCGCAGCCGCCGATGCGTGTCGCGCCGCCCCAGCGCCGCCATCAGCCGCGCGCGCGCGCTGTCCATCGCCAGCGGCTCCAGCCAGCCCTGCGCCTTCACCGGGTTGACGATCACCACTTCCGGCCCGTCCGGCTCGTCCAGCCGGCGGGCGATCGCCTCGGCGATGCGGCGGGAGGCGAAATACTGGCTCTCGACGTAGATGTGCCGCCGCGCGCGGGCGATCTGGTCGAGGAACAGGCGCTCGACCTCGTGGATCGGCGGACAGCCGGGCATTTCCGCGCGGGTGCGGACGATCGCCACCGGGGCATCGCGGAAATGCGGCTCCAGCCCCTCGGGCCAGCAATCCCGGATCGCGGCGACGGCGGCGATCTCCCGGCCGCCGGCATGGGTCCAGCGGTCGCGGGCCAGTTCGGCCAGCGCGGCGGCGGCCGGGCCGTCCACCGCCGTGGTGGCGTCGTGCCACGGCTTGTAGGGCTTGCCGTCGGGGCGGCGCCGGCCGGGATCGCCCGGCCGGTGGCAGCGCGTGTCCCAGCGCTCGGCGGTCATGTCGATCCCGCCGCAAAAGGCGATACAGTCGTCGATGACGACGATCTTCTGGTGATGCGAGGCGCCGGTCGGGTGGAAGCCGTCCAGCCGCGTGTGGATGCGCCGCTTCGCCCACCAGCCGATCAGGGTGAGGAGGGTGGTGCCGCGCAGCAGCGTCCGCAGCGCCCCCTTGTCCCATCGCAGCAGGTAGATTTCGAGCGCCGGCTCGCGCCTGACCAGCCAGGTGATGAAGGCGCCCAGCGTATCCGGCTCGCCCGGCAGCCTCGGCTCCGAGGTGAGCATGATGCGCGCGTCGAAATCCCAGCCGATCAGCATGATCCGCCGCCGCGCCTTCAGCATGGCGGCGCGGGCATGGGCGAAGAAGTCGGCGGCATCGACGATGACGGCGGCGCGTCCGGCCCGTTCGATCCGCCAGCAATTTTCCCCCGGCACGAGGTGATCTTCCGTCTGGCTCATGCCGCCCCTTGTCATGCGTTCGGCAGGCGCCGCAAGCGTGTGCGTTGACGCGGCCCGGCGCGGAGTGGCAGGGAAGGCAGATGCCGGGCCGGCGGGTATAGCTCAATGGTAGAGCACCAGCCTTCCAAGCTTGTGATGCGGGTTCGATCCCCGCTACCCGCTCCGGCGCCGGAACCGGCGAGTCGCGAGGAGTTCGCCGGGCGATGGGGCAGGACGATTATCTGATCTTCCGGCCGGACGACGTCGATCTGGCGCGATCCCCGCTGCGGCGCGACGTGGCCGAGCCGACGCATGTGCTGGGCGCGTTCAATCCGGGGCTGACGCGGCTGCCGTCGGGCAACCTCTTGATGATGGTCCGGATCGCCGAGGCGCTGTCGGCGCCGGTCGCGGGCGGTTGCGCGCGGGCGATCCGGTGGACGCCGGACGGCTATGTCCTCGATTCGCATCCGCTCGACACGGTCGACATGGCGGACCCGCGCCAGTTCGCGATGAAGGCGGGCCGGCACCGGCTGCTGGCGCTGACCTCGCTGTCGTGGCTGCTGCCGGTCGAGCTGTCGCCGGACGGGCGGGCGGTGGCGGCGGTGCATTACGACCGGGCGATCGAACCGGCCGCGTCCTTCGAGGATTACGGCGTCGAGGATGCGCGGATCAGCCTGATCGACGCACGCTATCACATGACCGCCTGCGCCGTGTCGGCCGAGCGGCATTGCACCACGCTCTACACCTCGGACGACGGGCTGGACTGGCGCCACGAAGGCATCGTGCTGGATCACCAGAACAAGGACATGCTGCTGTTCGAGGGGAAGGTCGCCGGGCAGTTCCTGGCGCTGACCCGGCCGCTGGGCGAGGTCTATTTCGCCTATCCGCCGGACAGCCCCTGGGCCGGCGGGCCGTCGATCAACCTGGCGACATCCCCCGACGCGCTTCACTGGCGGCCGCTGGCGGCGCCCGGCATCCGCGCGCGCAAGGGTTCGACGTCGAGCATGAAGGTCGGCGGGGGCACGCCGCCGATCCTGACCGACGCGGGCTGGCTCCTCATATATCACGGCGTCGAGGCGCGCGGGACGGTGGGGGTCTATCGCAGCTTCTGGGCGCTGCTCGATCGCGACGATCCGGGGCGCATCCTGCGGCTGGAGGACGGCGCGCCGCTGATGGAGGCGGACCCCGCGCTCACCGCCGCCATCGCCCACCAGCTCTACCTGCCGACGCCGGTGGTGTTCACGACCGGCATCGTCGACGCCGGCGACCGTTACATCGTCGCCAGCGGCGAGGCCGACCTAGCCTGCCGCATCACCCATCTGCCGAAAAGCCTGTTCGCATGAGCCGGCCATGGTGGGAGACGGCGGTCATCTACCAGGTCTATCCGCGCTCCTTCCAGGATAGCGACGGCGACGGCATCGGCGATCTGGCCGGCATCGCCCGGCGGCTGGATCATCTCGTCGATCTCGGCGTCGACGCGCTGTGGCTGTCGCCGATCTTCCCGTCGCCGATGGCCGATTTCGGCTACGACGTGGCGGATTACCGCGGGATCGATCCGCGCTTCGGGACGATGGCGGATTTCGACGCGCTGCTCGCCGCCGCCCATGCGCGCGGGCTGAAACTGCTGCTCGACCTGGTGCCGAACCACAGTTCGGACCGGCATCCCTGGTTCGTCGAGAGCCGCTCCTCGCGGGAGAACCCGAAACGTGACTGGTATATCTGGCGCGACCCGGCGCCCGACGGCGGCCCGCCGAACAACTGGATCAGCGACTTCGGCGGCCCGGCGTGGGAGTATGACGCGGCCACCGGCCAGTATTATTCCCACGCCTTCCTGAAGGAGCAGCCCGACCTCAACTGGCGCAACCCGGAGCTGCGCGCGGCGATGATGGACGTGCTGCGCTTCTGGTTCGCGCGCGGGGTCGACGGGTTCAGGATCGACGTGCTGTGGCACATGGTGAAGCATGCCGGCTTCATCGACAATCCGCCGAACCCGGCCTTCCGCCCGGGCATGGGCGAGATGCATCGGGTGTCGCAGACGAACTCGACCGACCAGCCGGAGGTCCACGCCATCGCCGCCGGGATGCGGGCGGTCGCCGACGAGGTCGGCGGCCTGCTGATCGGCGAGATCTACCTGCCGGTCGAGCGGCTGATGGCGTATTACGGCACGGCGCAGGCGCCCGAGGTGCAGCTGCCGTTCAACTTCCAGCTGATCGACATGGCATGGGACGCGGCCACGATCGGCGCGGCGATCCGGGATTACGAGGCGGCGCTGCCCCCCGGCGCCTGGCCCAACTGGGTGCTGGGCAACCACGACCGCCCGCGCATCGCCGCCCGCGTAGGGGAGGCACAGGCGCGGGTGGCGGCGATGCTGCTGCTGACGCTGCGGGGGACCCCGACGCTCTATTACGGCGAGGAGATCGGCATGGCCGACGTCGCCATCCCGGCGGAGGCGGTGCGCGATCCGCGCGAGCTGCGCGAGCCGGGGCTGGGGCTGGGGCGCGATCCGGTGCGTACCCCGATGGCGTGGGACGGGACGGAGAACGCCGGCTTCTCGACCGGCACGCCGTGGTTGCCGCTGCATGACGACCGGGCGACCCGCAACGTCGCGGCGGAGCGGGACGATCCGGAATCGATGCTGACGCTTTACCGGCGACTGCTTGGGTTGAGGCGGCTGCATCCGGCGCTTCAGGTCGGTGTCTTCCGCCTGCTCGGGATCGAGGACGATGTTCTGATCTACGAGCGTAGTCACCAGGACGAGACGATCGGGATCGCGCTGAACCTTTCCCCCGAAACCCGGGCGGTGACGTTGCCCAGGGGAGACCTGCTCCTTTCGACGGTCCGTCGTTCCGGCGCGGGCCGGGATGAGGATATGAGGCGGGAACTGTCGCCCGACGAAGGCGTCGTCATCAGGATAGCCGGCTGATGCGCGTCGCCATGCTGGCCCCGATCTCCTGGCGCACGCCGCCGCGCCACTACGGCCCGTGGGAACTGGTGACCTCGCTCCTCGCCGAGGCGCTCGTCGCGCGCGGCGTCGACGTCACGCTGTTCGCCACCCATGACAGCCACACCGCCGGCACCCTCGCCGGCGTCGTGCCCGCCGCCTACTCGGAAGACCCGTCGATCGACGCCAAGGTGTGGGAGATGCTGCACATCGCCCATGTGTTCGAGCGGGCCGGCGAATATGACATCATCCACAACCAGGCGGATTTCATGGCGCTCGGCTGGTCGCGGCTGGTCGGGACGCCGGTGGTGACGACGATCCACGGCTTCTCGTCGGATCGCATCATGCCGGCCTATCGCGCCTATCAGGACCGGGTGCATTACGTCGCGATCAGCGACGCCGATCGCGCGCCCGGCCTGCGCTATGCCGACACCATCCACCACGGCATCGTCGTCGAGGACTTCCCGTTCGACGCGGAGGGCGGCGAGAACCTGCTCTTCTTCGGCCGCATCCACCCCGACAAGGGCGCGGCCGAGGCGATCGCGGTGGCGCACGCGACCGGGCGGCGGCTGACGATGGCGGGCATCGTCCAGGACGAGGGCTATCACGCCCGCGAGGTGGCGCCGCATCTGGGCGAGGGGGTGGACTATGTCGGCCCGGTCGGCGGCGCGGCGCGGACGGCGGCGCTGGGACGCGCGGCGGCGCTGCTCCACCTCATCAACTTCGACGAGCCCTTCGGCCTATCGGTGGTCGAGGCGATGGCCTGCGGCACCCCCGTCATCGCCATCCGGCGCGGCGCGATGGCCGAGCTGATCGTCGACGGCGTCACCGGCTTCCTGGTCGGCGGCGTGGCGGAAGCGGTGGCGGCGGTCGCCCGGCTGGGCGAGATCGACCGCGCCGCCTGTCGCGCCCATGTCGCGGCGCATTTCTCGGTGGAGCGCATGGCCGACCGCTACCTCGCGCTCTATCGCCGGCTGGCGGGCGGTTCCGCATGATGCCATGCGGCGGGCGCATATGCACATTTGAGGAGACGCCCAAGTGAAGACCCGTGCCGCCGTCGCGTTCGAGGCCAGGCAGCCGCTCGAAATCGTCGAACTCGACCTCGACGGTCCGCGCGCCGGCGAGGTGCTGGTCGAGATCATGGCGACCGGCATCTGCCATACCGACGCCTATACGCTGGACGGGTTGGACAGCGAGGGGCTGTTCCCCAGCGTGCTGGGCCACGAGGGCGCCGGCATCGTCCGCGAGGTGGGGGCGGGCGTCGCCTCGGTCGCGCCCGGCGACCATGTCATCCCGCTCTACACGCCCGAATGCCGCCAGTGCAGATCGTGCCTGTCGGGCAAGACCAACCTGTGCACCGCGATCCGCGCCACGCAGGGGAAAGGCGTGATGCCCGACGGGACCAGCCGGTTCAGCCACAAGGGGCGGCCGATCTTCCACTATATGGGCTGCTCGACCTTCTCCAACTTCACCGTGCTGCCCGAGATCGCGGTGGCCAGGATCAGGGCGGACGCGCCGTTCCGGTCCGCCTGCTATATCGGCTGCGGCGTCACGACGGGGGTCGGCGCGGTGGTGAAGACGGCCAAGGTCGAGCCGGGCGCCGACGTCATCGTCTTCGGCCTGGGCGGCATCGGCCTGAACGTCATCCAGGGCGCGCGGCTGGCCGGGGCCGACATGATCGTCGGCGTCGACCTGAACGACGCCAAGGAGGGATGGGGCAGGCGGTTCGGCATGACGCATTTCGTCAATCCGGCGAAGATCGACGGCGATCTGGTCGCGCATCTGGTCGCGCTGACCGACGGCGGCGCGGACTATACGTTCGACTGCACCGGCAACACGACCGTGATGCGCCAGGCGCTGGAGGCGTGCCATCGCGGCTGGGGCACGAGCATCATCATCGGCGTGGCGGAGGCGGGCAAGGAGATCGCCACCCGCCCGTTCCAGCTCGTGACCGGGCGCAACTGGCGCGGCTCGGCCTTCGGCGGCGCCAGGGGGCGGACGGACGTGCCGAAGATCGTCGACTGGTACATGTCGGGCAAGATCGAGATCGACCCGATGATAACCCACGTCCTGACCTTGGACGAGATCAACCGGGGCTTCGACCTGATGCATGCGGGCGAGAGTATCCGCAGCGTCGTGGTCTACTGATGGAGACGCTGTCGGCGGTCCGCGCTCATGGCGGCACGCAAGGGGTCTATCGCCATGCCTCGTCGGCGACGGCGACCGACATGACCTTTTCGGTCTTCGTGCCCGATCATGCCGAGGGGGCGCGGCTGCCGGTCGTCTGGTATCTCTCTGGCCTCACCTGCACCCATGCCAACGTGACCGAGAAGGGCGAATACCGCGCCGCCTGCGCGGAGTTGGGCCTGATCCTCGTCGCCCCCGATACGTCGCCGCGCGGCGACGGCGTGGCGGACGACCCGGCCGGCGCCTACGACTTCGGCCTGGGCGCGGGCTTCTACGTCGATGCGACCGAGCCGCCGTTCGCGGCCCATTACCGCATGTGGTCCTATGTCACCGACGAGCTGCCGGCGCTCATCGGCGGCGCGTTCCCGGCCGACATGGCGCGGCAGTCGATCCTGGGCCATTCGATGGGCGGCCATGGCGCGCTCACCATCGGGCTGGGCCTGCCCGATCGCTTCCGGGCGGTGTCCGCCTTCGCGCCGATCGTCGCGCCGTCGCAGGTGCCGTGGGGGGTGAAGGCGCTGGGCGGCTATCTCGGGCCGGACCGGGCCGCGTGGCGCCGGCACGACGCGGTGGCGCTGATCGAGGATGGCGCCCGCGTTCCGGCGCTGCTGGTCGATCAGGGCGAGGCGGACGATTTCCTTGGGCAGCAGCTGCGGCCGTGGCTGCTGGCGGATGCCTGCGAGAAAGCGGGCATCGACCTGACGTTCAGGCTGCGGCCGGGTTACGACCACAGCTATTATTTCATCTCCAGCTTCATGGCCGATCACCTGCGCTGGCATGCGGACAGGCTCGGGTAGAGTCCGATCCGGCAAGGCGGCACCGGCCCAGCGAAGCTGGATCAGCAAGCGGTTCAGGGATGGAGATGCGTGCCGCAATCCTGGGCCGCGCCCTCGGTCTGGATCGTGCAGTGGCCGATGCCGAAGCGGCCGCCGAGCAGTTCCGCGACGGCTTTGCGCACGCCGTCCGGATCGGCGCGCTCGGCCAGCGTGACATGGGCGGTGCAGCTTATATCGGCCGCCGTCATCGACCAGACGTGGAGATCGTGGACCCCGCCGACGCCGGCCAGCTCGGCGATGGCGCCGCGTATCTCCGGCAGGTGCAGCCCGCCCGGCACGCCTTCCAGCAGGACGTTGATCGTGTCGCGCAGCAGCGCCCAGGTGCGCGGCAGCACCCAGAGACC
>CAXTHU010000024.1:0-20994 GCA_964244125.1 uncultured Sphingomonadaceae bacterium
CGTCCCCGGCATCGGCCCGGCGCGCAAGCGCGCGCTGCTGATGCATTTCGGCACGGCGCGGGCGGTGCGCGGCGCGCCGCTGGACGATCTGGAGCGGGCGCCGGGCGTGTCCAGGGCGATGGCGCGGGCGGTGTACGATCATTTTCATAGCGGAGGGTGAACCTCCCCGGCACGGGGAGGTATTGCTCAGGGCTCACCCCGGGAACCCCTCCTCGATCACGCGCGCCAGCACCACCATCGGCATCGATCCCTGGCGCAGCACGTCGTGGAACGCCTTGATGTCGAAGCGCGCGCCCTGCCGCGCCTGCGCCTCGGCGCGCAGGCGAACCCATTCGGTGTGGCCGATCTTGTAGCTGCACGCCTGGCCGGGCCAGATGCAGTAGCGGTCGATCTCCCGCTGCACCCGGCTGCGCGGCATGCCCGTCGTCTCGACCATATAGTCGGTCGCCTTCTCCCGGCTCCAGCGCCTGGCGTGCATCCCCGTGTCGACGACCATGCGGACGGCGCGGAACTGGAGCGACTGGAGCAGGCCGATACGGCCCAGCGGATCGCCGTCATACAGGCCGATCTCGTCGGCCAGCTGCTCGGCATAGAGCGCCCAGCCCTCGCCGTAGGCGGCGAAGCCCAAGCCGGCGCGGCGCAGGATCGGCGTGTCGGTGGCGGCGAGCGCGATCGACCCCTCCCACTGATGGCCGGGCAGCGCCTCGTGATAGGTGAGCGTCGGCAGGGCGAATTTCGGCCATTCGGCCGTATCCTTCAGGTTGATGTAGAAGCGTCCCGGCCGCGACCCGTCCAGCGTCGGCGAGGTGGCGTAGCCGTTGGGCGCGCCGTCCTGGATTTCGGGCGGCACGCGGACGATTTCCACCGGCGAGCGCGGCAGCGTGCGGAACACCCGCGGCATCCTGGCCCGCACCGCCGCGACCTGGTCGTTCAGCGCGGCCAGCAGCGCCGCGCGGCCGGCGTCGGTGTCGGGATAGAGCTGGTCGGGCCGCCTGGACAGCGCCGACAGCCGCTCGCCGACCGTGCCGGTCGTCAGGCCCTGGGCACGGAGCAGCGGGTCGAGGCGAGCGGCGAGATCGGCCACCTGGTCGAGGCCGAGCCGGTGGACCTCGGCCGGGGTCTTCGTCGTGGTCGTCTGGAAGGCGAGCGCGCCGGCGTAGAAGGCGTCGCCATCCGGCAGCTTCCACACGCCGGCGTCATGCGTCGCCCCGGGCCGCAGCGCGACGAGCGCGGCGATCTGCCGGTCGAGCGCGGGATGGACCTGGCCTGCGACGATCTTCGCCGCCCGCCCGGACCAATCGCCCGCGATCCCCGCCGCCTTCGCCCGCCGCGACAGCGACGCGGCGAGGCCGCTCTCCTCCGGCGCGGCCGAGCGCAACGCCCTGACCTGCGCGAGCGCCGCGTCGAGCGCGAAATCCGGCGCCAGCACGCCGCGCCCGGCATCCCCCTTCAGCTGGGCGGTGTTGGCGTCGAGCGCGCCGGCGAAGGCCGACAGGCGCGCCAGATAGGCTTCGGCGTCGGCCGCGATCCTCACCGGGTGGCTCGAATCGAGAAAGTCCGGCACCGCCTGATAGGCACCCGACAGCTGGCTGACGACATAGGGCGAATAGGGCGCATAGCCGCCGGCGGGCTCGCCATAGGCGAAGCGGGCGCCGCCATCGGCGATCTGTTCGTAGGCATAGGCGACGACGTCGCGGTTGTTGCGCCAGGCCGGGGAGAGCTTCGCGCCGTCCAGCCGCCTCAGCTCCGCCAGCCGCGCCTCGCGCGTCGCCACCCAATGGCCGCGCGCCGTCGCCGAATAGTCGTTGAGCCTGGCGCGCAGCCCCGCCCGCCGCCCGGTATCGAGGCCGAGGATCGTGGCCTGCTCCGGATTGTCGTCGATGTCGGCGTCCCAATAGCGATCGAGCATCGCCCGCAGCCGCTCGTCCTCCGGCCCCGCCACGGCGGCATCGAGGCGCCCCCCGGGAACAAGCGCGAAGGCGGTCGACGCGGCCAGGAACTGCCTGCGGTCCATGGATGATGTCCTTTCAAGGGAGTTTTCGGAGGGCCGGTGGACAGCAGGCTAGCGGATCGACCGTGCCTGTCACAACCCGCGCCGGTTTCGCCGGCGGCGCGTTTGCGGTAAGCGGAGGAGATGGCGAACGAGGCCCCTTCCCGACCTCCCGTCGACGATGCCGCGATCGTCGCGGCGGTGCTGGCCGTGCGGCCGGATGCGCGCGCGGTCTATCGCTTCGGCTCGACCGTCACCGGCTATGCCCGGCCGGACAGCGACGTCGACGTGGCGGTGCTGGTCGAGCGGCCGATCACGGGCCGGGAGCGGATGGCGCTGATGGCGGACGTCGGCGCGGCGGCGCATCGCGACGGCGACATCATGGACCTGGCGCGGGCGAGCCCGATCGCGCAGTTCGAGGTGATGCGCGACGGCCTGGTCCTGCTGGGTTCCGACCGCGCCGACGTCGCCGAGTTCGAGATCCGGGCGATCAGGGACTATCACGACCTCGCCCGGCTGCGCCGGCCGATCGTCGCCGATCTGCGGGATCGGATGGTGGCGGCCCATGGTTGACGAGGTGATCGCCAACAAGGTCGGCAATATCGAGCGGTGCCTCGCGAGGGCGCGGGCGGAATATCGTGCGAGCGACGATTTCGCGCATGACTATACCCATCAGGATGCGGCGGTTCTGAACATCCTGCGCGCCTGCGAGGCAGCGATCGATATCGCCACGCGCTTGGTGCGGCTGAAACGCCTGGCGGTTCCCGGCTCAACCGCCGACGCATTCACAAGTCTGGTCGACGCCGGGGTGCTGCCCGCACCTTTGGGACAGGCGATGAAGACAATGGTCGGTTTTCGCAACAGGGTGATTCACGACTATCCCGGCGCCGGCCCCGAGGTGTTCGAGGACGTGATCCTCAATCATCTGATCGATCTGGAGCGGCTGTGCGCGGTGGCGCTGACGGTGTCGTAGCGCGACGTGCAGCTCGTCACCCACGCCATCGTCCTCGCCGTCCGCGCGCATGGCGAGCATGGCGCGGTGGCGCGGCTGCTGACGCCCGACGACGGCATGCGGCCGGGTTACGTGCCCGGGGGGCGGTCGCGGCGGGTGCGGCCGGTATTGCAGCCGGGCAATATCGTCGCCGCCGTCTATCGCGCGCGCACCGAGGAGCAGCTCGCCGGGTTGACGGTGGAGCTGGTCCACAGCCGCGCGCCGCTGCTCGCCGAGCCGCTGCCGGCCGCCGCGATCGACTGGCTGACGGCGCTGACCGCGACGATCCTGCCCGAGGGCCAGCCCCATCCCCGCCTGCACGACGCGCTCGCCGCCGTGCTGGACGCGGTGGAGGCGGCGCCGAGCGCGCGGGGCTGGGCGGGGGCGCTGGTGCGCTACGAGCTGCTGCTGCTGGCGGAACTCGGCTTCGGGCTGGACCTCGGCCGCTGCGCCGCGACGGGCGCCACCGGCGATCTCGTCTGGGTCAGCCCGAGGAGCGGCGCGGCGGTGTCGGCCGGGGCGGGCGCGCCCTATGCCGACCGGCTGCTGCGGCTGCCGGGGTTCATGGCCGACGGGCGCGCGGCGGACTGGCCGGACCTGCTCGACGGGCTGCGGCTGACCGGCCATTTCCTGGCGCGCGACCTCCTGACCGATCGCCGCGCCGACGTGCTGGCGGCGCGGGAGCGGCTGGTGGACCGGCTGAAGCGGCTGGCCTGAACGGTTGCGCCGACGCCCGCGCGCCGCCATGGCCCGCATGACGAAGAGGGAGACGGACATGCTGGTCGCGCTGCTGCCGGGGGACGGGATCGGACCGGAGGTGGTGGCGCAGGCGGTGCGGGTGCTGGAGGCGCTGGAACTCGACCTCGTCTTCGAGTCGGCGCCGGTCGGCGGCGCCGCCTGGCATGCCGCCGGCCACCCGCTGCCGCCGGAGACGCTCGCCCTGGCAAGGCGCGCCGATGCGATCCTGTTCGGCGCGGTGGGCGATCCGTCCTGCGACCGGCTGGAGCGGCGGCTGCGCCCCGAGCAGGCGATCCTGGGGCTGCGGCGGGAATTGCGCCTGTTCGCCAATCTGCGGCCGGCCAGGCTGTTCCCCGGTCTGGCCGGCGCCTCCGCGCTGCGGCCGGAGGTGGCCGAGGCGATCGACCTGGTGATCGTGCGGGAGCTGAACGGCGACGTCTATTTCGGCGAGAAGGGGATGCGCGTCACCCCCGCCGGCCGCCGCCAAGGCTACGACGTGATGGCCTATGACGAGGACGAGGTGGCCCGCATCGCCCATGTCGGTTTCCGCACGGCGCGGGGGCGGCGCGGGCGGCTGTGTTCGGTCGACAAGGCCAACGTGCTGGAGACGTCGCAGCTGTGGCGCGACGTGGTGACGGAGGTGGCGACCGGCTATCCCGACGTGGCGCTCGACCACATGTATGTCGACAACGCCGCGATGCAGCTGGTGCGCAACCCCGGCCAGTTCGACGTGATCGTCACCGGCAACCTGTTCGGCGACATCCTGTCCGACCAGGCGTCGATGTGCGTCGGGTCGATCGGGATGCTGCCGTCGGCGTCGCTGGATGCGGGCGGCAAGGGCCTGTACGAGCCGATCCACGGCTCCGCCCCCGACATCGCCGGGCAGGGCCGCGCCAACCCGCTGGCGACGATCCTGTCGGCGGCGATGATGCTGCGCCACTCGCTCGGCCAGCCGGCGGCGGCCGACCGCGTCGAGGCGGCGGTGGCGCGGGTGCTGGCGGGCGGCGCGCGGACGGCAGATCTGGGCGGGGCGATGGCGACGGCGGCGATGGGGGACGCGGTTCTGGAGGAACTGTAGCGCGACGCCTCGGTTCGGTCCGTCGTGTGAGTTACCCGGTCGATCAATGCCATAGGTTTAAATCGTTTGTTGCGTTCAGCCACCGGGTTTACCGCGCTCCCATAACAAACAGGAGGATTATCCCATGCTCGCACGATCCGGCCGCCGGCAGACCCGGCTTCTCGTCGCCACCGCGCTCTGCGGCCTCGCCGCGCCCGTCCTGGCGCAGGCGCCCGATGCGCGGGACACGCAGGTCGAGACGCGCATGACCACGGTGGCCGCGCCGACGACGGCGGCCAAGCCTCCGCTCGACCAGGCCGGGGTCTCCGGCACGGTCGACGCGGCGGGCGGCGCGACGGCGGCGGCGGCGGCGCCCCAGCTGACGCGCGACAACGGCGCGCCGATCGGCTCCAACCGCAATTCGCTGGCCGCCGGCGATGGCGGCCCGGTGCTGCTGGAGGATACCACGCTGCTCGAAAAGCTCGCCCGCTTCGACCGCGAGCGCGTGCCCGAGCGGGTGGTCCATGCCCGCGGCACGGGCGCCGCCGGCGTGTTCCGCGCCACCGCCGACCTGTCCGGCCTGACGAGGGCCTCGCTGTTCGCGCAGGCCGGCAAGGAGACGCCGGTCTTCGTCCGCTTCTCCACCGTCATCCATCCGTCGGGCTCGCCCGAGGGCCTGCGCGATCCGCGCGGCTTCGCGGTCAAGTTCTACACCGACCAGGGCAACTGGGACCTGGTCGGCAACAACCTGCCGGTCTTCTTCATCCGCGACGCGATCCAGTTCCCCGACATGATCCATTCGCTGAAGCCCTCGCCGGTCACCAACAAGCAGGACCCGAACCGCTTCTTCGAGTTCTTCTCGGGCACGCCCGAGGCGACCAACATGCTGGTCCACGTCTATTCGAACCTCGGCACGCCCGCTTCCTACCGGACGATGGACGGCAACGGCGTCCACGCCTTCAAGCTGGTCGGCGCGGACGGCAAGGCGGTCTTCGCCAAGTTCCGCTGGATCAGCCGTCAGGGCGTCGCGAACCTGAACGGCGACACCGCCAACAAGGCGCCGCCGGGCTATCTGACCGACGATCTCTATGGCGAGATCGCCAAGGGCAACTTCCCGACGTGGGACCTGATGGTGCAGACGCTGCCGGCCGAGGCGCTCGCCGGTCTGCCCTATAACGGCCTGGACGACACCAAGGAGTGGCTGGGCGTGCCCTTCCGCAAGATCGGCGAGATGACGCTGAACCAGGTGCCCGAGAACTTCTTCCGTTGGACCGAGCAATCGGCCTTCGCGCCGGCCAACCTGGTGCCCGGGATCGAGGCTTCGTCCGACCGGATGCTCCAGGGCCGCCTGTTCTCCTATTCGGACACCCAGCGCTACCGCGTCGGCGCGAACGTGATGGACCTGCCGGTGAACCGTCCGCGCGTGGCCGTCGTCAACAACAACCAGGACGGCCAGCTCGACGCCGCCCGCGGCAAGATCGACGTGAACTACTTCCCGTCGGCCACGGCCAAGAAGGAAGTCGATCCGGGCTTCGGCCCGACGCCCTACAAGGTAGACGCGATCGTGCAGACCGCGCCGATCTCCAGGACCGAGCCGTTCGACCAGGCCGGCGCCTTCTATCGCGCGCTGAAGCCGGCCGACAAGGCGGACCTGGTCAAGAACCTGGCCGGCGACCTCAACGTCGTCACCTCGCTGCGCACCAGGACGATCATGGTCAGCTACTTCACCCAGGCCGACAAGGATCTGGGCGCGCGGCTCGCCAAGGCGACGAACGTGCCGGCGGGCGACGTGCGCCAGGCCGTCGCCGAATACGGCGCGTCGCTCGACGCGCGCTATGCCGGGAAGTGAGCATGATCGGCATGCTGATCGGGGCCGCGCTCGCCGCGGCCCCGGCCCCCGTGCCCGCGCCGGCGGCGCTGCCGCCGCCCGGGCGGCGGCAGGAACTGCTGTTCGAGGCGGCGAAGCTGGGCCGGGCCGACCTCATCCCGCTGCTGGTGAAGAACGGCGCCGAGGTGAACGCCTATGAGGCGCGCGGCTTCACCCCGCTGATCCTGGCGGCCTATAACGGCCAGGCGGCGGCGGTGGACGCGTTGATCGCGGCGGGCGCGGATGCCTGCAAGCCCGACGCGACCCAGGCCAACACCGCGCAGATGGGAGTGGCGTTCAAGGGCGACGACGCGATCGCCGCGCGGCTGCTGAAGGCCGGCTGCGACGCGAACGCGCGCAACAAGGCCGGCCAGACGGCGCTGATGATGGCCGCCCTGTTCGGCCGGACGCGCCAGATCGAGATGCTGCTGGCCGCCGGCGCCGATCCCGCCATCGCCGACGCCTCCGGCCGCACCGCCGCCGGGGTGGCGGGGGCGCAGGGGAACGACGCGGCCGCCGCGCGGCTGCGGCGGGGGGATGCCCCTGACGGGGCGGTAGCGCCGCGCTAGGGCGATCCGGCCGACTGCGACACTTCCGTCCATGCCGGGCGCAGACGAGGCGCGCGCGGCTTCGCCCTTGCCGTGCAGAAATGCGCCGTGGTCGCGCCGATCCTGCCGGCGTTGCGCTGGAGCCGTTGGCGATCGGATCGAACCAACTCTCCCCTCCCCTGAAGGGGATCGTTGCATAGTTGTTTGGATGTGATTCAGTGGGATCGGGCTTGGTTGGAGGTCGATCGATGGGTGTCAGCCTGGTTTTGGTGACGGCTGGATTTCGGTGCTGGCGGAGCCGCCGTTCGCGGAGTTCGCGCGGCAACTGGAGACGCGCGGGCTGATCCTCAAGCGCGGTACGATGATCGACGCCTCGCTGATCGAGACGCCGCACCGCCCGCCATCGGGCGACGGCACGCGCGAGGCGGTCGATCCTGATGCGGCGATCACGGTGCGTCAGGGCAAGCCGGGGACGAGGTGGATACCATGATCCATAGGCGAGCGACGTGGCTGTCTTTTTTCGTTTTCCCGACCCTGTTCGGGAAAACGGCGAGCCGGCGATAGCCACCGACCGTTCACCACCGATCCCGGTCGTCCATATATCGCCACCCGGGACCGAGGCGACCTCCTTCACCACATTGACGCACCCCCTCCCCCCGCGCCAAAGCATCGCGCATGAAGCGACGCACCGGACAGGACCGTGAACAGACCGACCGCTGGCGCCCCGCCACCCAGGCGGTGCGCGGCGGCACCGCGCGTTCGGAGTGGGGCGAGACCTCCGAGGCGCTGTTCCTGACCTCGGGCTATTCCTACGACTGCGCCGCCGATGCCGCCGCGCGTTTCGCCGGCGAGCAGGCGGGGATGACCTATTCCCGCCTCCAGAACCCCACCGTCGAGATGCTGGAGCAGCGGATCGCGCTGATGGAGGGGGCGCAGGCATGCCGGACGATGGCGTCGGGCATGGCGGCGATGACCGCGGCGCTGCTGTGCCAGCTGTCGGCGGGGGACCATGTCGTGGCGGCGCGCGCCATGTTCGGATCGTGCCGCTGGCTGACCGACACGCTGCTGCCCCGCTTCGGCATCGCCGTCACCATCGTCGACGGGCGCGATACCGGCGCCTGGGAACGCGCGATCCGGCCGGAGACGAAGCTGTTCTTCTTCGAGACGCCGGCCAACCCGACGCTCGACATCGTCGATCTCGCCGCCGTCTGCGCGATCGCGAAGGGGGCGGGCATCGTCACCGTCGCCGACAACGCCTTCGCCACCGCCGCGCTGCAACGGCCGCTGGAGCATGGCGCCGACATCGTCGCCTATTCCGCGACCAAGATGATGGACGGCCAGGGGCGGGTGCTGGCCGGCGCCGTCGTCGGCACGGAAGATTTCATCACCGGCACGCTGCTGCCCTTCACCCGCAACACCGGGCCGACGCTGGCGGCGTTCAACGCCTGGGTGGTGCTCAAAGGCCTGGAGACGCTGGACCTGCGCATCCGGCGGCAGAGCGGGAATGCGCGACAAGTCGCCGCCTTCCTCGACGCGCGGGTGCCGCGCCTGCTCTATCCGGGGCTGGCGTCCCATCCGCAGCATGATCTCGCCATGCGCCAGATGGCGGCGGGGGGGACGATCATGACCTTGTTCCTCGATGGCGGACGGGCGCGGGCGCACGGGCTGCTGGATGCGCTGGCGCTGGTCGACATCTCCAACAATATCGGCGATTCGCGCTCGCTGATGACGCATCCGGCCTCCACCACCCATAGCGGCCTGACCGAGGAGGTGCGCACCGAGATGGGCATCACCGAGGGGATGCTGCGGCTGTCGGTCGGGCTGGAAGATCCCGCCGACGTGATCGACGACCTCGACCGCGCGCTGCGGGTCGTCGGCCTGTGAGCAGTCGGACAACGCCATCCCCGCCGTCCGTCCCGAGCGCGATCGAGGGACGTTTACCTCGGCTGCGCCCGGCATGGACGGGAGGGGTGGTGGAACACCCGCCGTTTTCCATGACGGCGACGTCCTTGTGAAAGCGCTGTTCCCCTATGCGGCGACGACGCGGGGGGTGACGGTGCGCGTGTCGGTCAGCTTCCTCGCCGACCAGTCCGAGCCCGCGAAGGGCAAGTGGTTCTGGGCCTATCACATCCGCATCGAGAACGGGGCCGAGGCCGGGGTGCGGCTGATGTCGCGCCACTGGACCATCACCGACGGGCGCGGCGCGCGGCACGAGGTGCGCGGCGAGGGGGTGGTCGGGGACCAGCCGGTGATCGCGCCCGGCGGTTCCTACGACTATGTCTCGGGCTGCCCGCTGCATACGCCGACGGGGACGATGGAGGGCAGCTACCACATGCTCGGCGCCGACGGGCGCGGCTTCGACGTGCGCATTCCCCGCTTCCCGCTGGTCGGGCCGGTGGTGTCGCGCGGGAGCGGGCGGGCGGCGTGAAGCGCACCCACCTGCCGCTGAACGGCCTGCGCGTGTTCGACGCCGCCGCGCGGCACCTGTCCTTCACCCGCGCCGCCGACGAGCTGGCGGTGACCCCCGCCGCCGTCGGCCAGCAGATCAGGGCGCTGGAGGACACGCTGGGCGTCGTCCTGTTCCGCCGCACGGCGAAGGGCCTGGCGCTGACCCCCGAGGGCGAGGCGGGGCTCGGCCCGTTGCGCGCCGGCTTCCTGGAGTTCGAGGAGGCGGTGCGCGCGATGCAGGCGAACCAGTCCTCGCAGACGCTCACCATCGCCGCCCCGCGCGACCTGATCGCCAAATGGCTGGCGGCGCGGCTGGCGGCCTATCGCCGGCGGGAGCCGGAACTTCGCTTCGTGCTGCTGGCGGCGGACGAGACGCTCGATTTCACCCAGGCCAATCTCGATCTCGCCGTCTGCCACGGGCCGGACGCCGGCGGGCATGAGGGGGTGGCGCTGGGCGCCGCCGGCTATGTCGTCGTCGGGCGGGCGGATGGCGAGGCGGCGCCGATCGGCTGGCCCGGCTGTCCGGGGGAGGACCGGGGCGCGACGCCGACGCTGACCGTGGCCGATGCGGGGCTGGCGATCGACGCGGCGGCGCACGGGCTGGGCCGCGCCTGCGTGCCGGCGCTGCTGGCGGCGGGCGACCTGGCCGAGGGCCGGGTCGAAAGCTTCGGCGAGCGCGCGGCGGCGGACGTCTATTGGGCGGTGGCGCCGGTGCCGCAATGGCGGCAGAAGAAGGTCAGGGCGCTGGTCGCCGCGCTGGCGGGATAGGGCTGGCGGCGGAAGCCTGCGCTGTCCCGGCGCAGGCCGGGCCGGTCGAGGGACGTGGAGAGGACCATCGCCCCGTCCGACCGCCTGCCCGACTGGCCCCGGCCCGCGCCGGGGAACACAAGGAACGAGGTCCGTCCCTCGTCAGGCGGCCATCGGCCTCGGGCCGCGCCGGCGCAGCGCGAAGCCGGTCATGCCGAAGCCCAGGATCAGCATCGCCCAGGTAGCCGGCTCGGGCACCGCCGGGGCGGGCGGCGCGGCGAAGCCGCCGATCACCAGCACGCGGTCGCCGCCGCCGAAGGTCGAGAACAGGAAGTCGCCGGTCAGCGGATCGATCACCGCGCCTTCCGCCCGGCTGAGGCCGGTGATGAAATCGCGTCGTGTCGCCTGGATCGGATCGCCATTGGCGTCGATGTCGTAGGCGCCGACCGTGCCGGTGCTGTATTCCGAGATCAGCAGGCCGTCGATGCCGAACCCGGAGTTGGCTCCGGCGACATAGACGATGCCTTCCGGTCCGCGCGGGGTGGTCGCGGTCAGCATCGCGGCGATGAGATCATAGGTTCCGTCGCCGTCGGCGGCGAAGGTGACGTCGTAGAAGCCGCCGGTGCTGTAGCTGGCGATCTTGAGGCTCCCGGCCCCGCCGAAGCCGGTCGGCACGAAGGCGAGCGTCCCGGTCGACGCGGTGATCCCGATCGAGCCGAGGTCGATGATCTTGTCGGGTCCGCCGCCGATGTTGAGCCCCGCCTTGTACTGGAGCAGCTTGTTGTCGGCGAAGGTGGTGGCGAAGAGGACGCCGCCAGGCCCGAAGGCGAGACCGCCGTCGATGTTCGGCGCGCTGGCATAGACCGACGAGGCGCCGGCATAGCCGGTGATGTGTCCACCTGCATCGCGGACGACGTCGATCTGGCGGATGACGCCCGAGCCGTTGTTGGCCGAGCCGCCGATCAGGAGCGTGTCGTCGTCGAGGAAGGTGATGCCGCCGAGCGGGCTGGGCAGGCCGCCGGGCGTGCCGAGATCGGTGCAGCCATAGCCGGTGAAGGTGGCGCCGAACGAGATGTCGCAGGCCGCTTGCGCGGAGGTGGCGTATAGGGCGGCGGCAGCCATCAACGGCGCGGAAATACGTTTCATCATCGCGGCAACACCTCGGAATATCGTCGCTCAAGGCGACTCGAAGTCAGTCGGGGCAGAACCGTGCCATCACGAAAGAGTCCGGTCGAATAGTAACTTACGTTATCGTTGGCAGCCGGGATGTAAGCTATTCCGACAGTTTGATCCCGCGCCCGGCACGCCGCGCGATATCGGGAGGCGACGCCGAATGGTCAGGCCTCGAATGGTCAGGCCTCGAATGGTCAGGCCTCGAATGGTCAGGCCTCGAATGGTCAGGCCCCGAATGCTCAGGCGACGGCCGGCCTTGTACCGCGCCGGCGCAGCGCGGAGCCGGCCAGTCCGAAGCCCACGATCATCATCGCCCAGCTCGCCGGCTCGGGCACCGCCGTCACCGTTCCGGCGGCGACGGTCGCCTGGTTCTGCGGCGCGATCTGCGCGTAGGAATAGCCGTTCGTCAGGACCGCGCCGGTGCCGCTGAAGTTCGACGGCACCACCAGCTGAAGATAGTCGGTGGTCGTGTCATAGAAATAGATGCGCGTGCCGCCATAGAGCGAGGCATAGTCGTAACTGGTATAGCCGGACGCACCGTTCAGGCCCTTCGTGAGCGACAGGCGGCTTGCGCCGGTGCTGTCGCGCAAGGTGAGGGTGAACGACTGGAAGTTGGTCGTGCCCGAGGCGGGGAAGCCGTTGCCGGCCAGGGTGAAGCTGCCGTCGAACGAGCCGGAGCCGAGCATCTGGGTGAAGCTGGCCGTGGTAGCGGGCCTGAACGTGCCGGAGAAGGTGAACACCGTCGTCGCTTCCGCCGGACCGGCAACGAAGGCCGTGCCGAGCATCAACCCGCACGCCAGATGTGATCCACGCATCGTCAAGTCCCCCCGGACGCCGCAATCGCCCCCCGGCGATGCACGGGACGTCGTTAATCGGTCGTCGACCGGAACGTCAAGCGTCGATCGCTTCCTCGTCAACCTGGGCGGCGTGGTTCCGGATGAAGGCGAAGCGGTGGGCGGCGTCGCGGCCCATCAGCCGGTCGACCAGGTCGCGGACGGCGGAGCGTTCCTCATGGTCCTGCGGCAGGGTGATGCGGAGGAGGGTGCGGGTCCCGGGGTCCATCGTCGTCTCGCGCAGCTGGCCCGGGTTCATCTCGCCCAGCCCCTTGAAGCGGGCGACGTCGACCTTGCGGCCGTTGAACGCGGTCCGCTCCAGCTCGGCGCGGTGGGCGTCGTCGCGGGCGTAGAGCGAGCGGGCGCCGGCGGTCAGGCGGTAGAGCGGCGGCTGGGCCAGGTAGAGATGGCCGCGCCTCACGATCTCGGCCATCTCCTGGAAGAAGAAGGTCATCAGCAGCGTCGCGATATGCGCGCCGTCGACATCGGCGTCGGTCATGATGACGACCCGTTCGTAGCGCAGCGCGGACGGATCGCAGCGGTCGCGGATGCCGCAGCCGAGCGCCAGCGTCAGGTCGGCGATCTCGCTGTTGGCCCTGATCTTGTCGGCCGAGGCGGAGGCGACGTTCAGGATCTTGCCGCGGATCGGCAGCACCGCCTGCGTCTTGCGGTCGCGCGCCTGCTTGGCCGAGCCGCCGGCGCTGTCGCCCTCGACGATGAACAGTTCGGTGCCGGCGGGGTCGTCGTTGGCGCAGTCGGTCAGCTTGCCGGGCAGGCGCAGCTTGCGCCCCGAGGTGGCGGTCTTGCGCTTCACCTCGCGCTCGGCCCGGCGGCGGAGGCGATCGTCCATCCGTTCCAGCACGAAGCCGAGCAGCGCGCGGCCGCGTTCCATGTTGTCGGAGAGGTAATGGTCGAAATGGTCGCGCACCGCGCGCTCGACCAGTCCCGCCGCCTCCGGGCTGGTGAGCCGGTCCTTGGTCTGCGACTGGAACTGCGGCTCGCGGACGAAGACCGAGAGCATGATCTCCGCGCCGGTCATCACGTCCTCGGGCGCCACGTCCTTCGCTTTCTTCTGCCCGACCAGATCGGCGAAGGCGCGGATGCCCTTGGTCAGCGCCGCGCGCAGCCCCTGTTCGTGGGTGCCGCCGTCGGGGGTCGGGATGGTGTTGCAATAATAGTCGTAGCTCCCCTCCGACCAGAGCGGCCAGGCGATCGCCCAGTCGACCGCGCCGCCGCCGGCGGGAAACTCCTGCCGGCCGGCGAAGAAGTCGGCGGTGGCGCATTCGCGGGCGCCGACCTGCTCGCGCAGGTGATCGGCCAGGCCGCCGGGGAACTGGAAGACGGCGTCCGCGGGGGTATCGTCGTCGATCAGCGCCGGATCGCAGCGCCAGCGCAGTTCGACCCCGGCGAAGAGATACGCCTTGGAGCGGACGAGCCGGTGGAGCCGGCCGGGGCGGAAGCGCGCGCCCTCGCCGAATATCTCCGGATCGGGGGTGAAGGCGACGGACGTGCCGCGCCGGTTGGGCGCCGCGCCGACCGTCTCCAGCGGACCCGTCGCCAGTCCGCGCGCGAAGGCCTGGCGGAACAGCGCGCGGTTGCGCGCCACCTCGACCACGGTGTCCGAGGACAGCGCGTTCACCACCGACACGCCGACGCCGTGCAGCCCGCCCGAGGTGGCGTAGGCCTTGCCGGCGAACTTGCCGCCGGAATGGAGCGTCGTCAGGATCACTTCCAGCGCCGACTTGCCGGGGTATCTGGGATGCGGATCGACCGGGATGCCGCGCCCGTTGTCGACCACGGTCAGGCGGTTGCCGGCGCCCAGCGACACCTCGATGCGGCTGGCGTGGCCGGCGACCGCCTCGTCCATGGCGTTGTCGATCACCTCGGCGGCGAGGTGGTGGAGCGCGCGTTCGTCGATCCCGCCGATATACATGCCGGGCCGGCGGCGCACCGGCTCCAGCCCCTCCAGCACCTCGATCGCGGAGGCGTCGTAATTGCCCGAACTGGTCGAGGGGGCGGTGGCGAAGAGGTCGGCCATGATCGCGCCCCGCATAGCGGCTGCGCGCGGGTGAGCAAAGCTTCGCTCCGGAACGGATCGATCCGCCCGGCGGGCTTAACCTGTTGCAGCCGCCGGGGGTGCGATGGAAGCGGACGGGTTGCGGGGTGCGGGGTGCGGACATGCGGTTGGGCGGACAGGTGGCGTTGGTCGGCACGGTGATGGCGCTGGCGCTGGCGGCGAGCTGGCGCGGAGGCGACGCGGCCGGCGCCAGGGCGGGGCGGACCGCCGCCGCGCAGGCCCACCGCCGCGCCGCGGTGGCCGGCGGCTTCGGGCAGCCGGGTGGCGCCCGGGCCGGGGCGAGTGGCGGGGCGGGAGGCGCGGCGGGCGCGGCGGTGACGATCACCGGCGCGGGCGCCGGCGGCGAGGCCTGGGCGAAGCGGCTGAACGGGGCGCTGTCGGGCCGGCTGGGCGACGGCGCCGGCTGGGCGACGGTGAACGGCGAGGCGGAGAGCCTGGCCGCCCCGCCCGCCGGCACGCTGCTGCGCGTCCGCTGGTCGATCGCCGGGCGCGGCGGCATGGCCGATTGCGGCACCGCGACGGTGAGCGCGATGGACGAGGCCGCGATCATGGGCGAGATGGGCGACGTCTTCGGCGCGGCGACGCGGCGGTCGGGGACGATGGGGCAGGCGGTGTGCGGGTAGACCCGAGCCCTCTCCCGCCCGCGCGGCAGAGGGTTGAGAGAGGCCTTCTTCCGCCGCGCGAAGAAAGCAGAAGGCCCTTCTCCCAACCCTCTCCCCGGAAGGGGGAGAGGGCTAAGGCGTCATCGCACCCTGGGGCCGCCGAACGGCAGCGGCGGGGGAGGGCGGCGGTCGCGGCGGGGGAGCTGGGCCTGGTAGGCGAGGCCGCAATGTTCGACGCAATAGGGGAAGCCGACGTTCACCGGCCTGCCGCAGAAGTGGAAGTCCGGCTCGCCCGGATGGCCGAGCGGCCATTTGCAGATCTTGTCGTTGAGATCGAGCAGCCCGGTCTTGCCGGCGACCTCGGCCGAGGGGCGCGCCGGCACCATGCGGCGCGGCGGGGCCGGGGTGGCGGGGGGCTGCTGCTCGCCCGGCGCCTGGCGGAGGAAGCCGCCGGGGCCGACCGACCGCATCATCTGCACCGGCTTCTCGGGCGGCGGCGCGGTCTCGGGCGCGGCCTCCGCTTCGGTCCCGGCCTCGTCCGGCGCGGGTTCCTCCGCCGCCTCGGGTTCGGCGATGCGCGCCTCGACCGTGTCGGGCTCCGGCGTCGGATCGGGCGCGGTGACGAAGGGCGGCGCTTCCTCCGGCCCCTCCCCGCGCGATTCGGCCGGGGCGACGGCGGGCACCTCGCCGGAGCGGACCGGCGACGGCCGCGCCTCCAGCCCAAGGCGATGCGCCTTGCCGATGACGGCGTTGCGGCTGACCCCGCCGAGCGCTTCGGCGATCTGGCTGGCGGTCATGCCCTGGCCCCAGAGCGTCTTGAGCCGGTCGATCCGCTCGTCGGTCCATGCCATCGTCGAAAACTCCTGGTCGCGCCCGGCGACGCCGGGCTTGCCCGCCGGGCGTGCCGCCGATACTCGGGCGGTCATGGCCGAACAAGCTTCAGATTGGGTGCGGACCCCCCCCGGCGTGCCGGTGATCCGGCGGGTGAACTGGCGGGGTTTGCAGGCGCTCTATGTGAAGGAGGTGCGGCGTTTCTTCAAGGTGCAGCTCCAGACCATCTGGGCGCCGGCGATCACGACGCTGCTGTATCTCGTCATCTTCACCGTCGCGCTGGGCCGTTCCGGGCGGATGGTGATGGGGGTGCCGTTCGCCGACTTCATCGGCCCCGGCCTGATCGTCATGGGGATGGTGAACGCCGCCTTCGCCAATTCCAGCTTCTCGCTGCTGGTCGGCAAGGTCCAGGGGACGATCGTCGACTACCTCATGCCGCCTCTCTCCACCGGCGAGCTGGTCGCCGGCATGATCGGCGCGGCGGTGACGCGGGCGGTGCTGGTCGGGCTGGCGGTGTGGGTCGCGATGGCCTTCTGGCCGGGGGTGCACGTCACCCCGCGCCATCTCTGGGCGATTGCCTGGTTCGGGCTGCTGGGATCGGCGCTGCTCGCCTTCCTCGGCCTCCTGACCTCGATCTGGGCGGAGAAGTTCGATCATGCCGCGGCGATCACCAACTTCGTCGTGATGCCGCTGTCGCTGCTGTCGGGGACGTTCTATTCGGTCGCCGACCTGTCGCCGACCTTCGCCGCGATCAGCCATGCCAACCCGATCTTCTACGTCATCTCGGGCTTCCGCTACGGCTTCCTCGGTGCGGCGGATTCGCCGATCCTGGTCGGGAGCGTCATGCTCGGCGTGCTGAACCTGGCGCTGGGCGGGCTGTGCTACGCGCTGCTGGCGAGCGGGTGGCGGCTGAAGGCTTGAGCGGCGGCGGCCGCGGCGCTATAGGCCGGTCCTGTGACGAGGCGGCCCTTCCCGGCCGCCTCTTTGCGTTTCGATCGATCCCCAGGAGTGCCCGATGGCCATCGCCCCGCTCATGCCCGTCTATCCGCGCTGCGGTGTGCGGCCGGTGCGCGGCGAGGGGTGCCACCTGATCGGCGAGGGGGGCGAACGCTATCTCGACTTCGCCAGCGGCATCGCGGTGAACCTGCTCGGCCACGGCCACCCGCATCTGACGCGGGCGATCCAGGATCAGGCGGCGACGCTGATCCACGTCTCCAACCTCTATGGCAGCCCGCAGGGCGAGCGGCTGGCGCAACGGCTGGTCGACGCCACCTTCGCCGACACGGTGTTCTTCACCAATTCGGGCGCCGAGGCGGTGGAATGCGCGATCAAGACCGCGCGCCGCCATCATTTCGCCGGCGGCACGCCGGAGCGGATCAAGCTCGTCACCTTTTCCAACGCCTTCCACGGGCGGACCATCGGCACCATTTCGGCGACCGACCAGGAGAAGTTGCGTTCCGGCTTCGAGCCGCTGCTGCCGGGGTTCGAGGTGGTCGCGTTCAACGATCTCGCCGCTGCCGAGGCCGCGATCGACGATCGCACCGCCGGCTTTCTGGTCGAGCCGATCCAGGGCGAGGGCGGGGTGCGCCCGGCGGACATGGATTTCTTGAAGGGCCTGCGGCGCCTGGCCGACGAGCATGGCCTGCTGCTGCTGCTGGACGAGGTGCAGTGCGGCTACGGCCGGACGGGGAAGCTGTTCGCGCATGAGCATTACGGCATCGTGCCGGACGTGATGGCGGTGGCCAAGGGGATCGGCGGCGGCTTCCCGCTGGGCGCCTGCCTCGCCACCGAGCACGCCGCGCGCGGCATGGTCGTCGGCACCCACGGCTCCACCTATGGCGGCAACCCGCTGGCGATGGCCGCCGGCGAGGCGGTGCTGGACGTGGTGCTGGCGCCGGGCTTCCTGGACAATGTCGCGCGGATCGGCGCCCGCCTGCGCCAGTCGCTGGAGCAGATGCTGCCCAACCACGACCATCTGTTCGAAGGCGTGCGGGGCATGGGGCTGATGCTGGGGCTGAAGATGAAGTCCGACAGCCGCCGCTTCGTCGCCCATTGCCGCGACGCGCACGGCCTGCTGACGGTGGCGGCGGGCGAGAACGTCGTCCGCGTGCTGCCGCCGCTGGTGATCGACGAGGGCCATGTCGAGGAGTTCGTCGCCAAGCTGTCGGAGGCGGCGCGGGTGTATGTGCCGGCGGCCGATGAGTAGCGAGAATACCTTCCTGAAGGGGAGGGGGACCGGCGAAGCCGGTGGAAGGGTTGCCCGCCATCCGCGTTGCCCCGACCCCTCCACCACGCTTCGCGCGGTCCCCCTCCCCGTGCCGGGGAGGTATTAAGTGCGCCATTTCCTCGATCTCGCCGATGCCGGCCCCGACGCGATCGCGGCGATGCTGGCCGATGCGATCGACCGGAAGGCCGCGCGCGCGGGGCTGCCGAAGGGCGCGCCCGATGCCGACGCGCCGCTCGCCGGCCATGTGCTGGCGATGATCTTCGAGAAGAACTCGACCCGCACCCGGGTGTCGTTCGACATGGCGATGCGGCAGCTGGGCGGCACGACGATCGTCATGGACGCGGGCGCGATGCAGCTGGGGCGGGGCGAGAGCGTCGCCGACACCGCGCGCGTCCTGTCGCGCTATGTCGATGCGATCATGATCCGCACCGACGATCATGCCAAGGCCGTCGGGATGGCGCATCACGCCGGCGTGCCGGTGGTGAACGGGCTGACCGACGCCAGCCACCCCTGCCAGCTTCTCGCCGACATGCTGACCGTGATCGAGCGCGGGCGGCCGCTGCCGGGATCGGTCTGGGCGTGGCTGGGCGACGGCAACAACGTCGCCCGCTCGCTGGTCGAGGCGGCGGGGCTGATGCGCTTCACCGTGCGGCTGGCTTGCCCGCCGGGTTACGAGCCGGACGAGGCGGTGGTCGGCGCGGCGGTGGACCGGGGGGGCAGGATCGAGATCCTCCGCGATCCGGCGGCGGCGGCGGCGGGGGCGCATGTCGTCGTCACCGACACCTGGGTGTCGATGGGCCAGGCGGACGCGGCCGGCAAGCTGGCGGCGATGGCGCCCTATCAGGTGACGCCGGCGACGATGGCCGGGGCCGATCCGCGCGCGACCTTCCTCCACTGCCTGCCGGCGCATCGCGGCGAGGAGGTGGTCGACGCGGTGATCGACGGCCCGCGGTCGGCGGTGTGGGACGAGGCGGAGAACCGGCTCCACGCGCAGAAGAGCGTGCTGCTCTGGTGCCTGGGCAAGCTCTGAGCGGCTTGTCCGCCGCCCTCAACCCTTCGCCTTGAGCGCCGCCTGCGCCGCCGCCAGCCGGGCGATCGGCACGCGGTAGGGCGAGGCGCTGACGTAATCGAGGCCGATCCGCTCGCAGAAGCCGATGCTGGCCGGGTCGCCGCCATGCTCGCCGCAGATGCCGAGCTTGATGTCGGGGCGGGTCGCGCGGCCGCGCTCGGCGGCCATGGCGATCAGCTCGCCGACCCCTTCCACGTCGAGGCTGACGAACGGGTCGCGGGCGTAGATGCCCTGGTCGACGTAAGCCGTCAGGAAACGCGCGGCGTCGTCGCGGCTGACGCCCAGCGTCGTCTGCGTCAGGTCGTTGGTGCCGAAGGAGAAGAAGGCGCCGAAGCGGGCGATCTCGCCGGCCTTCAGCGCGGCGCGCGGCAGTTCGATCATCGTGCCGACGAGATACTCGACCCGCCGGCTCTTGTCCGCGAACACCGCCTCGGCGGCGCGGTCGATCACCGCCTTCATCAGCTCCAGCTCGCGGGCGGTGCCGACCAGGGGGACCATCACCTCGGGGATCGGCGCGGCGCCGGTCTTCTCCGCCACCGCGACGGCCGCCTCGAAGATGGCGCGGGCCTGCATCTCGTAGATCTCGGGATAGGTGACGCCCAGCCGGCAGCCGCGATGGCCCAGCATCGGGTTGACCTCGTGCAGCTCGGCCGCGCGGCGGCGCAGCGCCTCGACCCCCAGGCCCGAGGCGCGGGCGACCTCCTCGAACTCGGCCTCCTCATGCGGCAGGAACTCGTGCAGCGGCGGATCGAGCAGGCGGATGGTGACCGGCAGCCCGGCCATGATCTCGAAGATCTCGGTGAAGTCGTCGCGCTGGGCGGGCAGCAGCTTGTCGAGCGCCGCCCGCCGGCCCTTCGCATCCTCGGCCAGGATCATCTGGCGGACGCTGGTGATGCGGTCGGCGTCGAAGAACATATGCTCGGTGCGGCAGAGGCCGACCCCCTCGGCGCCGAACTCCACCGCGGTGCGGCAGTCGAGCGGGGTCTCGGCATTGGTCCGCACCTTCAGCCGGCGGACCGCGTCGGCCCACACCATCAGCGTGCCGAAATCGCCCGCCAGCTCGGGCTGGACGGTGGCGACGCGACCCATCATCACCTCGCCGGTGGCGCCGTCGAGGGTGAGGATGTCGCCCTCGCGCACCTCCCGCCCGCCGACGCGCATTATCCGGGCCTTGGCGTCGATGGCGAGCGAGCCGGCGCCGGACACGCACGGCCGCCCCATGCCGCGCGCCACCACCGCCGCGTGGCTGGTCATGCCGCCGCGCGCGGTCAGGATGCCCTTGGCCGCGTGCATCCCGTGGATGTCCTCGGGGGAGGTCTCGACCCGGACGAGGATGACGTCGTCGCCGCGCTCGGCCCGCGCCTGCGCCGTCTCGGCGTCGAACACCACCGCGCCGGAGGCGGCGCCGGGACTGGCGGGCAATCCCTTGGCGATCACGTCGCGCGGCGCCCCGGGATCGAGCGTCGGGTGGAGCAATTGGTCGAGCGCCGCCGGATCGACCCGCGCCACCGCCTCCTCCCGCGTGATGAGCCCCTCGGCCGCCATGTCGACGGCGATCTTCAGCGCCGCCTTGGCGGTGCGCTTGCCCGAGCGCGTCTGGAGCATCCAGAGCTTGCCCTGCTGCACCGTGAACTCGATGTCCTGCATGTCGCGGTAATGGGTTTCGAGCAGGTCGAAGACGTGCGCCAGCTCGGTGAAGGTGGCGGGCATCGCCTCCTCCATCGAGGCCGGCTTCGCGCCGGCCGCCTCGCGCGCCGCCTTCGTCAGATATTGCGGCGTGCGGATGCCGGCGACGA
>CAXTHU010000025.1:0-20821 GCA_964244125.1 uncultured Sphingomonadaceae bacterium
GAGCGCGGCAAGATCGTTCCGTCGCGCATCACGGCGGTCTCCGCCAAGAAGCAGCGTGAGCTCGCCCAGGCGATCAAGCGCGCCCGTCACCTGGGCCTGCTGCCCTACCTCGTTAAGTAAGGAGCGCCCACGATGGATGTGATCCTGCTGGAGCGTGTCGAGACGCTCGGTCAGATCGGTGACGTCGTCCCCGTGAAGGCCGGCTTCGCGCGCAACTTCCTCCTGCCGCGCAAGAAGGCGCTGCGCGCCAACGACGCCAACAAGCGCGTCTTCGAGGCCAACCGCAGCCAGATCGAGGCCGACAACGCCGCCCGCCGCGAGACGGCGAAGGCGGATTCCCAGGGCATCGACGGCAAGACGCTGACGCTGATCCGCCAGGCGTCCAACACCGGCCAGCTCTACGGCTCGGTCTCCGCCCGCGACCTGGCCGACGCGCTGGAGGCGGACGGCGGCAAGGTGCTGAAGAGCCAGATCGTCCTCGACAAGCCGATCAAGGCGATCGGCCTCTACGACGTGAAGATCGTGCTGCACGCCGAGGTGGCCGTCGCGATCAAGGTCAACGTCGCGCGCAGCCCCGAGGAAGCCGAACTCCAGGCGCAGGGCGTCGACGTCATGTCGACGATGTTCGAGCGCGACGAGGCGGGCTTCACCGAGGACTACGATCCCAACGCCGAACCGGGCGAGATCGCCACCGACCGCGACGACCGCGGGGAGACCCCCGCCGAGACGGCGTGAGGCTTCGACGATCGGTCGTGGACGAGGCCGCCCGGAGCGATCCGGGCGGCCTTCTTCTTAAGCCCTCTCCCCTGAGGGGAGAGGGAGCGGACTGCCGGGGACGCCTTCACACCAGCATCCTGATCGCCGCCCCGCCCCCTTCCGCCTCGGTTGCCGCGATCGAGCCGCCGTGGGCCAGCGCCACCCGGCGCGCGAGGCTCAGTCCCACTCCGCTGCCGCCGCTGCGGGTGGTGTAGAACGGCAGGAACACGTCGTCGCGCCGTTCGGGCGGGATGCCGGGGCCGTTGTCCGCCACCGCGATGATGGCGTGGCCGCCGGGTGCGGCCCGGACGCTCAACGTCACCCGCCGCTCCGCCTGGCCGGCGGTGGCGATGGCGGCGTTACGGATCAGGTTGAACACCACCTGGGCCAGCAGGTCGGGATCGCCCTCCATGAGCAGGTCGGCCGGCTCCACCGCGACGGCGAGCGCGACGGCGCCGTTGACCGGGTCCGCCGCCGCCAGCCGGGCGATCTCGGCCGCCCAGCCAGCGACCGCGAACCGCCGCGCATGCACCTCCAGCGAGCGCGAGAAGTCGCGATAGCTCTCGACGAAGCGCAATATGCCGTCGGCCCGGTTGGCCAGCGTCTCGGCCGCCAGCCGCGCATCGTCGAGCGCCGGATCGCCCCGCGCCGCCGCCGCCACGATCTCGGCGGTGGAGCGGGCGAGCGAGGTGACCGGGGTCAGCGAGTTCATGATCTCATGCGTCAGCACCCGCACCAGATCCGCCTGCGCCGCCAGCTCGACCGCGCCCAGCTCGCTCTGCGCCGGCAGGACGGAGGCGATGGTGAGGCCGCTGCCGAGCCGCTCCACCCGCGCCGTCGCCAGCAGCGCGCGCTGGGCGAGGCCGTCCAGCATCAGCCGCGTCACCCGCCGCCCGCCCGGCGGCAGCGCGATGGCGGCGGCGAACTCCGCGCCATAGGCGGCGAAATCCTCCACCTGCGTCGGCGGATGCCGGCCGAACTGCCGCCGCGCCGCCTTGTTCAGCAGCGCCACCGCGCCGTCGTCGGCGATCGACAGCAGCGCGACGGGCGCGTCGTCGACCACCGCCGACAGGAACCGCGCCTCCTCCGCATCGCCCGTCCGCCGGCCGCTCAGCGCCCGCATCGCGCTGTCGAGCGCGTCGCCCAGCACGTCGAAGCCGCCGCCGCTGGCGGTCGAGAAACGCTGGGTATAATCCTCGAAGCGGACCGATTCGACGAAGCGCGCGACCTCGAAATTGGTCCGCCGGATGTGGTGCCACAAGCTCGCCAGTGCCCAGAGCGCGAGGCCGAAGGCGACGACCCGCGCCGCGCCCAGCCCCGGCGTCCCCACCGCGCGCACCAGCAGCGCGAAGGCGCCGAGGACGACCAGCGCCCGCCACGCCAGCCCCAGCTCGAACCGCCGGTCAAAGCCCATGCTTCTCCATCCGGCGATAGAGCGCGCCGCGGCTCAGGCCCAGTTCGTGCGCCGCGGTCGAGATGTTGAAATGGTGCTTCTTGAGCGCCCGCTCGATCATCTGGCGTTCCTGCCGGTCGAGATTCAGGTCGTCCGTCCCGCCCGTCGGCGGCGCCGCCACGGCGGGCTGCTCGCGCCGCCGATCGGGCAGGGCGAAGTCGGCGGCGGTCAGCAGCTCGTCCTCGGCCAGGATCACCGCCCGTTCGGCGGCATGGCGCAGCGCGCGGACGTTCCCCGGCCAGTCATGCGCGGTCAGCGCCGCCCGCGCCTCGTCGGTCAGCATCCGGTCGGCCCTGCCGTATTTGCGCGCGTAGAGCGCGAGATAATGGTCCAGCAGCGGCACGATGTCCTCGCGCCGCTGGCGCAGCGGCGGCAGGGTGATCTCCACCGTGTTCAGCCGGAACAGCAGGTCCTGGCGGAAACGCCCCTCGTCCGCCAGCCGGCCGGCGTCCATGTTCGTCGCCGCCACCACCCGCACGTCGATGGCCACGGCCCGGTTGGCCCCGACCGGCGTCACCTCGCGCTGCTCCAGCGCGGTGAGGAGCTTGGGTTGCAGGTGGAGCGGCAGGTTGCCGATCTCGTCGAGGAACAGGGTGCCGCCGTCCGCCGCCTTCAGCCGCCCGACGCGATCGGCCCTGGCATCGGTGAAGGCGCCGCGGACGTGGCCGAACAGCTCCGAATCGAACAGCGTCTCGCTCACCGCGCCAAGGTCCACCGCCACCATCGCCCCCTCCGCCCGGCGGGAGCGGCGGTGGATTTCCCGCGCGACGAGTTCCTTGCCGGTGCCGTTCTCGCCCAGGATCAGCACGTTCGCCTCGGTCGGCGCGGCGCGCGCGATCAGCGAATGGACCGCCCGCATCGCCGGCGACGCCCCAAGCAGCGGCGTCCCGGCGACGGGCGTGGCAAGCTCGGCCGCGCGCCCCCGCTCCACCGCCGCCTGCCCCCGCGACCGGCGCAGCGTGGCGGCCGAGCGGACGGTGGCGGCCAGCCGCTCGTTCGACCACGGCTTGGTGACGAAATCGGTCGCGCCGCGCTTGATCGCCTCCACCGCGACGGCGACGCCGCCATGTGCGGTGATGACGACCACCGCCGCATCCGGATCGCGCGCGACGATGCGCCCCAGCCAGTCCAACCCCTCCCGCCCGTCCGTCGCCCCGCGCTGGAAGTTGAGGTCGAGCAGGATCGCGTCCGCCGTCCGCCGATCCAGCAGCGCCGGCAGCGCCGCCGGATCGCCGACGACGACCACCTCGGCGAACAGGTCGCGCAGCGCCAGCCGCGCGGCCAGCGCGATGTCCGGATCGTCGTCGACGACGATGGCGAGGTCGAAGGGGTGGGCGCCCATGGTTCCGCTGTCCGTATAATGATCCGGTCGGATCAACAGCAAGTCGCGGGAGCAAGTCGCGGGCCAACCCGAAAACCCTCTCCCGTTCTTCATGGAAAAGGTTGGAAGAGGCACTTCTTGTCGAGCCGAAGAAGAAGGCCCCCTCCCCGAAGGCGGGAGCGGGTTGTTTCGGTTGGCACGCCTCCTGCAACGATGTCGTCATGACCCGCGTGACCACCCTCTCCCACCGCGCCGCCGGCCCGCTCTTGTCCGCATCCGGACGCCGGCCGTCCGAAAACGGACAAGTCGGTTGAGCGTCGTGCGGCTCGACAAGCCGGAGGCGCCGGCCGCGGCGCCCGCCTCCGGCGGCGCGATGGACCGGGAAGTCCCCCGCCGGCGGATCGACCGGCGCCTGATCGGCGGCGGCGTCGCGGCCGTCGTCCTGCTGCTCGCCGCGCTCTTCCATTTCTTCGCGCCGCGCGCCGGCACCCAGTCGATCGCCGCCGAGCGCGCGACGATCTCCACCGTCACCAGAGGCACGTTCGACGACTTCCTGCCGCTCCGCGCGCGCGTCACCCCGCTCGTCACCGTCTTCCTCGATGCGGTGGAGGGCGGCCGGGTGGACAGGATCATGGTCGAGGACGGCGCCGCCGTGCGGGCGGGGCAGCTCCTCGCCGTCCTCTCCAACTCGGACCTGCAACTGAACCTGCTGGCCCGCCAGGCGGACGTCAGCCGCGAGATCAACTCGATGCGCAGCCAGGAACTGGCGCTGGCCCAGACCCGGCTCCAGAACGAGCGCGCCGTGCTGGAGGCCGACCTCGCCACCCGCAAGGCGCGGCGGCAGTATGAGGTCCAGAAGCCGCTGGCCGACCGCGGCTTCGTCGCCGGGCGCACCTTCCGCGACACCGAGGACGAATATGCCTCCAACAGCGCCCGGCTGGCGGTGCAGCGCCGCGCGAAGGCCAGCGACGAACGGCTGCAATCGAGCCAGCTTGCCCAGCTGCGCGAATCCGCCCGCTCGCTCACCGCCAGTCTAGGCATTTCCCGCGCGACGCTGGAGGCGCTGAACCTGCGCGCGCCCGTCTCGGGCCAGCTCACCGCCTTCTCGATCCAGCTCGGCCAGTCGATGCAGCGGGGCGAGCGGCTCGGCCAGATCGACAGCCCCGGCCGCAGCAAACTGGTCGCCGACGTCGACGAGTTCTATCTCGGTCGCGTCGTCCTCGGCCAGCGCGCCGCCATCGACCTGGACGGCAGGCGCCACGCGCTGAAGGTGTCGAAGGTCTATCCGCAGGTCAGGAACGGCCAGTTCCAGGTCGACCTCGTCTTCGTCGGGCCGGAGCCGAAGGGGATGCAGCGCGGCCAGACGCTCCAGACGCGCCTCACGCTCGGCGACCCGGTGCCGGCGCGGCTGATCCCCAACGGCAGCTTCTACAACGACACCGGCGGCAACTGGGTGTTCGTCGTCAGCGCCGACGGGCGCTCGGCGGCGAGGCGCACCGTCCGCCTGGGCCGCCGCAACGCCGATTACATCGAGGTGCTGGACGGCCTCGATCCGGGCGAGCGCGTGCTGACGTCGCCCTATACCGGCCTGACCGACAAGGACCGGCTGACCCTCGATCCATCCTCCTGAACAAGGCTACGCCCATGCTGACCATGTCCGCCCTCTCCAAGGCCTATCGCACCGACACGGTGGAGACCGCCGCGCTCGACGCGGTCGACCTCGACATCGCCGACGGCGAGTTCGTCGCCATCATGGGGCCGTCGGGCTGCGGCAAGTCGACGCTGCTCAACATCATCGGCATGCTGGACAGCCCGACCGGCGGCTCCTACCTGTTCGACGGCAAGGAGGTGGCCGGCCTGGGCGAAAGCGCGCTGGCCGATACCCGCAAGCGCTATATCGGCTTCATCTTCCAGAGCTTCAACCTGGTCGACGAACTGTCGGTGCGCGAGAATATCGAGTTGGCCCTCCTCTATCACGCCATCCCCGCCGCCGAGCGCCGCGCGCGGGTCGATCGCGTGCTCGACAAGGTCGGCATCGCCCACCGCGCCAAGCACCGCCCGGCCCAGCTTTCCGGCGGCCAGCAGCAGCGCGTCGCCGTCGCCCGCGCGCTGGTCGGCGAGCCCAAGCTGATCCTCGCCGACGAGCCGACCGGCAACCTCGACACCGCCCATGGCGAGGAGGTGATGAAGATGCTGCGCCAGCTCAACCAGGAGGGATCGACCATCGTCATGGTCACCCACTCCCCGGCCCATGCCGACTATGCCGGCCGCGTCGTCAACATGCTCGACGGGCGTATCCTCCAGGAGCGCCGGCGGGCGGCATGACCATGCTGGGGCACCATTTGTCGTTCGCGCTCAGGATGATCGCGCGGCACCGGCTGTTAGCCGCGATCAATGTGGGCGGGCTGGCGCTCGGCTTCGCCGGCTGCCTGATGATCCTGTCCTATGTCCGCTACGAGCGCGGCTATGACCAGTGGCTGCCCGGCCATGAGCGGGTGTTCCAGCTCCAGAGCGTGTCGCGCGATCCGGGCCAGCCGGTGGACCGATCGCAAGCCAGCCCCTTCCCCGTCCGCGCGCTGCTGCCCGCCGGCTTCACGCAGATCGAGGCGCTTACGGTGGTTCGCACCGGCCCGGCGCCGGTAGTGCGCGACGGCGAGCCGGTGTTCATGGACTGGGCAGCGGTCGATCCGGATTTCTTTGCGATTTTCCACCTTCCGTTCCTCCACGGATCGGCAGCGACGGCGCTGGCCGATCCGCACAGCATCGTGCTGACCGAGAGCGAGGCGCGCGCCCAGTTCGGCACCGCCGACGTGCTCGGCCGCACGCTCGCGATCGGGGCAGGGGCCGGCAAGCAGGATCACCGCGTCGGCGGGGTGTTGCGCGATCTGCCGAAGGATTCGAGTCTCAAGCTGGCGCTGATCGTCCGCAATGATCCCGCCCAGACCGACGGATGGCCCGCCGAAATGAAGGGCTGGGGGGCGATGAGCCAGTGGCACTACGTGAAGTTGCGCCCCGGTGCCGATGCCGCCGCGATCAACGCCGCGCTGCCGGCCTGGGAAAAGCGCGTCATACCCCCGGACGGCCATCGCGCCGACATGCTCGACCTGAAGCTGGTGCCGCTGGCCGACGTCCATCTCGGTGACGCGCAGCAGGCGGCGCTGACCCCCGGCGGCGATCCGCGCACGCTCGCCACCTTCATGGTCGTCGCCGGCCTGATCCTCGCCATGGCGGCGATGAACTTCGTCAACCTCTCCACCGCCCGCGCCATCCAGCGCGCCCGCGAGGTGGCGCTGCGCAAGGTGCTCGGCGCCAGCCGCCGGCAGCTCGCGACGCAGATGATGGTCGAATCGCTGACCCTGACCGCCTTCGCCATGCTGCTCGCGCTCGCCGTCGTGGAGCTGGCGACCCCGTGGGTGGCGCGCGCGACCGGCACGGAACTCGTCGCGCATTATGGCGGCGAGGGCGGGATGCTCTGGCCGGCCCTCGCCCTATGGCTCGCGACGGGCATGCTCAGCGGCCTCTATCCTGCCCTCCAGCTCAGCCGCTTCCGCCCCGGCGTGGTGCTGCATGGCCACCGTTCGGGCGGCGAGACGCCCGGCGGCCGGCGGCTGCGCGCCACGCTGGTCGTCGGCCAGTTCGCCGTCGCCATCGGTCTCATCGCCTGCACCTGGGTGATCGAGGCGCAGACCCATTTCCTCCGCACGCTCGATCCCGGCTACCGTCGCGACGGCATGATCCAGCTCGACGCCGCCTGGCGCTTCGCCGGCGACGACAGCGAATATCGCACCGCCTCGCGCGAGCTGATGCGGATACCCGGCGTCGTATCGGCGGGGCGGACCGACCTGGCGCTGGCGGCCACCAACAAGAGCCTCAGATCGGCTCGCGCGCCGGGCAGCACGGAGGATCTGTCGATCGGCACCTATGCGATCGATCCCGGCTTCTTCGCGACGATGGCGATGACGCCGGTGGCCGGGCGGTTGCCGGGGGACCGCTTCGCCAGCGACCGGCTGCTCCGCGATCCGGACGGCAACCTCCTTTCGACCGCCTTCAACGTCGTCGTCAACCGCGCCGCCGCCCGCACCTTCGGCTTCTCCGCCCCCGGCGATGCGATCGGCCGGACGGTGAAGGTCGGGATGGAAGGCGTCCTGACGCCGGCGACGATCGTCGGCGTCGTCGCCGACACCCGCATCCGCACCCCGCGCGATCCGCTGGAGCCGATCGTCTACACCTACGATCCGGGACGCACGAGCCAGGTGCTCGTCCGCTACGTCTCGGCCGATCCGGCCGGGGTGATGGATGCGATCCACAAGGTGTGGCGCCGGTTCGAGCCCGAAATCCCGTTCCAAGGCCGCTTTGCCGAGGACATCCTCGCCGAAACCTGGGCCGCCGAGCGGGCGCGGGGGATGCTCTTCGCCGGCTTCGCGGGGCTCAGCGTCATCATCGCCTGCCTCGGCCTCTACAGCCTCGCCGCCTTCGCGACCGAGCGGCGGACCAAGGAGATCGGCATCAGGAAGGTGCTGGGCGCGCGCGTCCGCGACATCGTCCGGCTGCTCGTCTGGCAATTCTCCAAGCCGGTGGTCGTCGCCAACCTGGTCGCCTGGCCCGTCGCCTGGTGGGCGATGCGGGACTGGCTGAACGGCTTCGACGCCCGCATCGCGCTTACTCCGGGGCCGTTCGTCCTCGCCGGCCTGATGGCGCTCGCCATCGCGGTCGCGACCGTCGCGGGCCACAGCCTGCGCGTCGCCCGGCTCTCCCCCATACACGCCCTCCGTCACGAATAGGAGCCGACCATGTGGCGCAACTACCTGACCGTCGCGGTCCGCGCGCTCGCCAAGAGCCGGACCTATTCGATCATCAACATCGCCGGCCTCGCCATCGGCATGGCCGCCTGCCTGCTGATCCTGCTCTTCATCCGCTACGAGACCAGCTACGACCGCTGGCTGCCGGGGGTGGCGGACACCTATCAGTTCCAGGCGTGGTATCCGAAACCCCGCGACGGCGAGCCGACGCTGATGCAGATGTCGAGCTACGTCACCACGGCGGCGCTGAAGAAGGACTTCCCCGAAGTCGAGAACACGGTCTACGCGCTCGGCAGCTCGCCGACCTTCGTCAAGGACGGCCAGGTCTCGACCACCGAGGACTATCTCTACGTCGACGGCGATTTCCTCGATGTCGTCCGCCTGCCGCTGATCGCCGGCGACATGACCGCGCTGCGCCGCCCCGACAGCGCGGTGCTGACCCGGGCCGAGGCGGTGAAGCGTTTGGGCACCGGGGACGTCGTCGGCCGCACCATCACCCTCATCTCCAAGGGCGAGCCTCGCGATTTCCGCGTCACCGCCGTGGCGCGCGACCTGCCGACCAATTCCAGCCTGAAGGTGTCGGCGATCATCCGGCGTGACTTCCCGGCGCTCTTCGCCCGGGAAGCGAGCTTCCTGCGCTGCTGGAGCTGCCAGTCGGGCTGGGTGTTCGCCCGGCTGAAACCCGGCACCGACGCCGCCGCGCTGAATGCCCGGATGCCGGCCTGGGAAAAACGCAACATCCCCGACGAGACCGGCGAGGTGAGGTACAACGCCGGCGACGACGAGGACTGGCATCTGGTCAACCTGCGCGACGTCCATCTCGGCCTCGCCCAGAACGGCGCGATGCGGCCCGGCAACGACTGGCGGTCGATCGCCACCTTCGCCATCGTCGCGCTGCTGATCCTCGGCATGGCGGTGGTCAACTTCACCAACCTGGCCACCGCCCGCGCCAGCCAGCGCGCGCGCGAGGTGGCGCTGCGCAAGGTGCTGGGCGCCAGCCGCCGGCAGCTCGTCGTCCAGTTCCTCGCCGAATCGATCCTTTTCGCGACGATCGCGATGCTGATCGCGCTGGCGCTGGTCGAGCTGTTCCTGCCGCTCTTCTCCGCCTTCCTCGACGCCGACATCCCGATGCGCTATCTCGGGCGCGAGGGCGTGCTGCCGGCGGCGCTGCTGCTGACGCTGGCGGTCGGGCTGGTGGGCGGGCTGTATCCGGCCTTCTTCCTCTCCCGCTTCCAGCCGGCCGCCGTGCTGAAGGCCAACCGCTCCGCCTCCGAGACGCCGGGTTCCGGCCGGGTGCGGACGATCCTGGTGGTCGGCCAGTTCGCCGTGTCGATCGGGCTGATCGCCTGCACCGCGATCATCTATTCGCAGACCGCCCATGCCCGCTCGGTCGATCCCGGCTATCAGCGGGACCATATCCTCCAGGTGGACAACATGTCCCGATACCAGCTGATCCCTCTCGGCGAGACGATCGCCGACCAGGTCAGGCGGGTGCCGGGGGTGAAGGCGGTCGGCCGCACCGACATCGGCGTCGCCACCGGCAACACCAGCAACACCGGCGTGCTGCTGCCGGGCAGCACCAAACAGGTCAATCTCGGCACCTACAAGGTCGATCGCGGCTTCAGGGACGCGATGGGGCTGACGCTGCTGGCCGGCCGCTGGTTCGACGAGCGGCCGACGGACGACACGACCGTTCCCTTCCCGTCCGATCCGAGGGCCGAGGACGCGCTCGCCCGGCGCGGCATCAACGTCGTCGTCAACGAATATGCCGTCCGCAAGCTCGGCTTCCGCGATCCCGCGACCGCGGTCGGCAAGAAGGTCAGGGGCGGGCTGTTCCCCGACAGCGAGGTGACTGCCGACATCAACATCATCGGCGTGGTGAAGGATTCGCGCTTCCGCTCGGTCCGCGCGCCGATCGACCCGATCATGTTCTGGAACGTGCGGATCGGCCCCTCCAACATGATCGTCCGCTACGACGGCGATCCCGCCGCCGTCCGTTCCCGCGTCGAGGCGGTGTGGAAGCAGGTCGCCCGCGACGTGCCGTTCGAGGCGAAGTTCAGCGACGATATCATGATCGAACTCTATGAGGCGGAGGATGCGCGGGCGCGGATCTTCGCGGCGTTCTCGCTGCTCGCGGTCGTCATCGGCTGCCTCGGCCTGTTCGGCCTCGCCGCCTTCACCGCCGAGCGCAGGACCAAGGAGATCGGCATCAGGAAGGTGCTGGGCGCGCGCACCCGCGACATCGTCCGGCTGCTGGTGTGGCAGTTCAGCCGGCCGGTGGCGATCGCCAACCTGATCGCCTGGCCGGTCGCCTGGTGGCTGATGCGCGACTGGCTGAACGGCTTCGACGATCGCATCGCGCTGGGGCCGGTGCCGTTCCTGCTGGCCGGGGCGCTGGCGCTCGGCATCGCGGTGGCGACCGTCGCCGGCCACGCGGTGCGCATCGCCCGGGCCAATCCGATCCACGCGCTGAGATACGAGTAGCGGCCGGCTCCCGGACGCCGCCTACGGAAACCGCGCCGCGAACTCCGCCGCGGCGCCCTGGAGGCCGGGCTGGGGATGGGTGATGAGCTTCACCGGCATCGCCGCCATCTTCGCCTCGAACCGGCCCTTGGCGGTGAAGCGCGCGGCGAAGCCCGATCGGGGCAGGTGATCGGCCAGCCGCAGCCCCAGGCCGCCGGCGATCACCACCGCCGCGGCCCCCTGGGCCAGCGCCAGGTCGCCGGCGACGCCGCCGAGCGCCAGGCAGAAACGGTCGAGCGCCGCCGCCGCCGGCGCATCGGTCCCCGCCAGCGCCGCCGCCCACAGCGCGCGATCGTCGCGTGGCGGGACGGCGGCACCCGCGACCGCGCACAGCGTCTCGTGGATCGCCGCCAGCCCCGCGCCGGCGACGATCCGCTCCACCGACACCCGCCGGTGCCGCTCGCGCAGACGGGCGAGCAGCGCGTCCTCGAAATCGTCGGTCGGCGCGAAGGCGACATGGCCGCCCTCGGTCTCGACCACCCGGGGGCTGCCGCCGATCCGGTAGAGCGCCGCCACGCCCAGCCCCGTCCCCGGCCCCACGATCGTCACGACGCCGTCCGGCGGCAGCGCGCGATCGGGTCCGCACAGATGGCGCAGATGCTCCGCGCCGACCGCCGCCACCGCATGGCCCACCGCGCCGAAGTCGTTCACCAGCACATGGGCGTCCAGCCCCAGCGTCGCCGCCAGCGCGTCCGGCCGGATGATCCACGGGCTGTTCGTCAGCTTCAGCACCGCGCCCTCGATCGGCGCGGCGACGGCGATGGCGGCCGCGCGCGGCAGCGGCCGGCCGACGATCGCGGCGAAGGCGGCCCAGGCGGCCTCCAGGCCGGCATGGTCCGCCACGGCGAGCGTCGCCGGCGCGCCCAGCGACACGACCCGGCCGCCCGCCACCCGCGCGAGCGCGAAGCGGGCGTTGGTGCCGCCGATATCGGCGGCGACGATCTCCCGGGATGTCATGCCGGGCTTCTCCGCCAAACCGCCGCGCGCGTCAAAGCCGCGGCGTTGCGCACCGTCCCCCGCTGGGGCAAGCCGCCGCCATGACACGCCCGCCCGCACCGGCCGCCGCCGCCGCCGCCGTCGTCGCCGCCGGATGAGCGACCGCCCGGTCTTCTTCGACGCATCCGGCCGGCGGCGGCGGCGTTTCGGGCTGGGGGTGGCGGCGTTCGTCCTCCTGATCCTGCTCGCCGCCGCCGCCTTCGCCGTGTCGATCCTGGAGGTCGTGCCGCAGGGTGCGCTGCCCTTCGCGGTCGAGCGGCCGTCGCGCCACGGGGCGGAGGACGTCGCCGTCGCCCACCGGCCGGGCCATACCGTCCGCCGGGCGCTCCACGCCGCCGAACGGCTGATCGGCGCGCGGCCGGCGCGCGACCCCGGCGCCCCGCTCGCCATCGCCTTCCACGCGCCGTGGGACGATGCCAGCGCGGCCTCGCTGCGGCGCCATGTCGACGAGCTGGACTGGCTGATCCCCGGCTGGATCTCGATCACCGGCCGCGATCACCGCGTCACCCTGTTCCCCGACCCGAAGGGCCACGCGATCCTCGCCGCCGCCGGCCATCGGCCGGTGCTGCTGCCGATGGTGCAGAACGCCGTCGGCGGGACGTGGGACGGGCCGGGCATGGCGGCGCTGCTCCACGATCCGGCGGCGAGGGCGGCGGCGCTGGACCGGATCGAGGCGGTGCTGCTGCGCGACCAGGCGCAGGGCGCCTTCTTCGACTTCGAGGAACTGCCGCCCGCCGCCCATCCCGACTATCGCCGCTTCCTGGCCGAGGCCCGCGCGCGCTTCGCCCCGCGCCGCTGGATCGTCGCGATCGCGGTGCCGGCGGACGACCCGGACTGGAACCTGGCGGCCTATGCCGCGGTCGCCGACCGCCTGTTCCTGATGGCCTATGACGAACATTACCAGGGCGGCGATCCCGGCCCGATCGCCTCGCAGCGCTGGTTCGAGGGGGCGGTGGCGCGGGCCGCGCGCATCGTGCCGCCGGGCAGGCTGGTCGTCGCGGTCGCCTCCTACGCCTATGACTGGAAGGCCGGCGGCGACACCGACGCGCAGTCGATCGAGGAGGCGTGGCTGAACGCCAAGGGATCGGGCGTGCTGCCGGTGTTCGATCCCGCCAGCGGCAACAGCCGCTTCGCCTATGAGGAGGACGGCGCGCATCACGCGGTATGGCTGGCCGACGCCGCCTCGGCGCATAACCAGATCGCGGCGCTGGACCGGATGGACCTGAAGGCGGTGGCGCTGTGGCGGCTGGGCAGCGAGGACCCGTCGATCTGGTCGCTGTTCGGCCGCCGCCACCGCGTCCTGCCGCCGGCCCGGACGATCGAGCGGATTCCGGCCGGCACCGATGTCGATATCGAGGGATCGGGCGAGATCCTGCGCATCGGCGCGCTGCCCGTCGCCGGCACGCGCGGCGTGACGACGGATCGCGCCGGCGCGGTCATCGGCGTCGCCTTCCGCGGCCTCCCCTCGCCTTATCAGATCGAGCGCACCGGCTATCGCCCCGGCCTCGTCGCGCTCACCTTCGACGACGGCCCCGATCCGCGATGGACGCCGCCGATCCTCGACGCGCTGAAGGCGACGCATGTGCCCGCCACCTTCTTCGTCATCGGCGAGAACGCGCTGACCGAACACCGCCTGCTGCAACGCATCCTGCGCGAGGGGCATGAGGTCGGCAACCATACCTACACCCACCCCAACCTCGCCGATGCCTCGCCGGGCGCCACCTCGCTGGAGCTGAACGCGACGCAGCGGCTGGTGCAGGCCTTTACCGGCCGATCGCTGCGCCTGTTCCGCGCGCCCTATTTCGGTGATGCCGAGCCGACCACCGCGGACGAGATCCTGCCCGTCGCCGAAGCGCAGGGGCTAGGCTATCTCTCGGTCGGGCTGCATGTCGATCCGGACGACTGGAAGCGGCCGGGCGTTCAGGCGATCGTCGACCGCACCGTCGCCGGCGTACTCGCATCCTCGGAGGAGCGCAGCGGCAATATCGTCCTGCTCCACGATTCCGGCGGCGACCGCGCGCAGACGGTGGCGGCGCTGCCGCTGCTCATCCGGGCGCTGAAGGCGCGCGGCTACCGCTTCGTGCCGGTGTCGGCGCTGGCGGGATTGTCGCCGGCGGCGGTCAACCCGCCCGTCTCGTCGGACGACCGGCTGGCGGCGGCGGCCGACCTGGCGCTGTTCAGCACGCTGGAGGGACTGGTGATCGCGCTGCGCTGGCTCTTCATGATCGCCGTCACGCTCGGCATCCTGCGCGCCGTGGCGCTCTCCGCGCTGGCGCTGGCGCAGGCGCGGCGGGAGGGGCGGACGGTGTTCCCCGCCATCGACCCGGTCGCCCGCGTCACCGTCCTGATCCCGGCGTATAACGAGGAGCGGGTGATCGAGCGGGCGGTGCGGGGCGTGCTGGCCAGCCGCGACGTGACGGTGACGGTGATCGTCATCGACGACGGATCGAAGGACCGGACGAGCGCGGTCGTCCGCGACGCCTTCGTCGGCGAGCCGCGCGTGCGCCTGATGACGCTGGAGAATGGCGGCAAGGCCGTCGCGCTCAACCGCGCGCTGGCGCTGGTGGAGAGCGAGGTGGTGATCGCGCTGGATGCCGATACCCAGTTCGAGCCGACGACCGTCGCCCGCCTCGCGCGCTGGTTCGGCGATCCCGGTCTGGGCGCGGTGGCGGGCAACGCCAAGGTCGGCAACCAGGTGAACCTCGTCACCCGCTGGCAGGCGCTGGAATATATCACCGCGCAGAATTTGGAACGCCGCGCGCTGGCCCGGCTGAACGCGATGCTGGTGGTGCCCGGCGCCGTCGGCGCGTGGCGGACGGAGACTTTGCGCGCCGTCGGCGGCTATCCCGCCGATACGCTCGCCGAGGACCAGGACCTGACCATCGCCGTCCAGCGCGCGGGCTGGCGGGTCGCCTACGACCAGTATGCCGTCGCCTGGACGGAAGCGCCGGAGACGGTGCGGGCGCTGGCCAAGCAACGCTTCCGCTGGGCCTACGGCACGCTGCAATGCCTGTGGAAGCATCGCGCCATCCTCGGCCGGGGCCGGCCGCGCGGGCTGGCGTGGATCGGCATGCCGCAGGCGCTGGTCTTCCAGGTGGCGCTGGCGGCCATCTCGCCGATCATCGACCTGGCGCTGGTGGTCGGCATGGTCGGCACCTGGGCGGCGGTGCGCGCCCACGGCTGGGCGCAGACCCACACCGACCTCGACCGGATGCTGACCTACTGGCTGGTCTTCACCACTATCGACCTCCTCGCCGGCATCATCGCCTTCGCCCTGGAACGGCGGGAGCGGTGGCGGCTCCTGTGGCTGCTGCTCCCGCAGCGCATCGGCTACCGCCAGATCATGTATTACGTGGTGCTGAAGGCGATCGCCCAGGCGCTGCGGGGGCCGAGGGTGGGATGGGGCAAGCTGGAGCGAAGCGGTCGGGTGGCGGCGGGGTGAGCCAGACCCCCCACCGGACTGCTTCTCGTTCGCCCCGCTCCAACCAACACACCCGTCATCCTGAACTCGTTTCAGGATCCATCCATCCGCACATGGCTACGCCCAAGTGGAGGGATAGACCCTGAAACGAGTTCAGGGTGACGAATATGGTGGTGACCGGGATCGCGCCCCGGCCCTGGCCGCTAGGTTCCTACCCCTCCACCAGCTTCATCAGCCGCCGTTCCACCGGGGCCAGCACGGGGGCCAGTTCCTGCCCCCGTTTCAGCACCACCCCGCCCTCGCCGAACAGCGCCCACTGGCCCTGTTTCAGCCGCAGCGCCGGGCGCTTCTCGATGCGCAGTTCGGGCCGTTCCGCCGCCCGCCTGAACGCGGAGAACACCGCCGCCTCGCGCCCCAGGTCGATGGCATAGTCGCGCCAGTGGCCGGCCGCGACCATGCGGCCGTAGAGGTCGAGGATGCGGCCGAGTTCCTGACGGTCGAACGCGACCTGCGACGCGGCGGGAACGGGGAACGGCGTGACGACTCCCATCAGGCCCGTTCACGCGCCCCGTCGCCGGCATCCTGCGCGGGCCGACGCCCGATGTCCTTTTCATCGATCAGCTTGCCGAGCCTGGCGCGCAGCTGCTCGACCTCGCATTTCAGCATCTCCAGCGCCTGGCTCTGCGGATCGAAGCGTTCGGTGCAGGGCGTGCCGTAGGGCATGAAGCTCTTCTGGTAATCGGCCGCGTCCATCAGCGTCGGCCGCGCGGGAATGCCGGTCACGGTGGCGGCGGCGGCCACGTCGCGGGTGACGACGGCGTTCGCGCCGACCCGCGCCCGCTCGCCGACCGTGATCGGCCCCAGCACCTGCGCGCCCGAACCGATGATCGCGCCGTCCAGGATCGTCGGATGGCGCTTGCCGCCGACGCCGCCGGCCGGGTTCGTGCCGCCCAGCGTGACGTTCTGGTAGATGGTGACGCCGTCGCCGATCACCGCCGTCTCGCCGATCACGGTGAAGCCATGGTCGATGAAGAAGTCGCGGCCGATCCTCGCGCCCGGATGGATGTCGATCGCGGTCAGCGCGCGCGATAGGTGGTTTACCAGCCGCGCAAGAAAAAAGAGTTCGCCCCGGAACAGCCAGTGCGCCACCCGGTGCAGCGCCAGGGCGTGGACGCCGGGATAGAGGAGGATTTCCCAGCGGGTGCGCGGCGCCGGATCGCGCGCCTTGATCGAATCGAGATAGTCGACGAGCGGTTCGAGCAAGGCGGCCTCCTGATTGCACCCGGCAACCTTCCGGCCACTTAATGCCATGCCGCTGTTTTTGTAAGATGGATCGCGCGCCGCCGTCACGCGCGCGTCACATGCCGCCAGGAAGCCGATGATGGACCTCGTCACATTCGAAGCCCTGCTGCCCTTCGTCGCGGTCGGCTTCGCCGCGCAGATGGTCGACGGCGCGCTCGGCATGGCGTTCGGCGTCATCTCCAACACGCTGCTGGTCTCGCTGGGCGTCCCGCCGTCGGCGGCGTCGGCGGGCGTGCATACGGTCGAGACCTTCACCACCGCCGTCTCCGGATTGAGCCACGTCTGGCAGCGCAACGTCGACTGGCGGCTGTTCGCGCGGCTCGTCGTGCCCGGCGTGATCGGCGGTGTGCTGGGCGCCTATGTGGTCAGCCACGCGCCGGTCGGCGTCGCCCGGCCGTTCGTCCTGGTCTACCTCGCCGCCATCGGCCTCTACCTGCTCTGGCGCGCAAGCCGCGCGGCGCCGCCGGAGAGGAAGCCCAGGGTGGTCGAGCCGCTCGGCCTCGCCGGGGGCTTCCTCGATGCGGCGGGCGGCGGCGGCTGGGGGCCGGTGGTGACGTCCAACCTGCTGATCCAGGGGGTCAGCCCGCGCATCACCGTCGGCACGGTCAACACCGCCGAGTTCGTCCTGACCTTCGTCATCTCGGCGACGTTCATCTTCACCCTGGGGCTGAAGGCGTTCACCATCGCCACTGCCGGGCTGCTGATCGGCGGGGTGGTGGCGGCGCCGTTCGGCGCGATCCTGGCCAAGCGGGTGCCGGCGCGGACGCTTATGGCGCTCGTCGGGCTGCTGCTCACCGGCACCAGCGCGTTCAACCTGTATCTGGCGCTGGCGAGGTAGTCACAGCGAGCGCAGCGCCCGCGCCGGCCGCGCCGATAGCGCCGGCAGCGTCGCGGCGAGGCCCAGCAGCACCGTGCCGGCGACGCCGGCCGCCAGCGTGCCGCCGACCACCGCCCAGTCCGGCGCCCAGTCGAGCCCGAACACGGCGGTCACGACATACCAGCCCGCCCCCGCCCCGACGCCCAGCGCCAGCAGCGCGACGACGCCGGCCACGGCGGCGAACTCCAGCGCCTGGGCCGCCAGCACCTGGCCGCGCGTGGCGCCGACCAGCTTCAGCAGCACCGCGTCGTGCACCCGCGCCCGGCGCGAGGCGGCGACCGCGCCGACCAGCACCGCGATCCCGGCCAGCACCGCCACCGATCCCGCCGCCGCCACCGCCAGCCCGATCCGCCCGAGCAGCGCGCCCACCTGCCCGATGACGTCCTTCACCCGCACGATCGTGGCGGACGGGAAGCCCGCCGTCACCGCCCGCGACACCCCCGCCTCCGCCGCCGGCGGTACGGCGATGGTGGCGGCATAGGCATAGGGCGCGGCCTCCAGCGCGCCCGGCGCGAACAGGATGGCGAAGTTGAACCCCATCGTGTCCCACTGGATCTCGCGCAGCGAGGCGATGCGCGCCGCGATCTCCACCCCCAGCACCGACACGGTGAACGCATCGCCGACCTTCAGCCCCAGCGCCCGTGCGGCGGCGGCGTCGATCGACACGAGCGGCGGCCCGGCATAATCCGCCGGCCACCAGCGGCCCGCCACCAGCCGGCTGCCCGGCGGCAGGGCGGCGGCGAAGGTGAGGCCGCGATCGCCGCGCAGCATCCAGGCGCCCTCCGGGATGGTCCTCATCTCCGCCACCCGCCGCCCGGCCACCGCGACGACGCTGCCGCGCAGCATCGGCACGGTGGCGATCTCCGCGCCGGCCGTTCGTGCCGCGACGACCTGCCGAAACCTTCCGACATCCTCCTTGGGCACGTCCAGCACGAAGAAACTCGGCGCGCGCGCCGGAACGGTGGCGGCGATGGCATGGCCGAGACTCGTCTGGATCGCCGCCAGCGCCACGAACAGCGTCAGCCCCAGCCCCAGCGCCACCACCAGCCGCGCCGTCGGCGCGCCGGGCCGGTGCAGGTTGGCGATGGCGAGCCGCAGCAGCGGCCGGCGCGATCGCGGCAAGGCGGCCGCCGCCCGCCGCATGCCGATGCCGACCAGCCCCAGCACGCCCAGCAGCAGGACGACTCCAGCCACGAACCCCGCCGCCACCGGCGGCTGGTCCGCCTGCCCGATGGCCAGCGCGGCGATGGCGGCGGCGACCAGCCCCTGCGCGATCCGGATCGGCCGGGACACGCGCCCGACCCGTTCCACGCCGCCGCGGAACAGCGCCGCCGCGCCGACGGCGCGCGCGCGGGACAGCGGCTCCAGCGTGAACAGCAGCGCCACCAGCAGGCCGTATGCCGCCGCCGCCAGCAAAGGCAGGGGATAGAACGCCAGGCCCGGCGGCACCGGCAGCGCGTCGCCCGCCAGCGCCGCCACCACCGCCGGCACGGCCGCGCCCAGCAGCAGCCCACCGGCGATCCCGGCCGCCGCCACGACGCCGATCTGGATCAGATAGCAGAGGAAGATGGTCCGCCCATCCGCCCCCAGCGCCTTCAGGATCGCGATCCCGCGCCGCTTGCCGTCGAGATGCGCGGCGACGCCGTTGCCGACGCCGATCCCCGCCACCGCCAGCGCGGCCAGGCCGATCAGCGACAGGAACTGCCCGAGCCGCCCGATGAACCGCCCCAACGCCGGCGCGGCGTTGCCCCGCTCGCGCATTTCCCACCCGTCCGAGGGGAAGCGCGCGACGAGCGCGTCGCCCACCGCCTTCGCATCCGCCGCCGGATCGGCCAGGCGGATGCGGTAGCGGCTGGTGTAGAGGCTGCCCGGTTGCATCAGCCCCGTCCCGGCGATCGTGCCCAGATCGGTGATCGCCACCGGCCCCAGGGTGAAGCCCTCGCCCAGCCGGTCCGGCTCCTCCGCGATCAGCCCGATCACGCGCAGCGGGGTATCGCCGAACCGGGCGGTGTCGCCGACCCTGAGCCGCAGCCGCCCGGCCAGCGCCGGCGCCACCGCCACCTCCCCGATCCCCGGCCGCGGCTTCAGCGCGCCGGGCGCCAGCCGCAGCCGGCCGTAGAGCGGATAGGCGGCGTCCACCCCCTTCAGCTCCACCAGCACGCCATCCGCGCCGTCGCGCGTCGCCATCGCGCGCAGCTTTACCGTTTGCGATACCCTGCCCGTCCGCGCGAATGCGGCGCGCTCGGCCGGATCGGCGCCGCGCTGCGCCACCCGCAGCTCGATGTCGCCGCCGACGATCGCCTGTCCGCCGGCGGCGATGGCACCCAGGATCGACGCCGACAGGCTCCCCACCCCGGCCAGCGCGCCGACGCCGAGCAGCAGGCACAGCGCGAGCAGGCGAAGGCTGCCCAGCCCGCCGCGCAGATCCCGCAGCGCCAGCCGCAGCGCGATCCTCACGCCGCGCGATCCGCGACGATGCGCCCGTCCGCCATCTCGACCACCCGCCCGCAGCGCGCCGCCAGCGCCGGATCGTGGGTGATGACGAACAGCGTCGTCGCCGTCGCCCGATGCCGCGCGAACAGCAGGTCCATCACCGCCGTGCCCGTCGCGACGTCGAGGTTGCCGGTCGGTTCGTCGGCGAAGATCAGCGCCGGGCCGGGCGCGGTCGCCCGCGCGATGGCGACCCGCTGCTGCTCGCCGCCCGACAGCTGCGCCGGATAATGGCCCAGCCGCGCGCCCAGCCCCACCGCCGCCAGCGCCTCGGCGGCGCGGTCGAACGGCGCCTCGGCCCCGGCCAGCTCCAGCGGCACGGCGACGTTCTCCAGCGCGGTCATCGTCGGCAGCAGGTGAAAGGCCTGGAGGACGATGCCGATCCGACCGCGCCTGGCGCGCGCCAGCCCGTCCTCGTCCAGCGCGCCGAAATCCGCCCCGGCCACCCGCACCTGGCCGCCGCCGGCCCGTTCCAGCCCGGACAGCACCGCCATCAGAGACGACTTGCCCGATCCCGATGGGCCGAGCAGCGCCACGCTCTCGCCGGCGCGCACCGTGAGGTCGATGCCCTTCAGTATCTCGACCCGCGCCGTGCCGCGGCCGAGCGCGAGGGTGACATCGCGCGCGTCGATGACGATATGGTCGGCCATGCGTGGAGGGTTCGTCCGAATGAAGTGGTCCGGTCCATATGGTGCGCTCCGCCGCCTACACCAAGCACTCGCGGCGGCGGCGCTGCTGGTCGCCGCGCCGGCCTTCGCGGCGGACCGGCCGCCGGAGAAGCTGGTCGTGGCGTTCGGCGACAGCCTGATGGCCGGATACCGCCTCGCGCCCGGCCAGGGCTTCGCTCCCCGGCTGGAGGCGTCGCTGCGCCGTTCGGGCGTCG
>CAXTHU010000026.1:0-20698 GCA_964244125.1 uncultured Sphingomonadaceae bacterium
GTGATGTCCTCGTCCGATCGCGCGTCGAGCACCTTGAAGTCGCGACCGTCGCGGGTCATCTGCGCCAGATGGTCGAGCGTGATGTAGCTCGACGATTCGGTGTTATACAGCCGCCGATTGGCGTATTTCTTAATGATGACCGTATCACCCGCCGCCACTGTCTTGGCCATCCGTCCGCTCCCGCCCCTGTCCCGTTTGGCGGCAGCGTAGCATCTATGCTTGCCGCGCCGCAACACGGGCCGCGCCCGCTGCCGCTTTTCCTCGCCATGCTGCGCGAGAGAACCGCAGCATCGCCGGCCGACGGGGCCGCCGCGCTGGCCGGGCTGGCGGCATACCAGCGGGCGCCGCGCGGGCCGGCACGCAGCCTGCCGCCGGCCGTGGCGCGCGCCGGCCGGGCGCGGCTGCGCGACCACGGCGGCGCCGGGCCGCCGCTCGTCGTCGTCCCCTCGCTCATCAATCCGCCGACGATCCTCGATCTGGGCGAGGATGCGTCGCTCATGCGCTCGCTGGCCGCCGGCGGCTTCCGCGCGCTGAGCGTCGACTGGGGCACGCCGGCGCCGGCGGATGCGGGGATGGACATCGCGGCGCATGTCGAGACTTTGCTGATCCCGCTGCTGGATGCGCTGGGCGAGCCGCCCTTCCTCGCCGGCTATTGCCTGGGCGGCACGATGGCGCTGGCCGCCGCCATGCTGCGCCCGCCGCGCGCGCTGGCGCTGATCGCGGCGCCGTGGCGCTTCGCCGGCTTCCCGCCGGCGGCGCGGGCGGACATCGCCGCGATGTGGCGGGCGGCGCGGGCGGGAGCGGCAGCGCTGGGGCTGGTGCCGATGGAGGTGTTGCAGGCCGGCTTCTGGCGGATCGATCCGGCGGCGACGATCGGCAAATATATCCGCTACGGCCGGCTCGACCAGGCGTCGGCCGAGGCGCGGCGCTTCGTCCTGCTGGAGGACTGGGCCAACGACGGCGCGCCGCTGACGCTGGCCGCCGGGCGCGAGCTGTTCGAGGATTTCGTCGCGGCCGACCTACCCGGCCGCCGTCGCTGGCAGGTGGCGGGGGCGCGCGCGATACCGGGGCGGATCGCCTGCCCGATCCTCAACGTCGTCTCCACCACCGATCGCATCGTGCCGCGCGCCACCGCCATCCGGCGGGGCACCCGGCTGACGCTGGCCCAAGGCCATGTCGGCATGATGGTCGGCGGGCGGGCGCGGACGGCGCTGTGGGAGCCGCTCGGCCACTGGCTTTCGCGGGTGCGGGATAGCTGATAATCGCCGCCGGCAATCTGGAGAGAGACATGAGCGACATCGTCATCACCGCCGCCAGGCGCACTCCGGTCGGCGCGTTCCTCGGCGCCTATGCCGCCGTGCCCGCGCATGAGCTGGGGCGGGTGGCGATCCAGGCGGCGCTGGCCGACGCAGGTGTCGCGCCGGAGGAGGTGTCGGAGGTCATCCTCGGTCAGGTGCTGACCGCGGCGCAAGGGCAGAACCCGGCGCGGCAGGCGTCGATGGCGGCCGGCTGTCCCAAGGAAGTCCCCGCCTGGGGGATCAACCAGGTCTGCGGCTCGGGCCTGCGCGCCGTCGCGCTCGCGGCGCAGGCGGTGGCGCTGGGCGATGCCGGGATCGTGGTGGCGGGCGGGCAGGAGAACATGTCGCTCTCCGTCCATGCCCAGCATGTCCGCGGCGGGCGGAAGATGGGATCACTGGAGCTGGTCGACACGATGATCCGCGACGGGCTGACCGACGTGTTCAACGGCTATCACATGGGCATCACCGCAGAGAACCTGGCCGAACAGTATCGGATCGGGCGCGAGGCGCAGGACGATTTCGCCTGCGCCTCGCAGAACAAGGCCGAGGCGGCGCGGCGCGAGGGGCGGTTCGATCGCGAGATCGCCGCCGTGACGGTGAAGGGACGCAAGGGCGACACCGTCGTCGATCGCGACGAGTTCATCCGCGAGGGCGTCGTCGTCGCCTCGCTCGCGGGGCTGAAGCCGGCCTTCAGGAAGGAAGGCACGGTGACGGCGGCCAATGCCTCGGGCCTGAACGACGGCGCCGCCGCGCTGGTCGTGACGACGCGCGAGGAGGCCGAGCGGCGCGGGTCGCCGGTGCTGGCGCGGATCGCCAGCTGGGCGACGGCCGGCGTCGATCCGTCGATCATGGGCATCGGCCCGGTGCCCGCCAGCCGCCGCGCGCTGGAGAAGGCCGGCTGGGCGATCGGCGACCTCGACCTGATCGAGGCGAACGAGGCGTTCGCGGCGCAGGCGCTGGCGGTCGGCAGGGAGCTTGGCTGGGACCCGGCCAGGGTCAACGTCAACGGCGGCGCGATCGCCATCGGCCATCCCATCGGCGCCTCGGGCGCGCGGGTGCTGACGACGCTGCTCCACGAGCTGGCCCGGCGCGAGGCGAGGAAGGGCCTGGCGACCTTGTGCATCGGCGGCGGCATGGGCATCGCCATGTGCGTGGAGCGCGATTGACGCCGGCCGTGCCGACCGTCGCCCGGCGCGCCATCGCCCTGGCCGGCGCGGGCCGCGCGGCGGAGGGGGCGGCGCTGCTGGAGGGCGCGGCCGAAGACGACGACGCGCTGCTGGTGCTGGCGCTGTGGCGGCTGGAGGGCCGCTTCCTGCCGCGCGATGCGGCGGCATCGCGGGCGTTGCTGGAGCGGGCGGCGGCGCGCGAGCATCGCGGCGCGGCGCGCATCCTCGGCGGGTTCCGGGCGGCCGGCGTCGGTGGCGCGCGCGACTGGGACGGGGCGCTGCGGTTGCTGGCGGCATGGGCGGCACGCGATCCGGTCGCGCGGAGCCAGCACGAACTGATCGCGGCGATGGCGCTCGATCCGGCGGGCGATCCGCTCGCCGTCGCCGGGCCGGAGATATTGAGCGAGGCGCCTTACGTGGCGCGCCTGCCGGGGCTGCTCACGCCGGCCGAATGCGACTTCCTGATCGGTCTCGCCGAACCGCGGCTGAAGCCGGCGCGCATCTTCCACGAGGGCAAGGGGCGCTTCGTCGAGGACCCGCTGCGGCGCTCCGACGCCGCCGGCTTCCCGCTGGTATCGGAATGGCCCGCCGTCCATGCGCTCAACCGGCGCCTCGCGCGGGCCGGCGGCAGCGACGTCGCGCGGGGGGAGACGTTGCAGGTGCTGCGCTATGCGCCCGGCCAGGAATACCGCCCGCATCTCGACGCGGTGCCCGGCCTTGTGAACCAGCGCGAAACGACGGTGCTGGTCTGGCTCAACGAGGATTACGGCGGCGGCGAGACGGTGTTCGACCGGATCGGCGTGACGGTGCGCGGCCGCATCGGCGATGCCCTCGTCTTCCGCAACATCCTCGCCGACGCGAGGCCCGATCCCGCCTCCCGCCACGCGGGCACGCCGGTAACGGCCGGCCGAAAATACCTGGCCAGCCGCTGGATCAGACAAAAAGCCCTCTCCCCGGAGGAGAGCAAGAGTTACCGCCCCAGCGCCTCGCGATAGGCGGCGAAGCACCGCGCGCCGCATTCCAACCGCATCAGCGCGCCCTCGGCGATGGCCGTCGCTCGGCGCGGGTCCTCGTCCACCAGCGGCCGCAGCGCCTCCCGGTTCCAGTCCTCGCTATGCTTCACGTCGAGGACGGCGTGGAGGTCGAAATAGCGGCGCTCGCGGTCGCCCAGGCCGATGCGGCGCAGGCCGGCGGCGGTGGCGGCGGAGCGGGCCGGCGCGGTCAGCTCGATCACGCCGAGCGCGCCGACCGAATGCCAGGCATAGCGACGGCTGGTCGCCATCGCCGTCATCGCGTTGGCCAGCGCCAAGCTCTGCCACAGCGTCGTCTCGATCTCCGGTTCCAGCGCCAGCGTCTCGACGAGCGCATCCAGCATCGGGCCGTGCATGCCCTTGATGTTGCCGCGCCCCATCTCGTCCCAGTAATTCCGCGCCAGTTCCAGCTTGGCCCGGGTCGGCAGCTTCACCTGAGTGTAGGCGACGAGATCGTCGAAACCGGCCTCGCCGGCGGCCTCTTGCTGGAGGAACCAGCATATCTCGTCGCGCGACGCCTCCTCGGCGAGCCAGGGGAAGAGCGGATCGACCTGCCCCGGCCCGCTCCGCCGCAACTCCTCGAACCACGTCACGAAACCGTCGGCGTCGGTCGGCACGCGGGCCGCCGCGTCGGCCACCTCGGCGCGCAGTTCCTCGATGAAACCACCCTGGAGCCGCTCCATCCGCAGGTCGCGATCCAGCATCTTCTGCCAGTCCGCCGTCGGAAAGGCCGGGGCGAGGCGTTCTCGGTTCCAGTGAGCCAGACCGCGCTGGAAGCTGTCGGTCAGGAACTGCGAACGTCGTCGGTCCCCGGTCCCCAGAAAGGATCTGGTGGCCATCTCTGTCATCCCACTCTGTGTAACTCGTGGCGGGAAAACGGGAATGGCCGGCCGATGTTCCGTGGCCGCAAGGCTCAGCCGGCGGGATTCGCCTTCATCCAGGTTAGCACCTTGTCGGGCGCGCTCTCGCCATAGGGGTCGTCGTCGGCGCCGTCGTCGTTGATCCCAGGCTCCTCGAACCAGCCGGTGACGGTGCCATCGTCGACCACCATGGCATAGCGCCAGGAGCGGTCGCCGAAGCCGAGATGGTCCTTGTTGATGAGCATCCCCATCCGCCGGGTGAAGTCGCCCGATCCGTCCGGCAGCAGCTTGGTCTTCTCGATGCCGAGATGGCGGCCCCATTGATACATCACGAAGGCGTCGTTGACCGACAGGCAGTAGACCTCGTCGGCGCCGGCCGCCTTCAGGTCGTCGTAGGATCGTTCATAGGCCGGGCATTGCTCGGTCGAGCAGGTCGGGGTGAAGGCGCCGGGCAGCGCGAAGACGACGACGCGGCGACCGGCGAACAGCTCGCCGGTCCGGACGTCCTGCCAGCGGAACGGGTTCGGCCCGTCGACGCTCTCGTCGCGGATACGGGTCTTGAGCGTAACGTCGGGAACTTCACGACCGATCATGGCAGGCTCCTGATGGGAGGGAGGAAACGGGCGATCAGGTGATCGGCCCTTCGGCGCGACCCTGAACGAACTGGTCCACATAGGGGTTGCCGCTGTCGTACAGCCGGTCGCGCGGCCCGTGCCAGATGATCCGGCCGCGGTAGAGCATCGCGACGCGATGGGCGATCTTGCGCGCGGACGCCATGTCGTGGGTGATGGTGACGGCGGTGACGCCGAGATCGTCGACCAGGCTGACGATCAGGTCGTTGATGACGTCGGCGCGGATCGGGTCGAGCCCGGTGGTCGGCTCGTCGAAGAAGATGATGTCGGGCCGGGGGGCGATGGCGCGGGCGAGCGCGACGCGCTTCTGCATGCCGCCGGACAATTCGCCGGGACGCAGGTCCAGCACGTCGGCGCCCAGGCCGACGCGCTCCAGGTTTTCGGTCGCGATCCGCCGCATCTGGCTCGCCCCCCGCGCGCGGCCCCGGGTCAGGCCGAAGGTGACGTTGCGCCAGATCGGCAGCGAATCGAACAGCGCGCCGCCCTGGAACAACATGCCGAACTTGGCCTGCACGCGGGTACGGTCGCGGCCGGTCAGGTGGGTGATGTCCTCGCCGTCGATGGCGATGGCGCCGCGATCGGGCTGGATCAGGCCCAGGATGCATTTCAGCGTCACCGACTTGCCGGTGCCCGAACCGCCGATGATCGCGATCGATTCGCCGGCATCGATCGACAGGCTGACGCCGTCCAGCACGCGATTGTCGCCGAACGCCTTGGCGACGTCGGTCAGCCTGATCTTCGGAGCAGCGGATCGGGGGGCGTTCATCCGAACGCCGCCACCGTCAGGATCAGGTTCGACAGCAGGATGAGGATGAAGGCCGAGACCACCGCGTTGGTCGTGGCCCGGCCGACCCCGGCGGCGCCGCCGCGGGTGCGGATACCGTGGTAGCAGCCCATCAGCGCGATGAAGAAGCCGAACACCCCGGCCTTCACCTCGGAGGTGACGATGTCGTCCCATTCGAGATACTGGCGGGTGACGGCGAGATAACGCGCCGGGTTGAAGCCGAGCTTCTCCACCGACAGCAGATAGCCGCCGAACAGCCCGATCGAATTGGCGATCAGTACCAGCAGCGGCAGCGAGATGACGGCGGCGAAGAGACGCGGGGCGATGAGGAACTTGTAGGGATCGGTGCGCAGGGTCGCCATCGCGTCGAGCTGTTCGGTGACGCGCATCGTGCCGAGTTCGGCCGCCATCGCCGAGGCGACGCGGCCGGCGACCATCAGCCCGACCAGCACCGGCCCCAGCTCGCGGACCATGCCGATCAGGACGATGGCCGGCACGGTCGACTGGGCGTTGAACCGCGATCCGCCGGTGTAGATCTGCTGGGCGAGCGCGGCGCCGGTGAAGATCGCGGTCAGCCCGACGACGGGCAGCGAGAACCAGCCGATCTGGACGATCTGCCCGAACAGCCGCCCCGGATAGTAAGGCGGCGTGACGGCGCGCATGAGGATGCGGGCCGCGAAGATCGCCACCCGGCCGACCGCCGCCAGCGGCCCCAGCACGCCACGGCCGATGCTGGCGAGGATGCGGGTCGGGGCGGCCGATGTGGCGGGGCTTCGGGGGGCGGTCATGTCCAGCGGCGCTGATAGCGGCGGCCGAGGCCGGTCAGCAACTCATATCGCGACAGGCCGGTGGCGGCGGCGGCCCGCGCCAGGTCGTAGCCGATCTCCAGCCAGTCCCCCTCGCCGACGTGGTCGGGCACGACGACCGCGACCAGGTCCATCGAGACGCGGCCGGCGACGGGGCAGCTTCGATCGCCGGCGAGCGCATGGCCGCCGGGAAAGAACGCCCGCGCGTAGCCGTCGGCATAGCCGAGGTTCAGGATGGCGACGCGGCTGTCGGCCGGCGCCGTCCAGTCGGCGCCATAGCCGACGGTCGAACCCGCCGGCACCCGGCGCACCTGCAACACCTCCGCCATCGGCCGCACCACCCGCGCCATGCCGTCGATCCCGCCATGGAGGCCGATGCCGGGCCGGGTGAGGTCGAGATGATAGGCCGGCCCCAGCGCGATCCCGGCGGAGTTGGCGAGGCTCGCGCGGCGGGCGGGGATGCGCGCGGCGACTGCGGCGAAGGCTGCGCGCTGGCGCTCGTTCATCGGATGCCCCGGCTCGTCGGCGCAGGCGAGGTGGCTCATCAGCGTGTCGACGGCGATCCCGTCCAACAGGCCGGAGAGCGCCTCGGCAGGGTCGAGGCCGAGGCGGTTCATGCCGGTGTCGATCATCACGTCGCAGGGGCCGCCACCGGCGCCGCGCCAGCGGGCGACCTGCTCCGGGCTGTTCAGGACGGGGCGGTGGGACGAGGCGACGGCGGCGGCCATGTCGGCGGCGCGGACGCCGTGGAGGACGGACAGGGCGACGCCGCCGGGCAGCTCGCCCAGCGCCTCGGCCTCGGCCCATGTCGCGACGAAGAAGTCCCGGCACCCGGCCGCCGCCAGCCGCCGCACGACCTCGCCCGCGCCCAATCCATAGCCATCGGCCTTCACCGCCGCCCCGCAAGCCGCGCCCCCGCCCGCCGCCGCCAGCGCCCGCCAGTTCGCGACCAGCGCGGCGCCGTCGAGGTCGAGGCGGAGGGGCGGAGGGGCCATCGCCGGCGCGATAGCATGGAAGAAGGGGGACTCAATCCTTCCCGGCACGGGGAAGATTTCAACTCGGCGCTGGAGCCTGGCCAAGGTCGACCTCTCGCTTTCGCGAGGTTTCAAGTGCCGGCGGCTCTGGCATGTGACGGGGAAATCAAGGAGATCATCATGCTTACCACGTTGAAGTTCACTGCCCGCCACATCCTGCTTTGCGCGGCCGCGGTCGCCGCGGTTCCGGCGCAGGCCGCCACCGTGTTCGATCAGGGGCCGCTGCTGAACGACGGCGGCGTGCGCTCGGTCTTCAGGAACGCGGACGACTTCACGCTCCCGGCGGCATCCACCCTGACGGGCGCGACGTTCTACCTCGTGCAGGACGTGCGCCAGCCGTCGGACTACTACAATCCCGGCATCGGCTACGAGCTTTTCGCCGATCTGAACGGGACGCCGGGGGCGCTGCTGCAATCGGGAAGCGCCATCGCGACGCGCACCGCCCTGGCCCTGCCGCCCTATGCCGGGATTTCCTATCTGCAATTCTTCTCGTGGGCGTTCGACTTCGCGACGCCGCTCGCGACGCTCGCGGACACGCGCTACTGGATCGGCGTGCAGCAGAGCGACGACATCGCGCTCGGCATTCTCCAGAACGGCGCGAATCCGGGCGCATCGGCGCAGATCGGCGTCGGGGCCGGCGGGTCGTACGTGCCGCGCGGCCCCGGCCTGGCCTTCTCCGTGCAGGGGACAGCAATCACCGATCCCGGCGCGGTGCCCGAACCCGCCACCTGGGGCATGATGCTCCTCGGCTTCGGCGTCACGGGCTGCGCCATGCGCCGGCGCCCGACGGTCGCCACGCGCATCCGCTTCGCCTGACGCGCGATCTCACGGGCCGAACGAAGAGCCGCCGCCCCGAAAGGAGCGGCGGCTCTTCCATGACCCAGACGGTAACGGACCCGCGGCGGTGCCCGGCCGTCCGTGGGCCTACTCCATCTCCCTGCCCGCCGTCTCCTTCAGCCCCACCACCGTCACCACCAGCGCCATCGCGATGACGGCGAAGGTGTACCACAGCCCAGAGAACGGATCGCCGGTGCGGGCGACGATATACTGGCTGATGAAGGGCAGGAAGCCGCCGAAATAGCCGGTGCCGATGTGATAGGGGATCGACATCGACGAGTAGCGGATGCGCGCCGGGAACATCTCGGCCAGCAGCGCGGCGACCGGGCCGTAGGTCATGCCCGACAGGAAGCCGAGCGCCACGATGCACAGCACCAGCACCGCCCCCTCGCCGATCGTCGGCACGACCTTGGTCGTCACATGGCCCCCGGCGGCGAGCGCCGCGTCCAGCCCCGCGTCGCTCAGATCGGCGACCGGACGGCCGCCGATGACCACCGCCACCCCCGGCGTCACCGCCTTGCGATAGTGGATGCCCTTGCGCGACAGATGGTCGAGGATGCGGCCGCAGGCGTCGTCCTGGCCGCCTTGCGCGAAGGGGTTGTAGCGGCAGTCCGGGCCGCTCACCAGCACCGGCGCGCGCCGCGCCGCCTCGGCCTGGGCCGGGTTCGCCACCGACGCCATCAGGTGGAAGATGGGGAACAGCGCGATCAGCGTCAGCAGATAGCCCGCGACGATGATCGGTTTCCGGCCGAACCGATCCGACAGATGGCCGAACAGGATGAACCAGCCGAGGCTGAAGATCGCGCCGATGCCGATGATGATCCTGACCGCGGTATCGTCCAGCAGCAGCGCGTTCTGGAGGAAGTACATCGCCTGGAACTGGGCGGTATACCAGATCACCGTCAGCCCGGCGGCGATGCCGAACAGGGCGACGAAGATGCGCCGGCCGTTGCCCGGATGGCTGAAGCTTTCCTTCAGCGGGTTGGCCGAGCATCTGCCGGTGGCCTTCATCTCCTGGAAGACGGGGCTCTCGGACAGCTTCAGCCGCATGTAGAGCGAGACGGCGAGCAGCACGAGCGAGAACAGGAACGGCAGCCGCCAGCCCCAGTCGGCCCATTCCTCCTTCGACACGAACGCCTCGGCACCGAGGACGACGCCCAGGCTGAGCAGGAAGCCGCCGATGACGCTCGCCTGGATGAAGCTGGTGTAGAAGCCGCGCCGCCCGCGCGGGGCATGTTCGGCGACGTAGATCGCCGCCCCGCCATATTCGCCGCCCAGCGCCAGCCCCTGAAGCACGCGCAGCAGGATCAGGATGATCGGCGCGGCGATGCCGATCTGGCCGTAGGTGGGGACGATGCCGACGGCGGCGGTCGCCAGCCCCATGAGGGTGATGGTGACGAGGAAGGTGTATTTCCGCCCCAGCCGGTCGCCGAAATAGCCGAACAGCACCGCGCCGAGCGGCCGCACCCCGAAGCCGACGCCGAAGGAAGCGAGCGCCAGCAGGAACTGCGCCGTCTCGTTGCCCGACGGGAAGAACAGCCGCCCGATCAGTGACGCCAGCGTGCCGTAGACGAAGAAGTCGTACCATTCGAACACGGTGCCGAGCGAGGATGCGGCGATCACCAGCCGGTCCCGCTTCGCGATGCTTATCCCCGACGCGCCGGCCACCAGTGTCGCCATCCCACTCCCCTTATGACGCCAAGGGCTTAGGACCAAGCCGGGCCGGGGGGCAAGGGGCGGCTGCCGGGCCTTGCTTGACGAAGTCAAAAGTCGATGGCGAACAGGCGGACCTGCCGGCCGCCTTCGGGACAGGCGAACGTCTCCACGAAGCGGAAGCCGAGCGCGTCCAGCACCGCGATCGAGCGGTGGTTCTCGGGTGCGGCCGTCGCCAGCACGCGGCCGATCCCGAGCCGGGCCGTCGCATCGTCGAGCGCCGCCCGCCCCGCCTCCCGCGCATAGCCCCTGCCGCGTCCGCCCGGCAGGAAGGCGTAGCCGAGATCGGGCGCGGCGAGGAACGGCCGGCGGAGCAGGCCGCACATGCCGACCACCGCCCCGCTTTCCCGCTCCACCACCGCATCCATCGCATGGCCATGCGCCCGCCGGCACGCCGCCGGCCCCTCGACGATGTAGCGTGCCGCCGCCGCCTCGTCGCGGATCCGGCGGTCGGCGATCCGGGCGATGAAGTCGGGATCGTTGAGGAGGGCGAGGACGGCCGGCGCGTCGGTCTCCACGAGCGGCCGGAGGATCAGGCGCGGAGTGTGGATCATGGTCTATGGCCTCGATCCAAATAACCACCCTTCGCTCGGGATGAACGATCGGGATGAACGATAAGGTGAGGTAGGATTTTGCAGCCTACCGCCGCCCCAGCAGCGCCACCAGCACCGGGTCGCGCGTCGCCGCCGGGTCGGCGCGGATGGCGGCTTCCTCGCGGGCGATGGCGTCGAACATCGCGTCCATCGCCTGGGCGGCCAGCGTCTGGCCGAGTTCGACGTAATCCACCCCCGTCGCGCCCGACAGCGCGGCGCCTGCCACCTCCATCAGGTCGGAACGCAGCCCCCGGCCGATGAACGGCAGGATGGCGTCGGCCACCGCCGGCCCCGCCCGCCGGCGCAGCAGGTCGGTCGCCGCCGTCGGCCCGCCCCGGATCGTCGCCAGCGCCTCACCCGGCGGCAGGCCGCGGATCGCGTCCATCACGATCGGCGTGGCGCGGGCGGCGGCGTCCTGGGCGATACGGTTGAGCGCCTGCGACAGGCGGCGGCGCACCGCCGGCGTCTCCAGCACGGAGGACAGGATCGCGCCGAGCGAACCCGCCTTGCCGCCCAGCGCCGGCGACGGCGGCAGTTTCGCCACCTGCGAGTCGTAAAAGCCGTCGGGCGCAAAGAGGCGGGCGAAAGCACGCTGGGTCGACAGCGTCAGCAGGCGCCGCACGCCCTCCTCCAGGCTGTAGCCGCGCGGTGCGCCGGTGCAGGCGGCGACGGCGCCGAGCAACGCCGTCGACAGGATCGTCCTTCGTTGCAGCATCCGCGCCACCTCCCGCTTCCTTCGCATCCCGCCAATCCCTAACTCAGGCAGGATGAACCGCAACCGTGCCCGTGTCGTGCTGCTGAACGCGGCGCTCGGCCCGCTCGACTATCGCGTGCCGCAGGGCATGACGGTGGCGCCCGGCGCGATCGTCCTCGCGCCGCTCGGCCCGCGCCAGCTGGCCGGCGTGGTGTGGGAGCCGGAGCATATGCCGTCCGACGCGGAGGTCGGCGACAACCGCCTGCGCAACCTGGTCCGGGCCTACGACCTGCCGCCGCTGAAGGCGTCGCTGCGCCGCCTGATCGAGTGGACGGCGGACTATTACATGGCCCCGCCCGCCGCCGTGCTGCGGATGGCGCTGGCCTCGGCCTCGGCGCTGGACGGCGCGCCGACCGTCGTCGAATACCGCGCTACCGGCCAGGCGCCGGAGCGGATGACCCCGCAGCGCGCGCGGGCGCTGGAGCGGATCGGCGGCCGCCAGGGGCTGGTGCGCGAGCTGGCGACGGCGGCGGGCGTCTCCGACGCGGTGATCCGGGGACTGGTGAAGGCCGGCGCGATCGAGCCGGTGGAGGTGCGGATCGACGATCCTTATCCCGTGCCCGATCCGGCCTTCGCTCCGCCGGACTTGTCCGATGCGCAATCCGCCGCCGCCGGGTCGCTCGCCCGGGCGGTGCGGGCGCGCGCGTTCCACCCGGTGCTGCTCGACGGGGTCACCGGATCGGGCAAGACCGAGGTGTATTTCGAGGCGGTCGCCGCCGCCCTGGCCGACGGCCGCCAGACGCTGGTGCTGCTGCCCGAGATCGCCCTGACCGAGCCGTTTCTCCGCCGCTTCGCCGCGCGCTTCGGCTGCGCGCCGGTGGCGTGGCATTCGGACCTGCGGCAGTCGCAGCGCCGCCGCGCCTGGGGGGCGATCGCCGGCGGCGAGGCGAAGGTGGTGGTCGGCGCGCGGTCGGCGCTGTTCCTGCCCTATGCCGACCTCGGCCTGATCGTCGTCGACGAGGCGCATGAGACGAGCTTCAAGCAGGAGGACGGCGTGACGTACCACGCCCGCGACGTGGCGGTGATGCGCGCGCGGTTCGAGGCGGTGCCGATCGTCCTCGCCTCGGCCACCCCGGCGATCGAGACGCGGCACCAGGTCGAGACCGGGCGCTATGCCGAACTGAAGCTGCCCGCGCGCTTCGGCGGCGCGACCATGCCGGCGATCGCGGCGATCGACCTCGTCGCCGATCCGCCGCCGCGCGGACGCTGGCTGGCGCCGAAACTGGTCGCCGCCCTCGGCGAGACGCTGGCGAAAGGGGAGCAGGCGCTGCTGTTCCTCAACCGGCGGGGCTATGCGCCGCTGACGCTGTGCCGCCATTGCGGCCATCGTTTCCAATGCCCCAACTGCACCGCCTGGATGGTCGAGCATCGCCTCACCCAGCGGCTGCAATGCCATCATTGCGGCCACGCCATGCCGCCGCCGCGCGCCTGCCCGGAATGCAAGGAGGAAGACGCGCTGGTCGCCTGCGGCCCCGGCGTCGAGCGGATCGCCGACGAGGTGGCGGCGCTGTTGCCCGACGCGCGGACCATCGTCGTCACCTCCGACACGCTCTGGTCGCCGGCGCGCGCGGCCGAGTTCGTGGCGCGGATGGAAGCGGGCGAGATCGACGTCGTCATCGGCACCCAGCTCGTCACCAAGGGCTATCACTTCCCGAACCTCACCCTCGTCGGCGTGGTCGATGCCGATCTGGGGTTGCAGGGCGGCGATCTGCGCGCGGCGGAGCGTTCGTTCCAGCAGATCGCCCAGGTCGCCGGCCGCGCCGGGCGCGGGGACAAGCCGGGGCGCGTGCTGGTGCAGACGCACGAGCCGGCCGCCCCCGTCATTCAAGCGCTGGTCTCGGGCGACGCCGACCGTTTCCACGCCGCCGAGACGGCGTCCCGGCGGGAGGCGGGGGCGCCGCCCTTCGGCCGCTTCGCCGGGATCATCGTCTCGGCCGGGACGATGGCCGACGCGGTCGAGACGGCGCGGCGCATCGGCCGGGCGGCGCCACGGGTCGAGGGGATGACGGTGTTCGGCCCCGCCCCCGCCCCGCTCGCCATGCTGCGCGGCCGCCACCGGCAGCGGCTGCTGGTCCACGCCCGGCGCGCACTGGACGTGCAGGGGGTGATACGGTGGTGGCTGGGCGAACTGGACTGGCCGCGCGGGGTGCGGGTCGCGGTGGATGTCGATCCCTACAGCTTCCTGTAGCGGCATCCCGGCCGGGCCAGCGCGCTCGCCGACTGGCTGGCGCGATGGCCGAAGGGTTAGACGGGCTCCGTCACAGGTCCGGCAGCGACTGGTCGGCGCGGCCCCAGCCGATCAGCTCCTTGGAGGCCGCGCGCTTCGTCAGCTCCGCCGCATCGCCGATATGCCAGCGGGCGGCGCCGTCGAGACCACGCAGTTCCTCCCAGGTGACCGGCACGGCCACCGGCGCATGTTCGCGGGCGCGGGCGCTGTAGGGCATGACGGCGGTGGCGCCGCGCTGGTTGCGCAGGTAATCGACGAAGATACGGCCCGTCCGCTTGGCCTTGGCCAGCGCGGCGGTGAAGCGGTCGGGTTCGGCCTGCGCCAGCACCAGGGCGAAGCGATGCGCGAAGTCCTTGACCGCCGGCCACTCGGCTTGCGGCGTCAGCGGCGCCACGACATGGACGCCCTTGCCGCCGGTCGCCAGCGGAAAGGTCGCGAGACCCATCTGGCCGAGCAGATCGCGGACGTGGCAGGCGGCCGAGACGACGTCCGTAAAGGCGAGTCCCTCATCCGGATCGAGATCGAACACCAGCCGGTCGGGCTTCTCGACATCCTCGATCCGCGCGCCCCAGCCGTGGAACTCGATCGTCCCCATCTGGACGCACGCGACCAGCCCCTCGGCATCGTCGACGAACAGATAGGGCTCGTCATGCCCGTCCTTCCCGGCGATGCCGACATGGTGGACATGATCGCCGAAGCTGCCGGCATCATGCTTCTGGAAGAAGCATTTCTTGGCCCGCCCCTGCGGACAGCGGACGAGGCTGATCGGCCGGCTGCCGGTCCAGGGCAGCATGATCCCGGCGACCGCCTGGTAGTAATCGGCAAGCTCGCCCTTGGTGATCTTGCCCTCGGGAAAGATCACGCGCTCGCGGCTGGTGACCCGCATGGCCTTCGCGGCCGGCGCCTCGATCCCGGCGACGGGCGCTTCCCGTTCCAGGACGACCGCCTCGGGCTTCTTGTCGAGGCGGAGGCCGAGATAGCTCGGATGGCGCAGCACGCCGTCGCCGGTCACCTCCATGAAGGCGATCTCGGCGACCAGCCGCGGTTCGATCCAGCGCGCGTCGCGCACCGCCGCCCTGGGCGCCGCGACCGTCGGCTCCGTCACCTCCAGCGGCGCCATCAGCCCCGTCAGCCGCTCGATCTCGTCGGCGGTGTAGCCGGTGCCGGCCTTGCCGGCATAGCGCAGCTTGCCGCCCTCGTTGACGCCGAGCAGCAGCGACCGGAAGCCGCGCCGCTTGTCGGACGGCAGCCAGCCGACGATCACGAACTCCTGCCGCATGACGCATTTGGTCTTCACCCAGCCGGCCGAGCGGGAACCGACATATGCGGCGTCGGCGCGCTTGGAGATCACGCCTTCGAGGCCGGCCTTGCAGAAGGTCTCGAACAATTCCTCGCCGCGCCCGACGATATGGTCGGAATAGCGCAGCCTGGCCGTGCCCGGCCCGATCAGCGCGGCGAGCTTCGCCTTGCGCTCGGTCAGCGGCAGGCCGGCCAGCTCCGCGCCGTCGAGCGCGAGCAGGTCGAAGGCGTAGAACAGGATCGCGCCGGGATCGTCCTTGAGCGCGCCCTGCAACGCCTGGAAGCTGGTCCTGCCCTCCGCGTCGAGCACCACCGCCTCGCCGTCCAGCAGCGCCGAGGAGACGTCGAGGGCGGCGGCGTCAGCGACGATGGCGGCGAACCTGTCGGTCCAGTCCAGCCCGGAGCGGGTATAGGCCCGGCCCCTGCCTCCGCCTACCGAGATCAGCGTGCGGTAGCCGTCATACTTCATCTCGTGCAGCCAGCCGCTGCCGGCCGGCACATGGTCGACGAGGGTCGCCAGCTGCACCGGGCGGAAGGGCGGCGGCGTGCCGGCGCCCTTCTCTTCCGCCCGCTTGCCGGCGGCGATCTCGACCATGGTGAGGCCGCTCTCGACGCCGGTCAGATATGTCGCCACCAGGTCGTCCGAGCCGCCGGCGAACTGGTCCGCGACCTTGCGCAGCAGCCAGTTCTCGCCCTTCTCCCGCCCGCGCGGCTTCAGCCGAACCATGATCCACTCGCCCTTCATGCGACGGCCATGGAGGATGAAATGGAGGTGGCCCTCGGCGATGGTCCGGCGCGGGTCCTTGCCGGCGATGGGTTCCCAGGTGCCGTTGTCCCACAGCATCACCGTGCCGCCGCCATACTGCCCCTTGGGGATCGTGCCCTCGAAGGTGGCGTAGTCGAGCGGATGGTCCTCGGTCCTGACCGCCAGCCGCTTGTCGTCGGGATCGAGGCTCGGGCCGCGCGTCACCGCCCAGCTCAGCAGCACGCCGTCGAGTTCGAGGCGGAAGTCGTAATGGAGACGGGTGGCGTCATGCTTCTGGACCAAGAAGCCGTTGCCGGCGGCCGGCCCGGTGGCGCCGGAAGGCTCCGTCGTCTTCCCGAAATCGCGCTTGGCGCGATACGTCGCGAGGCTGTCGCCCGCGGGCGGCCCGGTCTTGGAGGCGCGTGCCATCGTCGTCATCCTATCGCGAACGGCCGGCCGATGCGAGGGCGGCGGCGGGTCGATCGGCGCGGCGCCGAGGCGCCGCGCTTGAACCCGGCGGCGTTCCCCGCCATCTTCGCATCCGCCGGGCATTCATAGGGCGAGACATGGCGACCACCACCAAGACCACCGACCAGGACCTCGTCCTGACCCCGCCCGAGCCGGTGCGGGCGGTCTCGACCGCCGCCGCATCCGGGCTGGTGCCGCTGCGCGAGGACCAGAAGGGCAAGCTGGAGGAGAAGGTGGAGGGCTTCATCGCGAATCTCGTCGCCGCCGACAGCAACTCGCCCGAGTTCGGCCGGCAGGTGGACGCCATCACCAACATGGGCCGGCGCGAGATCGCCGAGGCGGCGGGCCAGTCCAACCGCTTCCTCGATCGGCCGGTCAAGGCGATGGACAAGGACGGCAACGTCGGCACCGACCTCGCCGAACTGCGCCGCGTCATCGAGGATCTCGATCCGGGCAAGCGCGGCAACCTGCTGGCGCCCAAGAAGCTGTTCGGCATCATCCCGTTCGGATCGAAGCTGCGCGACTATTTCGACGGCTACAAATCTTCCCAGACCCACATCGCCTCGATCCTCCAGCGGCTGGCCGGCGGCAAGGACGAGCTGCTGAAGGACAACGCCGCGATCGATGTCGAGCGGCAGGCGCTGTGGGCGGCGATGGGCCGGCTGGAACAGATGATCCACGTCTCCAAGGCGCTGGACCAGGGGCTGGAGGAAAAGGCCGCCGACCTGGAGATCGCCGATCCCGCCAAGGCCAAGGCGATCAAGGAGACCGCGCTGTTCTACGTCCGCCAGCGGACGCAGGACCTGCTGACCCAGATGGCGGTGACGGTGCAGGGCTATCTGGCGCTCGATCTCGTCAAGAAGAACAATGTCGAGCTGGTGAAGGGCGTCGACCGCGCCTCCACCACCACCGTCGCGGCGCTGCGCACGGCGGTGACGGTGGCGCAGGCGCTGACCAACCAGAAGCTGGTGCTGCAACAGATCGTCGCGCTCAACACCACCACCGCCAACATCATCGATTCGACCGGCGAGATGCTGAAGAACCAGACCGGCCAGATCCACCAGCAGGCCGCCGCCGCGACCATCCCGATCGAGACCTTGCGCCGCGCCTTCCAGAACATCTACCAGACGATGGACGCGATCGACACCTTCAAGCTCCAGGCGCTGGACAGCATGAAGTCGACCGTGAACCTACTGACCGACGAGGTCGAGAAGTCGCGCGGCTATATCGCCCGGGCCGAGGGCGCGGCGCAGGCGCAGCTCGGCGGGGGCACGCCCGCCGACCCGTTCCGGCTGGAGAACTGATTGTGGCCGAGACGCCCGACGAGCTGTTCGCCAAGGGCAACGAGCTGCTCGCCCGCGCGCGCGGCCACGCCTTCACCTGGGCCGAGGAGGCGGTCCACCGCATCAGCCCGGAAGGGCGCAAGATGGCGCGGCGTCGGCAGGAACGGCGGAAAGCGGCGTTCATGCGAGTGGCCCGGCGGCTGATCGTCGCGCTCGGCGCGATCATCCTGGCGGTCGCGGCGGCGGGGCTGATCTTCGGGCCGATCGGGCTTGGCGGCGTGGTGCTGACGATACTGGCGATGGTGCTGGTCGGCTGCGCGATCGTCGCCTGGTCCGTGCGCGGCGGCGACGAGCCGCCCGAGCGGTTCGTCGCCCAGACCGATCTCGCCCAGCTTCCCGGCCGCACCGACGGCTGGCTGGAAAAACAGCGCCCCGCCCTCCCCGCCCCCGCCCAGCGCCAGCTCGACCAGATCAGCCTCGGGCTGGAGCAGCTCGGCCCGCAACTCGCCGGCCTGGACCCGCGCGAGCCGGCGGCGATCGAGGTGCGGCGGCTGATCGGCGAGGAGCTGCCGGAACTGGTGCGCGGCTACCAGCGCGTGCCGGAGCCTCTGCGCCGCCAGCCGCTGAACGGCGGCGCCAGCCCCGACCGCCAGCTGGTGGAGGGACTGGAGACGATCGGCGAGGAGCTCGGCCGGATGAACGGCCAGCTGGCGGCGGGCGACCTCCATGCGCTGGCGACGCAGCAACGCTATCTGGAGCTGAAGTATAAGGGGGACGGGTTGGGGAACTGACCGTCAGGTGACGCCGACGGGAGAATCCGCCGCTGTTCACCGGCAGCGACAGCGATCCGGACTTCATCTTCACGTCCAGCGCCGCAAGTCCGGTCATCAAGTGTGCCCGACATGCGAACCGATGCCCGGTTCCGGATCGTCCAGCTCAGCGAACGTCACAGGCCCAGACCGAACTGATCCGCCGGCGCCTCGCTTCCCAGTGCGGACAGGGTAAGCCCCAGCAGGCGGATGCCGCGCGGCGGCGGGCACAGGCCGGCCAGCAGCGCCCGCCCCGCCCCCTCGAACGCCGCCCGATCGACCGGCGCGGGAAAGCTGCGCGCGCGGGTCACGATGCGGAAGTCGCTGTATTTCGCCTTCAGCGTCACCGTGCGCGCCACCGTGCCGGCGGCCTCGGCGCGGCGCCATACCTCCTCGACGATCGGGGTCAGCGCCGCCTGCAAGCCGGCTTCCTCCGCCAGATCGTCGAAGAAGGTGCGCTCGGCCCCCAGCGACTTGCGGATGCGGTTCTCGCGCACCGGCCGGTCGTCGATGGCGCGGGCGGCGCGGTGGTAATAGCCGCCTGCCTTGCCGAAATGCGTCTCCAGGAAGGCCAGATCGCACGCCCGCAGGTCGGCGCCGGTGTGGATGCCGAGCGACGCCATCCGCTCGGCGGTGCGCGGCCCGACGCCGTGGAAGCGCGACACCGGCAGCCCGGCGACGAAGGCGGCGCCGCGCGCCGGCGTGATGACGCACAGGCCATCCGGCTTGTTCTCGTCCGAGGCGAGCTTGGCGAGGAACTTGTTGTAGGAGACGCCGGCCGATGCGGTCAGCCCCGTCTCGGCCCGGATCGCGGCGCGGACCGTCTCGGCGATGGCGGTGGCGGAGCCGAGCCCCAGCCGGTCGGCGGTGACGTCGAGATAGGCCTCGTCGAGCGACAGCGGCTCGACCGCGTCGGCATGGGCGTGGAAGATCGCGCGGATCTGATGCGACACGGCGCGATAGACCTCGAAGCGGGGCTTCACGAACACCAGCCCGGGGCAGCGCCGCCGCGCCGTCACCGACGCCATCGCCGACCGCACCCCGAACGCCCGCGCCTCGTAGCTCGCCGCCGCGACCACGCCCCGCTCGCGCGATCCGCCCACCGCCACCGGGCGGCCGCGCAACGCCGGATCGTCGCGCTGTTCGACCGACGCAAAAAAGGCGTCCATGTCGACATGGATGATCTTGCGGAGGGCGACGTCCATGGCGGAGTCGAACATATCAGGAACTTGAGTGGAAACACCCTCTTTCGTCATTCCCGGCGAAGGCCGGGATGACGAAAGGTTAGCCTCGCAGATCCGGCGCCCGCGCCTCGGCCGCCAGCCGTGCCGCCAGTTCCTCCACCGCGACCACCTCCTGGCCGGGATCGCCCAGCCGGCGGACCGCCACCGTCCCCTCCTCCGCCTCGCGCTTGCCCAGGACGAGGAGATACGGGACCTTGGCCAGCGAGTGTTCGCGCACCTTGTAGTTGATCTTCTCGTTGCGCAGGTCCGCCTCGACGCGCAGCCCGGCCGCGCGCAGCCGCCCGACCGCCGCCAGCGCGGCGGCATCGGCGTCCGACACGATCGTCGCCACCACCGCCTGGACCGGCGCCAGCCACAGCGGGAAGCGGCCGGCGTGATGCTCGATCAGGATGCCGATGAACCGCTCGTAGCTGCCGAGGATCGCGCGGTGCAGCATCACCGGGCGGTGGCGCTGGCCGTCCTCGCCGACGTAGGACGCGTCGAGCCGCTCGGGCAGCACCGTGTCGGTCTGGATCGTGCCGACCTGCCAGGTACGGCCGATCGCGTCGGTCAGGTGGAACTCCAGCTTGGGCGCGTAGAAGGCGCCCTCGCCCGGCAGTTCCTGCCAGCCCCATGCGGCCGTCGCCCGGCCGGTCGCGGCGACGGCATCGCGCAGCGACTGTTCCGACCAGTCCCACATCTCGTCCGAGCCGAAGCGGTTCTCCGGACGCAACGCGAGCTTGATCTGGTAGTCGGGGAAGCCGAGGTCGCGATAGACCACGTCGAGCAGGTCGCAGAAGCGCGCCACCTCGTCGACCAGCTGATCCTCGCGGCAGAAGATGTGGGCGTCGTCCTGGGTGAACTGGCGCACCCGCATCAGGCCGTGGAGCGCGCCGTGCGGCTCGTTGCGGTGGCAGCAGCCCATCTCGGCGAGCCGCAGCGGCAGGTCGCGATAGCTCTTGATCCCCTGCCGGAAGATGAGGACGTGGGCCGGGCAGTTCATCGGCTTCAGCGCCATCCACGCGGCGTCGTCCGAGACGACCGGCCCCTCGTCCCCGGTATTCGGCACCTCGTCGGGGATGACGAACATGTTCTCGCGATACTTGCCCCAGTGGCCGGACTGCTCCCACTGGCGC
>CAXTHU010000027.1:0-19974 GCA_964244125.1 uncultured Sphingomonadaceae bacterium
TGTTGTCGGCGATGCCGCGCTTTTGCCATTCCCTCGTAAGTTCCTTGCGCGATACGATTGATCGTATGCGCTTCTCGATCCAGTCGTCCGTTCGGCCTTGGAGCTGGTATGTCAGGATGGCCCGCTTGATGGCGAGTTCCGGATCCTGAGTTTCTTGGATGCGCTCATAACCGACCTTCGCGAGCCATCGCCGGATCGGCTCGGCTTTCGGAGAAGGCACCGACTGGATGATGCGGAATAACGTCTCTGTGTTGGCTACCTCAGTAGCCCGCATTCGACCGTCAGCGGTGGGAAGGGGGATACTTCCGATATTAGCGGAAATATCTTCAAACCCTTCGTTTCGCTCCATTTTTCCTTTCAGGTCAGACCAGTACTTGCTTGGCCGATCGGAATCCGTGACGGCTGCAATCACATCAACAATCGAGAACAACCATTCGCCATCATGGCAAACACGGCGAACCTCACGGCCCTTGAAAAGGGCAGTTTCGATGTGGCCTTCCGGGACGAGGTCGGTTCCCTGTGTTTCTGCCTCAGCCATCTCGTCGCGCATGACACCAGAGAACGTAGCACGGGCGTCTGCGATCGGCACATCGACGCCGAACTCCTCGTCATACTTTTTATCTGTCATAGCAGCCCCCTACAAATCCCTCGCAAACCGAATCACCCTGCCCCCGACCAGCAGTTCGTCCTCGCCCACCTCGTAATTATCCACCGCCGGATTGTCGGACACCACCATCACCCGCCCGGCCTTCAGCCGCCGCAGCCGCTTGATCGCCGCACCCCCGTTGATCGATACCGCCCAGACCCGATCCTGCTGGTTGATCTGCGTCTGCGTCGAGTCGATCCACACCAGGTCGTTGCTGTTGAGCGTCGGAAACATGCTGTCGCCAACGCCTTTGGCGAGTCGCAGCCGATGCGGCGGCGTGCGGCTGAACGATCGCACATAGGCAAGGTCGAAGCTGATCGGCTCCTCCTCGACATAGTCGTCCACGGTAGCGCCTGGCCCCATGGGCAGGGAAAGATCGAGGCGGATGATCTCGACTACCTCGCCGGCGGACGCGGATTGGGTGGGCGGCTGATCGGGCCGTGTTGTCAACGCACGCGTCGCTTGCTCCGTTGGACCGAGGTCAGCCCCTTTGCTGATGATATCGGACGCCGAGACGGCCAGCGCCTCCGCTGCCCGATCGATCCAGTCTTGAGTGAGTCGGCGCATCGCCTTCTCCAGCCGCTCCACCTGCTGGCCGCTGGTTCCCATACGCCTGCCAAGCTCCGGCCGCGACCAGCCCCGGGCTTCGCGCATTGCCTGGATGTTGTTGACACTCGCCACGCGCCTTTTTGCACCAGATTGGTGCTTCGCGGCCATACGCCAGATTGGTGTTGACGCAGCATCTCTAGAAGCACCATAATGGTGTTTCAAGGAGATCACCGGATGACGTTGAAGGATTGGTTGGAGCGGGAGGGTCTGGCTCCTGCCAGCTTCGCTCCGCGCATCGGACGGAGTTCCGAAGCTGTCAGGCGATATGCCAGCGGCGAGCGCATTCCCGACCGTGAGACGATGCCGCTGATCGCTGCAGCCACTGCCGGAGATGTTACCGCGAACGACTTTTTTGGGATCGCCCTTCCGATCGTGGCAGCTGCCGCGTGACAGTTTGCGCGCTCCGTACAATCAGAATTTTCAATCATTCGCCGGCACCGCCATGCGCACGACCTCCAGCATCTCATGGATGAGATGCCGGGCCTCGCCGCGCAGCATGCGATCGACACCGCCGTGGAGCCGGTCGAGGAACCCGTGGATCAGCGCGTGGTCGACGGCGCCGTCCACCATGGTGTCGACGATCGAGCCGACCATCAGGCACCACATCGCCATCGTCAGCTCGCCGGCGTCGGTCTTGCGCTTTCCCATGGTGGGAGGGGTAGGGGATGAGCGAACCGCATTTCCACCGGCTCCGCCGCACGTTCACCGCGTCGCGCGCGGTCGAGGTGCAGGGCAGCGCGCTGTCCGACATCAAGCGCGAGGACGACGCGACCTTCAAGGACGTCGGGCGGGTGCTGGGCAAGTCCGAGGATCGCGCGGCGGTCTACGCCGGCGGCGTCTCGGCGATGGACCTGCCGACCTTCCTCGCCGGCTGCGATGCCTGGGGCGGGCGGTTCGCCGATCCGCTGCTGGCGCTGGCCGGCGGGCGCTGGGCCGATCTCGGCTCGGTCTGCACCGGCGACGAGAAGGCGGCCTTGCCGATCGCCACGCTGCTGACGGCCGTCATCGCGATCGAGGCGGACGGGATGACCGAGGCCGACGAGCTGCGCCCGCACGGCGCGCTGATCCGGAAGGTCCATCAGCTCACGAGCGGCTGGCTGGCGCTGATGGCGGGCGGCCAGTGAGCGGTTCCGTCCGCCAGGCCGGCCATGCCGGCGAACACGGGCGAGCCGGCTATGCCGACGGCCTCGCCGACTTCATCTCCGGCATGGAGCTGGAGGGCATCAGGCCGGTCGAGCCGATCGCGCAGCGGCTGGCGTCGGGCGAGTTGATCCGTTTTCGGTGCGAGGGCGACGGGAAGGGCCGCCAGAACGGCTGGGCGATCCTCTACCTCGATGACCGGCCGGCAGGCGCGTTCGGGAACTACCGGCTCGGGATTTCCCGCAAATGGCGGGCAGGCGATGCCCATTGCCTGACACCGGAGGAGCGTCAGCGTCTCCAGGCCGAATGGCGGGAGGCGAAAGAGCGTCGCGACCATGAGCGGCGACGCTCGATGCGCGAGGCGGCGATCGACGCGGCCGAGATGTGGGCCGGGGCAGGGCCGGCCAGCCCCCGGCACGGCTATGTCGAACGGAAGGGCCTCAACCCACATGGCCTTCGGCAGGCCGGCTCGAACCTCCTGGTGCCGATGTTCGACAGCGATGGGCGTATCGGGAATCTCCAACGCATCGCGCCTGATGGAACGAAGCGGTTCCTGAAGGGCGGACAGACCGACGGCCTGTTCCACATCATCGGCCGGTTCACGCGCCGAGGCGAGAAGGTCGGGATCGGCGAGGGCCTTGCCACCATGGACACGGTTCACCGCGCGACCGGGTGGCCCTGCGTCGTGGCGTTCAGCGCCAAGAACCTGCCGGCGGTTGCCCGCCTCTGGTGGTCGCGCCGGCCCGATCTCGACTATGTCATCTGCGGCGACGACGACGCGCATCTCGAACGGAACGTCGGGCGTGAAGCCGCGATGGCGGCGGCGGAGGAGATAGGCGCCCGGCTGGCGTTCCCCCGGCTGGAGGCCGCATGAGCGCCAGCATCGACTTCGACGACATGGCACGCGCGCACGGGGAAGACGCCGTTCGGCTCGCGCTCGATGAAGCGAGCTGGCCCTGGGCGGACGAGCCGCGCATGGACGAACCGTCATCGACGCCGATCATCTCCGCGACGCCCTTCGCCTGGCGCGATCCCGCCACCATCAAGCGGCGCGAGTTCCTCTACGGCTTCGAGTTGCGCCGCAAGCAGGTGTCGGCCCTGGTCGGGGTCGGCGCCGGCGGGAAGACCACCTTCAAGGTCGGCCGCGCGATCTGCCTGGCGACAGGCCGGGAGTTCTTCGGCCACCGGGTCTGGAACGGCCCGCATCGCGTGTGGCTGTGGAACCTCGAAGACGAGATGGAGGAGGTGGAGAAGGCCGTCCATGGCTTCATGAAGCACTTCGGGCTGAGCGTGGCGGACCTGGGCGACCGCCTGTTCCTCGACGGCATCGACTCGCCCTCGTCGCGCTTCATGAAGCTCGGCACCGGCGATCGTGGTGGCTGCACGATCAACCGCCCGATCTCGGCCGCGCTGATCGAGGAGATACGGGGCAGGGGCATCGACTATCTCGACATAGACCCGTTCGTCTCCAGCCACTCGGTCGACGAGAACGACAACGGCGCGATCGACGCGGTGTCGAAGGAGTGGGTCAGGATCGCGCACGAAGCGAACTGCGCGGTCAGCCTGGCGCATCACGTCCGCAAGCCGAACGGGCAGGAAGCATCCGCCTTCGATGCCCGTGGCGCGGTCGCGATGATCAACGCCGCCCGGTCGGTGCTGGTCCTCCAGAAGATGACCAGGGATGCCGCCCAGGACATGGCAATCCCGGAGTGCGATCGGAAGCGCTATGTTTCGATCCACGACGACAAGAACAACAAGGCTCCGCCAGCGCTATCGGCGGAGTGGTATGAGTTCATCAGCGTCGGCCTCGGCAACGAGGACGAGACCGGCCCTGAAGACAGCATCGGCGTGCTGCAACGATGGCAGCCGCCGAATGCATTCGCGGGCGTGACGGCACGCCAGCTGCTCAACATCCAGAAGCTCGTGCACGCAGAGCCGGCGAAATGCCGGAAGCACTCGAAGGCACAGCTCTGGGTTGGGAAGCTGGTAGCTTACGTCCTCGACAAGAACCTGGACGAACCAGGCACGAAAGCCGGCATCGAAAAGATGATCGGCACATGGCTGGCGACGGGCGCCCTGCGCACCGTCTCCCGCCAGAACGAGAGGCGCGAAACGTCGGATTACGTGGAGGTCGGTGCATGGGCCGAAGTCGATTGAGGGGCGAGTTGTGCCCGGTTGCCGGAGTGCCGGAGTGCCACTCCGGCAAGGTCCGGCAACCCCGGCAACCCTCGCGCGCGCCCTCGCGTACGCACGCGCGGACACGCTCACACCTCCGTGATAATCCCCCTCTGGAAGAGGGGGTTATCACTAGGAGGTTGGTATATAACTACCCGCGCGCGCGAGGCTGCCGGATTGCCGGAGTTGCACCCCGGCACTCCGGCAAACCCGCCGTAGCGGTGACCTCAGACGGTGGCGCATGAAGATCGGCTTCGCTGAAATCCCAAGTCCGGGGTTGGCACTGACGATCGACGGCCAACGGTTCGATCTCGTAGACGTCGAGCCATACACCCGGCGGGATGGTGTTCAGACCAGCCTGTTCGTCTGGGCCGGCGAGTGCGCGACTTGTGAGGGCGGGTTCACCACGCGGTCGCCGGCGCTTTCGCTGCCGGAGGGTCGGCGGTGCGCCAGCCACAAGCAGCCAGGCAGAAGGGTGGAGCGGCGGTGACGATGCAGTTGGAGCCGTCGGCGAAGACGACGTTCGGTCCGCAAGAGGCGAGGGCACATAGGCGTGGGTAAGTCGACCAACCCGAAACAGACGAAGAAGACCGTGAAGGAAGCCGAATTCGGCAAGGCTCTTCCGCCCCATGCGCCGATCGACGCCACTCCCGAGCGCATCGCCCATGCCGTCGAGCATGCGGGCAACGACATCGTGCGCCATCACGGCATGGTGGATGCGCAAATCGACAAGGCTGGAGAGCGTCCGGCTCTAACCCGCCGCTTCGCCGACAGCCATATCGACCGCATGCGCAAGCTCGGCCGTCTCACCTATGCGCAGTGGTTCGCCGCAGACTGGTATCGCAAGCTCCACTCGGCGGCGTTCGCCAGCGAGCGTGTCGTGGCGAATTATGGCGAGGGCCGCGGAGGCGGTGGCGAGCAGGCCTATGGAATCGCTCGCAGTGAGGCACAGGCTGCGGCACGGAAGACGTTGCGTCTGGCACGGGAGGTGATCCCGGGCAAGATGCTGCATCTGGTTGAACGCCTTCTGGTGGACGACGAGTTGCCTGCCTTGCGCAATGGGCAGCAGCGCCTGCGCTTCACCGCGTCGATCGCTGCGTCCCTCCAGCGATTGGCTGAGTGGATGCACGCGCCAGGTGCCGCTTGACGCACAGTCCGTTTCGCGGCATGATTCCGTCAGCATCGAATGATGTGCCCAAAGCCGATCCGAGAGGGTCGGCTTTCGTGTTCATAGGTCGCTGGTTCGCGTTTTAGGATGTCGATCACCCAGAATGCGCGTTCGCCTTTACGACCAGCCTTTCGACCGCCTGAGGATCCTCAGCAATCATGGACAGCAACACGCGGGCCGGGGCGTCGGGCTGTCGGCGTCTCTGTTCCCAATCTCGCACCGTCCCGACCGGGAGGCGGTAGGCGGTCGCGAACTGAGCCTGCGTCTTCCCGGTGAGAGCGCGCACGGCCGCCACGTCCAGCGGCGCCGCGACCCGAGCCCGGCCTTCCTCGCCCCTGGCGTGCGCGATGGCATCGTCCAGCCCCGCCGCGATCTTGTCGAATGCTCTCTTCATGTTACCCTCCATGGCATGACGCGGGTCGATTAGAGACTGTCCCGCAGCGTCTTCGTCAGCCTCGCGAGCGCGTTCCGCTCGGCCTTCGTCAGGTTGGCCCTCTCGCTCTTCTCGAACACGGTCAGGAGGAAGGCGGGCAAGTCCGCGCCGGCATAGTAGGTGACGACCCGCCAGCCGCCCGACTTGCCCTTGCCCGGCTTCGCGAACCGCAGCTTCCGCGCCCCGCCGCAGCCCGGCATGATATCGCCCGCCTCGGGGTTGACCGCGATCACGTCGACCACCGCCGTTCGGTCTTCGTCACCCATGCCGGCGTCCTTGGCGGCGGCGATGTAGGCGTTGGTTTCGATGACCGTGTTCATGAAGCCATTATACGGCAATGCCGTATAATGTGCAACAGGAATAGTTACGGCACTGCCGTAATGGTCCAAACCGCCGCGAACAACACGAGGTGGCCATGGTAGAGCGCCTCCGGGGCAGCGCGGGAAAGGCCCAGCGCGCACGTCGTCTCGCTCGGACCCATGGCCTATGCGAGATGTGCGAGGGCGAGGGATGGACCAAGCTGGCCACCGTCGTCGACCACATCAGACCGCTCGCACTCGGTGGCACCGACGAGGACGGCAACACGCGCAACCTGTGCAAGGCGCATCACGATCAGGTGACGGCGGAGCAGTTCGGGCATCGCCCCCCTAGGGTGGCCTGCGGGGTCGACGGGTGGCCCGCCTGACCCTGCCCCCCCCCCCGCCACCCCCTCCGGGGGGGGGGGGGGCCGAAATCCGGGGGTGGCGGGGGCCGGACACCGCATGGTACGAAATCTCACGATTTTGCAGATTGATGTTCGGGGATTGCCAATATGGCGACGCGCGGCGCGAAGCCGAAGCCGGCCCGACTGAGGCTGGTCGACGGCACCCATAACGTCACCCGGCACGGGCCGAAGGCCGATGCGGAGAAGGTGGCGGCGGCGACGGATGGCTTCGGCAAGCTGACGCGCCCAGCCTTCCTGAAGGGTGAGGGTCGCCGGGCATGGGATCGATACATTGCGCCGGCCGGGTGGCTGGACGTCGCGCGCGAGGCCGCAGCGATCGCCTTCTGCGAACTGTGGCACGAGTTCAGATTCAATTCGGCGAGGTTTCCGGCGGCGAAGCACGGCCAGATGCGGGCCTACATGGGGGAGCTGGGGTTGACCGATGAGCGCAATCGCGGCGACCAGGATGACGAGGGGACGGACGACACGTTCGACTGATAGGGTCACCGCCTACGCCAAGCGGGTGACGGGCGGGCAGGTCATAGCGGGGCCGCATATCCGGAACGCCTGCCGCCGCCACCTCGACGATCTGAAGCAGGCGGGCCGGCGCGGCTTCGCCTTCTCGCCCGAAGCGGCCGACCGGGCGTTCCGGTTTTTTGAGGGGAAACTTCGGCTCAGCGAAGGGCAGTTCGAGGGGCATCCGCTCATCCTGCACGAAAGCCAGGCGTTCATCGTCGGGTCGATTTTCGGGTGGCTGCGGCGCGATGGCACCCGGCGCTTCCGGCGGGCATATGTGGAGCAGGGCAAGGGCAACGGGAAGTCGCCCATCGCCGGCGGCCTCGGGCTCTACGGCATGATGGCGGACCGTGAGGCCGGCGCGCAGATATACGCGGCGGGAGCGACGAAGGATCAGGCCGGCATCCTGTTCCGCGATGCCGTGAACATGGTCGACAAGTCACCGGACCTGGCGGCGCGGGTGAAGCAGAGCGGCGGGCCGGGTCGGGTGTTCAACCTGGCCTACCTCAAGACCGGCTCGTTCTTCCGCCCGATCAGCCGCGAGGCGAAGAAGACGGGGTCGGGGCCGCGCCCGCATTTCGGGCTGTGCGACGAGGTGCACGAGCATCCCGATCGCGGCGTGATGGAGATGCTGGAGCGGGGCTTCAAGTTCCGGCGCCAGCCGCTCCTGTTCATGATTACGAACAGCGGCTCGGACCGCAATTCGATCTGCTGGGAGGAGCATGGGCACGCCGTCAGGGTGGCGGCGGGCAACCCGAACGCGAAGGACGAGGATCCCCATTATCTCGGCGAGCCGCTGGACGACACGACCTTCGGCTTCGTCTGCGGTCTCGATCCCGGCGATGACCCGCTTTCCGATCCGACGTGCTGGCCGAAGGCGAACCCACTTCTTGGGGTGACGATCACGGCCGACTATCTCGCCGGCGTCGTCGCCCAGGCCAAGGCGATGCCGGGCAAGCTCAACGGCATCCTGCGGCTCCATTTCTGCGTCTGGACCGAGGCCGAGACGGCATGGATGACGCGGGCGACCCTGGAGCCCGCGCTGAAGACGTTCGACCCGGCCGAGCATCGCGGCAAGCCCATCGCCATCGGCCTCGATCTCTCGCAGAACAAGGACATCACTGCGCTCGCCGCAGTCGTCCGCACCGGCGAGATGGAGGTCGAGGCGGAGCGGGACGGCGTCCGGCAGCTGGTGGTGAAGCCAACCTTCGATGCGTGGATCGAGGCCTGGACGCCGGGTGACACGCTCGACGCGCGCAGCCTGCGCGACAAGGCGCCGTATCGGGAATGGGTGAAGGCGGGCGATCTCCACGCGCCCAAGGGGATCAGCATCCGGTTCGACCACGTTGCCCAGGCGCTGGCCGAATATGACCGCGATTTCGACATCCGACTGGTCGCCTACGATCGCTACGCGTTCCGGCGGTTTGAGGAGGAGGTCGCCAGGCTCGGGCTGTCGCTGTCGTTCGTCGAGCACCCGCAGGGCGGCACGAAGAAGGGCAAGCCGACCGAGGCCATGGCCGAAGCGGCGAAGTCTGCCGGGGCGGTTGTCGAAGGGCTGTGGATGCCGGGCTCGTTGCGCGAGCTGGAGGATGCGATCCTCGAGCGGCGCATCCGCCTGAGGAGCAACACGGTGCTGATCTCGGCGATGATGTCGGCGGTGACGGACGAAGACCGCTGGACCAACCGCTGGCTGGCAAAGGAGCGCGCCGTGAACAAGATCGATGCCGCGGTCGCGCTCTGTATGGCGATCGGCGCGGCCACGGCCATGCCGCCGAGCGACACCGTCGACAAATGGATCGCGAGCCTGTCGGCATGAGCGCCACCGGCTATCAACTTTCTGCCCGGGCAGAACTTGCCGAGGCGCGCTGGACCGCGTCGCGGACGACGGAGACGAAAGGCCTGCCGTCGATCGGTTATCCCGCCCTCGTGCCGGGCCGCCAGGACGGCGACAACTTCCGCCGCGGCAACATCACGACGGTCGAGCGGTACAGCGATACGACGGCGGCCGGCGGCCAGGCTGCAATCGGGCTGTCGACGACTTGGGCGTGCGTGAGCTTCTGGGCCGGCAATATTGCCGCCCTGCCTCTCACGGTGCAGCGCAAGGGCGCCGGCGGCGTGCCGGTCGAGGATGCCGGCCATCCGCTCTACTGGCTGCTGCACGACAGCCCCAACTACGATCAGTCGGCCTATGATTTTTGGGAGTTCATGGTCGCCAGCATCGAGTTGCACGGCAATGCCTATGCCGAGATCGAGCGGCGGGACGGCGACTTCATCGTGTCGCTCACGCCGGTCCGACCCGACATCGTCGCCGTGTCGCGCGACTTCAACCGCGATCTCGTCTACCGCTGGACCGATGGAGATGGTGAGCACGTCGTCGGCCAGGGCGACATGCTGCATGTCCGCGGCTTTGGCGGCAATCCGCTTGGCGGCGTGTCCCCGCTCGCCGTCTGCCGCCAGGCCTTCGCCTCCGCGCTGGCGATCGAACGGGCGGCGGCGAGCATATTCGCGAACGGCGTGCGGCCGTCAGGCGTCCTGTCGACCGACAAAATCCTGACAGGGGAACAGCGGCAGATTCTCGAACAACTCCTGCAGGAGAAGTTCGTCGGCGCCCTGAACGCCGGCCGCCCGATGCTGCTGGACGGCGATGTGAAGTGGGCGCAGCTGTCGATCAACCCGCACGATGCCGAGATGCTCGAAAGCCGGCGCCTGTCGGTCGAGGAAATCTGCCGGGTGTTCGAGGTCGACCCGCATCTGGTCGGCCAGATGCTGGGCAACACCACGCTCGGCTCCAGCATCACCGAACAGACGCTGTCGGTGCTGAAGTTCAAGATGCGCAAGCGCCTGAAGCGGATCGAGGGTGCGCTCGCGAAGCAGTTGCTGACCCGTGCCGATCGTGCCGCCGGCGTGTCGATCAAGTTCAATGTCGAAGCGTTCCTCCGCGCCGACAGTGCCGGGCGATCGGCGTTCTACACCGCCGCGCTCGCCGCGGGCTGGATGACGATCAACGAGGTCCGGTCGTTGGAGAGCCTGCCACCTGTGCCCGGCGGGGATGTCCCGCGGATGCAGATGCAGAATGTGCCCATCAACGAAGCACGATCGGCGGAGGACAGGCCCGATGAGTGATCCCGTCTTCTGGAAGCTGCCGACAGCGGAGGAAATCCTTGCCGGCGAAACGCAGGCCGGCGTCCCCCGCCCGACGGTGTCGCTGGACGATGCCCGCGTGCAGTGGGTGGCGCCGGACGCCGATCTTCCTCCGGCGCGGCCGTCATTCTGGGTGAGGGCCAGGAAGTGGCTCTGCAGCATCTTCGACCGAAGGATCACCTGATGAGCGAGCTCGGCTTCGGCTTCGAGATCAAGGCCATAGACGAGGCCGGCTACATCGCCGGTGTCGCGGCCGGCTACGGCAACGTCGATCACGGCGGTGATGTCATCATGCCGGGCGCCTTGACGAAGGCCATCGCCGGTCGGGCATCGGTGCCGATGCTGCTGTTCCATGACCACAAGCGTGCCGTCGGCAGCTGGTTCAAGTTCGGCGAGACGGGAACGGCCCTCAATGTCGAAGGCCGCTTCGCGATGAAGGCCGTCGCTGGTCAGGAGGCGCATGCTCTGGCCGAGGCCGGTGCGTTGCCGGGCCTGTCGATCGGCTACAAGACGCTGAAGCACCGCTTTGAGGGCAAGACCCGGCAACTGCACGAACTGGCGCTGAACGAGGTGTCGCTGGTGCCGGTCGGCATGAACGATCGAGCCATCGTGACCCAGATCAAATCCCTTCTGGACGGCGGCGAGATGCCGTCCGTCCGTGAGTTCGAGGAGTTCCTGCGGGATGCAGGCGGCTTCTCGAAGAGCCTTGCCGCCGCGATTGCGGCCAAGGCGACGCCGCATCTTCGGGGGGAGCCCGAGGCGAAGGCGGACGACGACCTGCGCAGCTTCCTGAACGGGCTGAGCAGCTAATCCCCACCGGGCTTCGCGTCGTGAGACGCCACCCCTCCCATAGATGGACTTTCGATATGACGACCGAGACGAAGTCGGTGGCCGAGCTGGCCGCCGAGACCAAGGCGCTGTTCGAGCACAAGCATAACGAGGTGAAGGCCATCGCCGAAAAGGCGCTCGCCGAGGCGGAGAAGGGCGTGCCCCTCTCCACCACCGCCAAGGAACTGGCCGATCAGGCGCTCACGGGCATGAACGAGGCGAAGTCGCGCCTCGACGACCTGGAGCAGAAGATGGCTCGCCGCGGCCCGCAGCAGCCGGGGGAGACGAAGTCCATCGGCGAGCAGTATGTCGAGAGCGAGGCGTTCAAGTCCGCCTTCGCCAACGGCGCGCGGCAGGGCCAGAACGTCGGCATCGAAGTGAAGGCGATCACGTCGCTGACCACCGATGCCAACGGCTCGGCCGGAGATCTGGTCCGGCCCGATCGCATCCAGTCGCCGATGATGCTGCTGCCCGACCGGCAGCTGACCATCCGCAACCTGATCGCGCCGGGCCAGACCTCGTCCAGCTCGATCGAGTATGTTCAGGAGACCGGCTTCACCAACAATGCCGGCATGGTCGCCGAGGGCACGCTGAAGCCCGAGTCGAGCCTGAAGCTCGACCTAAAGAACGCGCCGGTGCGCAAGATCGCCCACTGGTTCCTGGCCTCGGCGGAAATCCTCGCCGATGCACCGGGCCTGCGCTCGATGATCGACAATCGTCTCCGCTACGGCCTTCGCTTCGTCGAGGATGTGCAGCTGCTGAAAGGCGACGGTAACGGCCAGAACCTGTCCGGCATCAAGCCGCAGGCGGCCGACTATGCCGTGCCGGCCGGCCTCACCGGCTTCGCCACCCCGTCGATGATCGACAAGCTCCGGATCGCTCAGCTTCAGGTGTCGCTGGCGCTGTATCCGGCGGATGGCCAGGTGCTCCACCCGATCGACTGGGCCATTATCGAGATGATGAAGGACGGCGAGGGTCGTTACCTCATCGGCAACCCGCAGGGCACGCTGTCGCCGACCTTGTGGGGCCTGCCGGTGGTTCCGACCATGGCGCAGACGGTCGGCGAGTTCACCGTCGGCGCGTGGAAGATGGGCGCCCAGCTGTTTGATCGCGAGCAGTCGGGTGTCTTGGTGTCGACCGAGGACGGCGACAACTTCCGGCGCAACATGGTGACGATTCTGGCCGAGGAGAGGCTGGCGCTGACGGTCTATCGACCGGAAGCCTTCGTCGACGGCACCTTCACCAACGCGTGATGACCTAGCGGGGCGGGCTCCGGCCTGCCCCGCCTTCGTGGAGGCTCGAATGGCCGAGAAACAAACCTACGACGTCCACCGCGCCATGCACGGCGACGGCAAGGATTACGCCCGCGGCGACACGCGGCAGATGACCGAGGTCGACGCGGCCGATCTTGTCGCGCGCGGCGCCCTGTCGCTGAAGGGCGAGCCGCCCGTCGAGCGCCAGCCGGGCGTCGTCCACACCTACGGTGCCGAACCGAGCGCGCTGAACGACGATGGCTTCATCTTGGCGATCGGCGACGGCGTCGTGTCCCTGCCCCGTGAGCCGAGCGTCGCGGTGAACCGCACGACGCGTCGGCCCGCTAAGGCCGTCTGAACCCCGGAAGCCTCCCTGCTCCGGGAAACCTGAAGGGCCGGCCTGACCGCCGGCCCTTCCATTTTCACGAGGTGCCGCATGACCGATAACGCGACCGTCCCCATCCCGACCGGCACGGTGATTGCGGCCGACGATATCGGTGGCACCCTCTGGCCACGCACGAAGGTGGCCTTCGGCGCAGATGGCTCCGCCGCGGACGTCGCGGCGTCGAACCCGCTGCCGACCACCGACAAGAAGGCTTCGCCCGCCGACGTCTATGTCCCGGTGACGCTGGGCTCTGGAAACCTCGCCGGTGGGGCATGCCGGTTCATCGTTGCCGAGACGGCCGGGCGGGTGAACCTCAAGCAGCCCGACGGCACGGCGCGCGCCAACTATCCTCTGGTCGCCGGCATCAACCCTATCGGCGCCCTGATGATTGATGCGCCGACCAGCGGCACCGCCGCCACCGGGGTTTGGGCGCACTACTGATGCTGCTGCACCTTATCGCCTTCGGCTTCCTTGCGGTTGAGACACCCGCAGGCACCGGCACGATTACGGTCCCGGCGGGCCAGCTCGCGGTCATCAAGCCAGGTGTCGTCCCGGTCGTCGCCTCGCCCATTCCCACCGATGCGGCGAGCTTCCCGCGCCCCTTTGATCCCGCAGATCGTCGGCTCTATGCGATGGACTGGACGCAGCATCTGGAGACCGGCGAGAAGATCATCGAAATCCTGGCGCTCACCATGTTGGCGCCCGGCGTTTCGGCCGGGGTGATGATCGACAGCGGCGGCGGGCGCAATCCCATCATCGGTACGGACGGCAAGCGCATCCAGCTGTGGTTCCGGGTCAGCCCGGGCAATCAGTTCGATCCCGTCTTCAACGGGGCTGGCCTTCAGGTCGGCGTCGCCGTGTTGGTCCGCACCGACTCCAGCCCGTCGCAGGAATACGAGCGCACGGTCGTCCTGACGGTGCGCCAGCAATGAGGATCGACAACGGCGAGCGCCGCCCGTTGATAATCTCCGGCGTGTTCGACGGCATCTGCGGCATCAGCCGCGGCGTGCTGGCGTTCACCCCGAATCGCTCTAGCAAGCGCCCGCAGGACGCGCGCTCCGGCATCCTCGATGGCGAGCCTGTCATGCTCGTCGATGTGATGCCAAGCCCTGACGGCCGGGCCTACACGGCGCGCGCGGAGCCGATCCGATGACGATTGCCGAGATGCGAGCGCTGCTCGGCTTGGGGTCCGAGGTGAGCGACGTCGAAGTCGTCGACGCTTATGCCGCCTATCTCGGCGCTCAGGGGCCGGCGGCCGAGCCGGTGACGCTGGAGGAGGCCAAGGTCCAGCTCCGGCTTCGCTCCGCCGATACCGACGAGGACGATTTGATCGGCAACCTGATCGTCGCAGCGAGGGAATTGGTCGAGGGCTTCACCGGGCTGGTCCTGACGGCCAGAACCGTGGTCGAGACGCGGGATCGCCTGGAAGGCTGGGTCGACCTTCATGCGTGGCCGATCCGCAACATTCTCAGCATCGACTATCTGGACGCCGCCGGCGCCGAGCAGACGCTGGTTGCGGGTGATTACATCGGTTCGCTCGCACGCCGCCCGGTGAGGATGGTGGCTGGCATTGGCAAAGTATGGCCCCGCACGGCAGCCGCCGCCGGCGCGGTCACCGTTACCTTGGAGGCCGGGTTCCCGACCCCAGCCGACGTGCCGTTCAGTCTGAGGCGAGCCATGCTGGTGCTCATCACGAGCATGTATGAGAACCGAACCGAGCTTCCCGAGGCGGTCGTGACAGCGGCATCCTCGCTCTGTCGCCAGCATCGGCGGATGACGCTTTGATGCCGACCGACCTCGCCAGCCGGATGCGTAGCCGCATCATAATCCGCCGGCCCACTGATGTTGACGATGGCAAGGGCGGGCAGATCACGACCTGGTCCACACTCGCCGACCTGTGGGCGGAGGTGATCAGTCAGAGTGGGCGCGAGGCCGTTGTTGCTCAGGCACTCCAAGGCATCTCCGCCTACAAAATCACGATCCGATGTCGACCCGACATCTCCACCGGCGACCAGATCGTCTACGACGGCAAGGAACTGAACGTCCGTTCTGCCGATGATCCCGACGGCACCCGCCGCGCCACCGTAATCTTCGCCGACACCTCGGCGGTCGAGATCGGCTGATGCCCGGCAGCCGCGTGCGCGGGGATCGCGCGTTCGTCCGCTTGCTCAAGCAGATGCCTGCGGCCGTGAACGAAGAAGCGGCAGACATCCTCGACGCCTACGGTGAGCGGGTGCTGGCGGCGCAGCGCGCGGACGCTCCGGTCAAGAGCGGGAAGCTTCTGGCCGGCTTGTCGAAGAAGTTGCTCAGGAAGTCGCTGCGGCTTCGTGTTGGTCTGGTCGGCACACCACGGGGGCGTGCGAAGCTGTTCTATGGCTTTATCGTCGAACAGGGGCGCAAGGCCCAGACGGTTAACGTCACGCGCAAGCGCGGTGTCGCGCCATACAAGTTGCGGGTGAAAGCACGGGCGGCGCAGCACTTCGTCTATAAGAAGCGCCCCGATCTACGCTCCGACTTCCAGCGTCGTATCGGCCTGTTCTGGAATGACGTGCTGGCCCGCGCCGGAGAAGGAACGCTGAATGGCGACTGATCTTCTGTCGGCAACGCAGGACACGGTGTTCGCTGCCTTGGCCGCCGGCAACCTCGACTGGCCAGTGTTCCAGCATGTCCCGCCGGATCAGCAGCCGGATTTCATCGTCGTTGGCGCTATCGACGCGGAGGAGATCGGCGGGAAGCACGACAGTCTCGAACGACACGTCGTCGACGTCATCTACGTGTTCCGCGGGAAGGCCCGGCGCGGTCTGTTCGCGATGATGCATGCCGGGCGCGAGGCGATCGAAGGTGCCGACATGATCGCCGACGGCGCCGAACTCTCCGACGCCCGGTGGCTGCAATCGGCCGACGATCTGCTCGACGACGGGGTGACCTACCAGGGCCTCCAGCAATTCGAGATCACCGCCCAGCAGGCCGACTGATCCGGCTCGATCCAACCGCCGCGCTCCGCCAGCGCGGCTTTTTCACATGGGAGAAGCACGATGGCGAAGAAGCTTGGTAATGATCACATGGTCTGGATCGAAAGCGCGACGGCCGGCACCTATACCGTCATCAAGGGCCAGCAGGGTTGCACGATCAACCGGACCTCCGGTTCGATCGACCTCAGCACCAAGGACGATGGCGGCTACGGCTCGTCCGCGCCGGGCCTCCGGTCGCTCTCGATTGACCTGAGCATCCTCCCCAACCTGCCCGACGCGCTCGGCTATACGCGGCTGGAGACGTTGGCGAACGCCGCCACGCCGGCTCCGATTAACATCCAGATCAGAAAGGGCGGCCTCACCGGCGCCACCGGCGATGTGGTCTTCGCCGGGCCGGTCTATGCCAACCTCGACAGCACCGGCTTCGACCAGAATGCCGCCGTCGCGGTGAAGACCACGTTCACCGGCGCCGGGGCGCCCACCACCGACACTCTGGGCTGAGGAGAAGTCACGATGACCATCACCATCGGCGAACAGAAACTCGCCATCCGCAAGCCCGCCGACCTCAATGCCGCGCTGCTCGCAACGACGGGCTGCGATGCGGACGAGATCGCGGTCCAGCTCGCCGGCGCCGGCACAGCCGCTCACCTGGCGCGCGCGCTGCATCCGCATATCGGCGATGCTTTCCCGGTGCAGGAACTGGCCGTCATGATCGCGGCGGCGGACTTGCCCGACGTGTATCGGCAGGTGCGCGCGCTCTACGAGCCTGCGCCTGAGCCGGCGAAAGGAAAAGGCGGCGGCGATACGGCCCCGCAGGGTGGCGTGGCGTGAGCGAGGCCAACGAGACGCGAGGCGAGATCAGCGTCGACCTGGAGGGCGTACCCTACATCCTCCGCCCGTCCTATGAGGCGCAGGTCGCGATCGAGCGCCAGACCGGCCGCACCATCATCCAGTTGGCCGATGCGGCCGGCACGAATGGCCTGTCGCTTGAACACGCGGCGATAGTCGTCACCGAATGCGTCAAGGCCCAAGGTCGCGCGACCAGCAATGCCACCCTGTCCGCGTTCAACGCCCGCACCGTCGGCGAGTGCATCGTCGACACCGGCGCGCTGATCGTCGGCAAGCGGCTGGAGCTGTTGCTCTACATGGCCGCGACCGGGGGCTACACCGCAGCGGGGGAAGCGAAGGCTCCGGCGAAGCCGCCGACGACGGAGCCGATCCCCGCCGCCGCCTGAGCGGGTTTGCCATGGCGGCGCTGGGCTGGTCGCCCGGCATGTTCTGGGCCTCGACGCCGCACGAGTTTTGGACGGCCTATGAGGTGTGGCGCGAGATGAATCCGCCGGCCTGAGCGGAAATCGCCTCAAGCATAAGGAGGCAGCATGGCGCAATCGTCCGACACCCGCACGCTTGAGCTTCAAATCCGCGCCTCGACCGAGCTGCTGATCCGCAACCTGAAAACTGCGGATGTGGCGGTGGCGCAGTTTCGAGCCAAGACCGACGGCCAGCTTGCGGCGATCGACGGCCGCTTCGCCGCACTCGGCGGTCCCATCTCGACGTTGAAATCGACGCTCGCCGGGCTGGCCACCGGCGCCGCCGCTGGCTTGGCCGGAGCCCTTGGCGGCGCAGGGCTGATCGCCTTGGCAAAGAATGGTCTCGCCTATGCCAGCTCGCTCGCCGAGGTGGCACAGCAGCTTGGCGTCACGACCGACGACCTGCAACGGTTCCGCTACGCCGCCTCGCAAGTTGGGATCGAACAGGAGACGCTCGACAAGGGTCTGGGCAAGCTAACCCAGACCATGGGGAAGGCGCAGCTGGGGGCCAAGGAACCGGCGAAGGCGTTTGAGGCACTCGGCATCTCAGTCGCATCCCTGAGCGGAAAGACGGCCGGCGACGTAATTCCTCGGATTGCCGACGCCCTCGGGCTGATACCGGACCCGGCGAAACGAGCGGCCATTGAAGTGGCTCTGTTCGGAAAAGCCGGGCAACAGCTCGACACCCTGCTCGGCTCCGGACGCGGGCAAATCGACGAGCTAACGCAGGCGGCTCAACGCCTTGGGCTGGTTCTATCAGCTGACCAAATCGCTCACGCGGACGATGCGGCTGACAAGTTGGCGGCCGTTAAGCAGGTGCTCGAAGCCAAGATATCGGGTGCTGTTGCGGATAACGCCACGTCCATTCTTCAACTAGCGGATGCCTTGCTCGCCGTGACTGATGCGGCGTCCCGTTTCACTGCGGGCGTGCCAAGTCTGAACCAGCAACTCCGTTCGGTCTACGGCGAAGTCGATGCTTTCACCGGCTTGCTATCGCGACAGGGTATTCTGGGGAGGGTGCTCACCGGGAACAGTCCTTTCTCGAAAACCCCGACCGGCACATCGCTCCTAAAGGACTATGACAAAACCCAGACGGATCAAATCCGGTCGCGGGTTACTGTTGGTGGCGGCCCTCTGCTTTCGGCCGATGCGCAGGCTCTGGTGCGGACACGCGCCGGCGGCCGGGTCTCCGACTTCCTCGCCCCATCTGGGCCGAAGGGAAAGTCTGCCGACCAGCTCGCCCGCGAAGCCGAATCCAAGCGTCAAGAAGCTGAGCGCAACGCCCGCGCCTACACCGCCACGGAAGCGCGGGCCCGGCTGGACCTTGGCTCCTCGCGCGCTGACCTGAGCAACGATCCCGATGAGCGGGCGTCGATCGAGCGCGAGCGCGTCGACATCGCCAAGCGCGCCCGCGACGACGAGATTGCGTCCGACCTGTCGCTGAAGCGGATCACGGAGGCGCAGGCCGACCACCTCCGCAACATCAATGCCCAGACCGCCGAGAGCGACAAGCAGGTCATCACCGCCCGGCGGGCGCATGACGTCTCGGAAGCGGCCTTCGAGCGGCAGCGGGCCGGCCTGGACGACCAGACGACGCTATTGGATATCTATGGCCGCATCGCCGGCACCGCTGCCGAGCGCCGAGAAATCGAGGCCCGCATCCTCGCCATCCGCCAGCGCGAGGAGCGGCTGGCCTTGGAGCATCTGCGTGACGACGCGACACGCTCGCCGGAGGAGCGGCAGGGGGCGGTCGAGGCCCTTGGCCGACTGCCCGAGCGACAGGCGGCCGAGCGGCAGGATTTGGATCAGCGCAACGCGACCCCGCTTCAGGCCTTCGGCCGGGATCTGAAGAATGAGGCAGCCGGCATCAACGAGGCGCTGGAGTCGATCGAGGTGCAGGGTCTTCAGTCGCTGGGCGATGGCATCGCCGATGCGATCACCGGCGCGCGGTCGCTTGGCGACGCCTTCAAGGGGGTTGCCAACGGGATCATCGCGGACCTGATCCGGATAGCCGTGCGGCAGGCAATCCTGAGGCCGCTGGCGGGCGCGATCGGTTTGGGCTTTGCGGATGGCGGGTTGGTGCTCGGGTATGCCGACGGTGGCGTTATCAGCGGCCCCGGCGGCCCGCGCAGCGACAGCATCCTGGCGCGGGTCTCGGCCGGAGAGTATATCGTCAACGCCGCCGCCACCCGGCAACACCTGCCGCTGATCCATGCCATCAACCATGGACACCTGCCGCGTTTCGCCGATGGCGGGCCGGTGCTGCCGAGGTTCTCTTCGCCGACCTTGCCGCCCCTCACCGGGCGTGGAAGCGGTGGCGGCGGCCGAACCGATCTCCGGATCAAGGTTGAGGCATCGTCGGAGTTCAACACGAAGGTGGTCGCGACATCGCGTGCGATCAGCGAGCAGACGGTGGCCGCTTACGCCCCGGTCCTGGTCGAGGCGGCGCGCGGTCGCACCATCACCGCCGCCGCCCGACCGTCGTTGCCCGGAGTCTGATCCATGGCCATCGTGACCATGCCGGCGGCTCCCGTGCCCGCCGATATAGAGTGGCGTCCGGGGTCGAAGACGCAGGTCAACCGATCCGAGTGGACCGGGCGCGCGAAGACGACGGTGCTGGCAGGTGCGCCGAGGTGGAAGGCGACGGTGAAGCTCCCGCCAATCCTGGGCGAGCCGAACGTCTATGCCTGGCGCG
>CAXTHU010000028.1:0-19779 GCA_964244125.1 uncultured Sphingomonadaceae bacterium
CGAAGAGCAGGTAGAGCGTGCCGATGTCCTTGTGGTTCGTCGACATGAACCACCGGGCGAAGAACGCCGGCCTGTGATCGGCGTCGTGATGATGCGCGTGGCCATGGCCGGCCTGGAAGGCCGAGGGCGTGGCGGCGATGTCGGTCATGGCTGGGAACCCTGGTTGGCGGTGGCGCCTTGCGTGATGGGAGCGGCGACGGCGGCGCCGACGGCCGGCGGGGTCGCCGGCGGTTGGACGACGGTCGTCGGATCGGGGTTGGCGATCGGCGAGTTGGCGGTGGCGTCGCTGCTGGTCGGCCTGCCGCCGATCGTGCCGCCCTTGGCCGCGACCCAGCGGGCGAACTGCGCCCTGGACACCACCTCGACCGCGATCGGCATGTAGCCGTGGCGCGCGCCGCACAGCTCCGAACACTGGCCGTAATAGAGGCCGGGGCGGTTCACCTTGAACCAGGTCTCGTTCAGCCGGCCCGGCACCGCGTCCATCTTGGTCCAGAAGGCGGGCACGGCGAAGCTGTGGATCACGTCGTCGGAGGTGACGATCACCTTCACGACCGCGCCGACCGGCACCACCATCCGCTCGTCGACGCCCAGCATCCGGGGCTCGCCGCGTTTCCTGGCCTCGTCCTCCTTCAGGATGTTGGAGACCACCTCGAAATCGCCGTTGTCGGGATATTGATAGGACCAGTACCATTGATGGCCGATCACCTTGACGGTCAGGTCCGCCTTGGGCGGGGCATATTGCGCCGCCAGCAGCTTGATCGACGGCACCGCGATCACGACCAGGATCAGCACCGGGGCCAGCGTCCACACCACCTCGATGACGGTGTTGTGCGACGTGCGCGACGGCACCGGATTCGCGCTGCGGCGATAGCGCGCCACGACCCAGAGGAGGAGGCCGAGGACGAAGAGCGAGATGGCGGTGATGATCGGCATCAGCACGATGTCGTGCATCCATTCGGCGTCGCGGCCGATGTCGGTCACCTGTTCCTGGATGTGGATGCGGCCATCGGGCTGGCCGATGCCGGGGGTCGGCCGGTAGAATTGCGGGGTCGCCGGGATGGCCGACGGCGCGGGCGCCGCCGCCGCGCCGGTCGTCGCACCCGCCACGGCGGGTGCGGCCGCGGCGCCGGGTGCGGCCGGCGCCGCCACGGGCAGGAGCGCCGCCATCAGGCCGGCCGCGATGATCGTCTTCAACTGCTTCATCTCACCCTCGTCGAGCCCGTCGCGGGACCATCGGCGCACCGGGCCGGCGCCAAGGAGCGCAGCCGTCATAGGCTTCGCACCCCGCCGTCTCAAGCACGCCGCCGCCGCTGTTCGCGGGCGGTTGTGGCCATGTGTCGCCGCGCCTATCAGGTGCCCGGCGGCCGGGCAACCGTTGGCCGCGCAACGAAGGCGAGGCGATGACCGAAGACGAGGTACTGGCCGAGTTCCGCGCGGCGGATGCGCTGCTCGACGGCCATTTCATCCTGTCGTCGGGGCTGCGCAGCGCCGCCTATCTGCAATGCGCCCGCGTGCTGATGGACCCGCGCCGCGCGGCGCGGCTGGCCGAGGCGCTGGCCGCGCGCCTGCCCGCCGCCGTTGCCGCCGCCGTCACGGTGGTGGTGTCGCCGGCGATGGGCGGGGTCGTCATCGGCCATGAGATGGGCCGCGCGCTGGGCGTCGATGCGCTGTTCGTCGAGCGGCCGGGCGGCACGTTCGAACTGCGCCGGGGCTTCGCGATCGATCCCGGCGCGCGCGTCCTGCTGGTCGAGGACGTCGTCACCACCGGGCTTTCCTCGCGCGAGGCGATCGCCGCCGTCCGGGCGGCCGGCGGGGAGGTGGTCCACGCCGCCTGCCTGGTCGATCGTTCGTCGGGCACGGCGCCGCTCGGCGTGCCGCTGACGGCGCTGATCCGGCTCGACGTGCCGGCCTACCCCGCCGACGCGCTGCCGCCGGAACTGGCCGCGATCCCGGCGGTGAAGCCGGGGAGCCGCGCGGCATGATCCCGTCCGGTCGCCCGTGAGCGTCGCCCAGCGCGTGCCCCTGGACCTGCCCCTGCGCCTGGGCGTCAACATCGACCATGTCGCGACGATCCGCAACGCGCGCGGCGGCGGCCATCCCGATCCGTTGCGCGCCGCCCGCGTCGCGGCGGCGGCCGGCGCGGACGGCATCACCGCCCATCTGCGCGAGGACCGGCGCCACATCACCGACGACGACATCGCGCGGCTGATGGCCGAGATCGACCTGCCGCTGAACCTGGAGATGGCGGCGACGGAGGAGATGCTTGGCATCGCGCTGCGCCACCGCCCGCATGCCGCCTGCATCGTCCCCGAGCGGCGCGAGGAGCGGACCACCGAAGGCGGCCTCGACGCCGCCGGACAGCGCGCGACGCTGGCCCCGATCGTCGCGCGGCTGGCCGACGCCGGCATCCGCGTCAGCCTGTTCGTCGAACCGTCGGCGCGCCAGGTCGAAGCGGCGGTTGCGCTGGCGGTGCCGGTGGTCGAGTTCCATACCGGCGCCTACGCCCATGCCGCGCGGCCCGCGGACGAGCTGAGGCGCCTCGCCGATGCGGCGGCGCTGGCCGCGAAGAACGGGATCGAACCTCATGCCGGCCACGGCCTCACCTTCGCCAACGTGACCCCGGTCGCCGCCATCCCCCGGCTCGCCGAGCTGAACATCGGCCATTTCCTGATCGGCGAGGCGATCTTCGGGGGCCTGGGCGACAGCGTGCGGCGGATGCGCGCGCTGATGGATGCGGCGCGGTGAGGATCGAGCGGTGATCGTCGGCCTGGGTTCCGATCTGTGCAGCATCGCGCGGATCCAGGCGTCGCTGGATCGCTTCGGCGAGCATTTCGCCAATCGCGTCTTCACCGCCATCGAGCGCGCGAAGGCCGATCGCCGGCCGCTCACCCGCGCCGGCACCTATGCCAAGCGCTTCGCCGCCAAGGAGGCGTTCGCCAAGGCGGTCGGCACCGGCTTCCGGCGCGGCGTGTCCATGCGCGACATCGGCGTCGTGAACCTCCCCTCCGGCGCGCCGACGCTGGCGCTGGCCGGCGGGGCCAAGGCGAGGCTTGACGCGCTGATCCCGGAAGGCCACGCGGCGCACGTCCATCTCACCATGACCGACGACCATCCGTGGGCGCAGGCCTTCGTCGTCATCGAAGCCCGCCCGATCCGAGGACCGATCCCTTGAACGACCCCGACGCCACCGCGCCCGCCCCCACAGCGCCGCACGCGCGCAAGCGGACCGACTGGGTGGCCGAGCTGAAGGGCATCTTCTGGCTGGTGCTGGCGGTCCTCGCCTTCCACAGCTTCGTCGCCAAACCCTTCTACATCCCGTCCGAATCGATGATGCCGACGCTGCTGAAGGGCGACCGGCTGGTGGTGACGAAATATCCCTACGGCTGGTCGTGGGTGTCGCCCAGCTTCCACGTCTTCCCCGCCATGCCGGGCCGGCTGCTCGGCCGCCTGCCGGAGCGCGGCGACGTCGTCATCGTGACGCCGCCGGGCGAATCCTCCGACTATATCAAGCGCGTCATCGGCCTGCCCGGCGACACGCTGCAGATGCGCGGCGGCCAGTTGATCCTGAACGGCGCCCCCGTCCGCCGCGTCGCCATGCCGCCGGCGATGATCCCGGTCGACGCCAACGTGCCGTGCGACCAGGCCGACGTGGTGTCGCACCGGCTAACCGGGCCGGACGGCAGGCTCTATTGCGAGCTGCCGATCTTCCGCGAGACGCTGCCGAACGGCCGCAGCTACGACACGGTCGATCTCGGCTACGTGCCCCAGGTCGACGATTACGGCCCGGTGACGGTGACCGCCGACCACGTCTTCCTGATGGGCGACAATCGCGACCAGTCGGCCGACAGCCGCGTGCCGTCGATCAACCTCGGCCTGGGCGGCCCGGTGCCGTTCGAAAATATCGGCGGCCGGGCCGAGTTCGTCACCTTCTCGCTCGACGGCACGTCGCAGCTGTGGAACCCGATCAGCTGGTTCACCGCGCTGCGCCACGACGGCCGCACCGGCGCCAGCCTGCATCCGCAGCGCGAGCCCCGGGCGAAGTGAGCGACACCGTCCCCCATCGGGAGGAAGTCGGCCCGACCGAGGTGCGCGACCCGCTCGTCCGCCACGAGATGATGAAGGCCAGCGTCTGGCTGGGCCTGGGCGTCCTCATCATCCTCGCCTGGTGGCTGGCGCAGCCGCTGCTGCTGATCGTCGGCGGGCTGGTCTTCGCGACCATGCTGGACGGCGGCACGCGCCTTTTGGGCCGCGTCCTGCCGATCGCGCGCGGCTGGCGGCTGACGATCGTGACGCTGGGCGTCCTGGCCTTCATCGTCGGCGTCGTCTGGCTGACCGGATCGGAACTGGTCGGCCAGTTCGAGACGCTGAAGACGGTGGTGCAGGGACAGGTCGATCGCGTCATGGCCTGGGCCGGATCGCTCGGCCTGATCCCGGACGGCGGCGGGGCCAAGGCGATCTCCAGCCAGCTGCTCGGCTCGCTCGGACAGCTCACCAACGCGGTCGGCAACGCGCTGGGCGCGATCTCCAGCCTGGCGATGATCGTCGTCCTGGGCCTGTTCATCACCATCGAGCCGCGCCTCTACGAACGCGGCCTCGCCTGGATGGTCCCGCTGGCCAGCCGCCGCCGCTTCTACGACAATGTCGGCGAGATCGCCCGCACCTTGCGCCGGCTGATGGCCGGGCGGCTGGTCGGCATGGCGTTCGAGGGCGTGTTCATGGGGGTCGCGCTGTGGCTGATCGGCGTGCCGATGGCGCTCGCGCTCGGCCTCATCACCGGCATCCTCGCCTTCCTGCCCAACATCGGCGCGATCGTGTCGGGCGTGCTGGTGATCCTGGTCGGCTTTTCCGCCGGCACGGAGACCGGGCTGTGGGCGGTCGGCGCCTATCTGACGGTGCAGACGCTCGACGGCTATGTCGTCGTGCCGATGGTGGCGCGGCGATCGGTCGACCTGGCGCCGGCGCTGGTACTGAGCGCGCAGCTGCTGCTCGGCGCGCTGTTCGGCATATTGGGGCTGGCGCTGGCCGATCCGATCGTCGCGATCATCAAGGTCGCGCTGGAGCGGCGGTCCGAAGGGCTGGCCGAGACCCGGCCGAGATAGCCGTTCAGCCGGCGGCCGCGACGACGAGGAGCAGCGCGGTCTCGACCAGTTCGATACCCGCGCCATGCGCGTCGCCGGTGACGCCGCCCAGCCGCCGGCGGAACCACAGCAGGACGGCGCCGATCAGCAGCGGCCCCGCCAGCAGCGCCGGGAACAGCACCGCGGCGCCCGCCAGCACCGCCAGCCATCCGACGACGTCGCGCCGGCGGACGGCGCCGGCGAGGCCCGCCCCCAGGCCCGCGGGCCTGAGCGGGGGCAGCCACCTGGCCCAGGCCAGCGGGCCGAGCCGCGCCGCCGCCGGGATGGCCAGCAGGGCGAGCCGGCCGCCGGGCAGGATCGCGTGGAGGAGGACGAGCTTGGCGGCGAGCTGGAGGACGATCGCGACCACGCCGAAGCCGCCGACATGCGGATCGGCCATGACCGCCAGCAGCCGCCGGCGGTCGCCATGCGCCGCGCCGAGCCCGTCGGCGACGTCGGCCAGCCCGTCGAGATGCAGCGCCCCCGTCACCCAGACCCACCCGGCCAGCGCCGCCAGCGCGCCGACCCAGGGATCGACCAGCCCGCCCGCCCACGCCGATCCGGCGACCACGGCGCCGATCGCGACCCCGACGAGTGGATAGAGCCGGGCCGCATGGGCGAAGTCCGCCGCGTCCGCCGCCATCCGGGGCACGGGCAGGCGGGTGAGGAAGCCGAGGGCGACGATCAGCCGCCTCATGGCCACAGCCCGGCGATCCGCGCCGCGCGGGGCTCGCCCGGCCAGATGCCGAACGCCAGGACCGCCGCATAGGGGAGGTCGAACGCCCGGGTCCGCGCCTGGTCGAACCCGCACAGCGCCGACAGCGCCGCGCGCATCGCGCCGCCATGCGTCACGACCAGCGTGGGCTCGGGGCCGGTCGCCGCGATCGCCGCGCCGACGCGGGCGACCAGCGTCGACCAGCGCTCGCCGCCGGGCGGGGGGTGGCGATCGGGATCGTTCCAGAAACGCGCCAGCGCGGCGGGATCGATGTCGCCGGTGGCGAGGCCGTCCCACTCGCCGAAGTCGATCTCGCGCCAGCGCGCGTCCACCTCGCAGGCGCCGATCGCCTCGGCACAGGCGCGGGCGCGCGACAGGTCGGAGGACAGGATGCGCGACACCGCCAGGCCGCGCGCGCGGTCGCGGCAGGCGGCGATCCCCGCGTCCGTGACGGCGCAATCGGTGCGGCCCAGCATGAGGCCGGTCGCGACCGGCTCGCCATGCCGCATCAGGTAGAGCCGGAACGGCGTCATCCGCCGCCGTCCACGCCGGCTTCCGCGAAGGTCGCCATCCGGTCGTGCGCCGCCAGGCCCGCCCGGATCACGCCGACCGCCACCGCCGCGCCGCTGCCCTCGCCCAGCCGCATGTCGAGCCGGAGCAGCGGTTCGAGCCCGAGCGCGGCCAGCAGGCGGGCATGGCCCGGCTCGGCCGAGACATGCCCGGCGAGGAGGTGATCGACGATGCCCGGCCGCGCCGTCGCCAGCGGCGCCACCGCCGCCGAGCAGATGAACCCGTCGAGCACCACCGCGACCCCGCGCAGCCGCGCGGCGACGACGGCGCCGGCGATGGCGGCGATCTCGCGTCCGCCGACGCGGCGCAAGATCTCGAACGGATCGCGCAAGCGCCCGGCATGGAACGCCAGCGCCGCCTCGACCGTGGCGATCTTGCGGGCGATCCCGGCGCCGTCGACACCCGTGCCCGGGCCGACCCAGTCGCCCGCGTCGCCGCCGAGGCTCGCCATGCACAGCGCGGCGGCGGCCGTCGAATTGCCGATCCCCATCTCGCCCAGCACGAGCAGGTCGGGATCGCCGCGCAGGGCGGCGGCGCCCGCGTTCAGCGCGGCGAGGCAGTCCTCCTCGCTCATCGCCGGCGCCCGGGTGAAATCGGCGGTGGCGCGATCGAGGTCGAGCGCGACGACGTCGAGGGCGAGGCCGGCGGCGTCGGCCAGCGCGTTGATCGCGGCGCCGCCGGCGGCGAAGTTGGCGACCATCTGCGCCGTCACGCCTGCCGGAAAGGCGCTGACGCCACGCGCGACGATCCCGTGATTGCCCGCGAACACCACCGCTCGTCCGCGCGCGATCGCCGGCCGGACGCGCCCCTGCCAGCCGGCCAGGAAGAGCGCGACCTCCTCCAGCCGCCCCAGCGATCCGGGCGGCTTGGTGAGCCGTCGCTGGCGCGCGGCGGCGGCGTCCCGCGCCGCCAAGTCGGGGCCGGGCAGGCGATCGAGCGCCGCGGCGAAGGCCGCCGCCGACCTGAAATCCGTCATTCGACGACGAAGCCGGCCGGCGGGGTGCGGATGATGAAGTGGCCCTTCACGCCCTCCGGCCAGTCGCGGAACGGCACCTGGCCCCACGCGCTCGCCGCATAGGCGCGGGCATAGTCGAGGATCGCCCGCGCGGCATCCTCCGTCGGTTCGAACCGGCCGAGGACGTAGCCGATCTTGTCGGGCGCGCGCAGGTGGACGGTGCAGAAGTCCTTGCACGCGAAGAGGCACGGCATCTCCTGCACATCGATCCCGGCATAGGCCGCGTCGCCCGCCTTCACGCCGCGCAGCGCGGCCGCCAGCCGTGCCCCGCCCCGCCGCCCGTCGGCGCCCTCGCGGGCGTCGGCGGACAGCCGGCAGGTGTTGCAGGCGACGACGGCGGCCCCGGTCGCGACCGCTCTCAGCATCGGGCCGCCACGCGCATCAGAACCGTCCCCGGAAGCCGGCATAGACGCTCCGGCCCAGCGTTCCGTAGCGATAGCTGGTCATGTAATGTTCGTCGAACAGGTTCTCGGCGCGGGCGAACAGCCGGATGCCGGGCGAGAGCGGCAGCTCTGCGCGCAGATCGACCAGCGTGTAGGCGGACAGGCGGACGGTGTTCGCGGCGTTGTCGAACGTCCCGCCCGACCAGCGCACCGCCAGCCCGAGCGAGGGTCCGTCGGGGATGGTGTAGGTGGCCGATCCGTTCGCGGCATGGCGCGGACGGCGGGCCAGCTGGTTGCCGAGGTTCGCCGATCCCGGCGAACGATCCTCCGACAGGTTCCAGGTGTAGTTGCCGTCGAGCAGGAGCCTGCCGGAGATACGCGCGCGCGCCACCGCCTCGATCCCCTGCGCAAAGGCGCGGGCGACGTTCAGGTAATAGCCGAAGCGGCGCTGGGTGGCGCTGCCGGGCACGAGGCACAGCGGATTGGCCGAGGTCGCGCCGCAGCTGGCGAAGGTGATGAGCTCGCGCGAGCGCCGCTCGAAATAGGTCGCGCCGAACGACAGCTTCCCGTCGAACAGGCGCTGTTCGGTCCCCGCCTCCCAGCCGGTCGCCTGTTCCGGGGCCAGCGCCCGGTTCCCGAACTCGGAGAAGAGCTGGTAGAGCGTCGGCGCCTTGAAGCTTTCCGAATAGCTGGCGCGGACGACCGTGCCGGTCGGCAGCGCCCAGACGCCGCCGCCGGCGAACAGCGTCTTCGATCCGAAGCGGCTGTGATCGTCGTTGCGGACGCCGCCGGTGAGCGTCAGCCCCTCGGCGATCGTCGCATTGATCTGGCCATAGACGCCGGTGATCTCCGCTTCGCCTCGCGCGGGCGCGGGGATCGGCGTCGCCAGGCTCGCGGGAGGAGAAACGCTGCGGAAGCGCGATTTCTCGTTCTCCACGCCGAACACCGCGTCCCATCCCCTGGCGATGGCGAAGCCGCCCTGATATTCGAGGCGACGGTTGCGCCCGGCGCTGTCGAAGGTCCGCTGGCGCGCGCGGGCGGGATTGTAATTGTCGCGATCGGTATCGGTATAGCCATAGGCGAAGCGGTTGCGCAGCCGGCCGTCGAGCAGGTCGACGTTCAATCCCGCATAGCCGACGAACTCCTCGTTCAGGGTGTATTCGGGCGTGTCGCCGGTCGTCGCGTCGATATCGGTATCGCCGCTGGAGTAATAGCCGCGAACGTCCGCGCTCACCCCTGGCGCGATCTCCAACACGGCCCGGCCGGTGACGCCGCGGTTGGTGTAGCCGTCCTTCTCGACCCCGCCGAACGCCGGCGCGATCGCCGAGATGCCGTCGGTGGTGAAGGCCTGGCCGCCGATGCGCCAGGCGAGCGGCCCGGCCTTGCCGCCGATCGCGGCGCGGCCGCTGGCCGTCCGCCGGCTGCCCGTCTCGACGTCGAAGCTGCCTTCGAGCGGCTGTTCCGGCAGCGGCGTGACGATGTTGACGACGCCGCCGATCGCCTGGCTGCCCCAGAGGATGGATTGCGGGCCGCGCAAGATCTCGATCCGGGCGGCATCGCCGACCAGCAGGTTGGCGAAATTATAGCCGCCGCCGGTGGACGACGGATCGTTCAGCTTCACGCCGTCGATCACGACCACCGTCTGGTCGGTTTCCGCGCCGCGGATGCGCAGGCTCGTATTCGTGCCGTAGCCGCCGTTGCGCGACAGGCTGACGCCGGGCGTGCGCAGCAGCAGGTCCGCCACGCCGAGGTCCTGCGCGCGATCGATCGCGGCCTTGTCGAGGACCGTCACCGATGCGGCGACGCGGTCGATCGGCAGCGGCGAGCGGGTGGCGGTGACAACGATGGTGCCGGGATCGGCGGCGTCGGCGCCGCCCGGTCCGGCATCGTCCGAGACGGCGGCCGCATCCGGCCTGGGCGTCGCGACGCGGCCCGGCGGCGCCTGCTGGGCAAGGAGGGGCGATGCGGCCGCGAGGCCGATAATCGATATGGCGATCTTCATTTCGTTCATCCCATGACGACAAGCTCCTCGCGCGAGAGCCGGGAGAAGGCGCATGCGCGCCCGCTCCCCGCGCGCCACGCGAGGCCGACATTGCCGCCACTCGGGTTTCCCCGCCCGTCCGGCGCACCCTGGCCGGTCGAAGGACGACCGCGACAGGCAGGTCTCCTGGCTCGCGGGTCGACGCCGGTCCTCGCCGCCTTCTCGGAGCCGAGGCTCCAATGGCATGTGGCGTGGCGGCTCGCCGCTCACAGTTGCAGGGGCAGCCGGGGTATCGAACCCCGTTCCCGTTTTCATCCCCGGCCAAGGGGAACCTGTCGCGATCCGCCCGATAGCCCGGCCGTCGCCGCGACGTCAATCGTGGATGAAACGGCGGGCCGGCCGCGATGCCGCCCGCCGCGATGCCGCCCGCCGCGATGCCGATTGTGTCCCGGCCGCGTGGCTGGCATGGCCCGGCGGCCTCCATCGAAGGAAACCTCATGCGCGTCTCCCGCGTCGCCGCGGCCTTGAGCGGCCTCGCCCTGCTGGGCGCGGCGCCGATCGGCCGGCCGGGGCGGATCGTGTCGCTGAACATGTGCGCCGACCAGTTCGTCGTGGCGCTGGCCGATCCCGGGCAGATCGCCGGCCTGACCGAATGGGCGCGCGATCCCCAGCTTTCCGCGGTCGCCGCGCGCGCGCGCGCGCTGCCGATCACCCACCGGAGCGCGGAGGAGGTGATGGCGCTTCGCCCCGACCTCGTCATCGGCGCGCCGTTCCGCACCCGGGCCGTGCTCGCGCCGCTCAAGACGGGCGGGCTGCGGATGGTCGAGCTGCCGAAGGCGGACGACGTCGCCGGGATCGAGCGATCGATCGCCGTGATCGCCGCGGCCGTCGGCCATCCGGAGCGCGGCGCGGCGATGATCGCGGCGATGCGCCGCCAACTGGCCGCGATCGGCCCTCCCCCGGGCCGGGGCCGCGTCGCCGCCTATTACCAGCGGCAGAACTATCTGACCGGCACGGGCACGCTGGTCGACGACATGATGCGCCGCGTCGGGCTGGTGAACCTGGCGGCGCGGCTCGGCCGGCCGGCCCTGTCCAAGGTCTCGCTGGAGGAGATGGCGCTGGCGCGGCCGGACTTCCTGGTCATGGATTCGGGAACGCGCGCCGTCGCCGACCGGGGGACCGCCGCGCTCCACCACCCGATCCTGGACGAGGCGGTGGCGCCGCGACGCAGGCTCTACATGCCCCAGGCGCTGATCGTCTGCGGCGGGCCGGCCTATCCGCGCGCGGTGGCGCTGATCGCCGGGCAGCTGCGCGCCGCCGATCGGCCGGCGCGATAGCGTCCGGCGATCCCGGCCGGCCCCCGGTCAATATTCGATGCCCGGCTGGGCCTTCACCCCCTGTTCGCGGAAGGGGTGCTTCACCAGCGCCATCTCGGTGACGAGGTCGGCGGCGTCGATCAGCGCCTGCGGCGCGTTGCGGCCGGTGACGACGACATGCTTGCCGGCGGGCCTGGCGGTCAGCACCGCCATCACCTCGTCGAGCGGCAGATAGTCGTAGCGCAGGACGATGTTCAGTTCGTCGGCCAGCACCATCCGGTAGGACGGGTCGGCGATCATCCGCCTGACCTCCTCCCAGCCTTCGCGCGCGACGGCGACGTCGCGGGCGCGGTCCTGCGTGTCCCAGGTGAAGCCCTCGCCCATCGGCTTGAACTCGACCAAGTCCGGGAAGCGGTCGAACACCGGCTTCTCGCCCGTCTGCCACGCGCCTTTCACGAACTGGACCACGCCCACCTTCATCCCGTGCCCGATCGCGCGCACCACCATGCCGAGCGCCGCCGACGTCTTGCCCTTGCCCTTGCCGGTATGGACGATCAGCAGGCCCTTCTCCCGCGTCCGGCCGTCGACGATGCGGTCGTGCGCGGCCTTCATCTTCACCATCTTCAGCTTGTGTTCTTCATCCGTGCGCATGGCGTCCCCCGGCAGGTGCGGCGGGCGGGACGCCCGCGCGGCTCGATCCCGGCGCCATAGCCGCAGCGCAGCGCCGCCGCGAGACACGCGATCCGTCCGGGGCGGCGAAAGATTCTCTACTAGCCGGATAGGATATACGATCTTGGCCGCACCGGGCGTGCCCGACTACTCCCGCGATCACACTGGAACAGGGATGGCCAGCCGTGAGATCAGGACGCGCGCATGCCCTTGCCGCAAGGATGTTGCCGGCCGCCGCGGCTTGGGCGTCGCTGCTCGCGCTGGGTGCGACGGCGGGATTGGCGGGCGCCCTGGCGAGCACTGGCGACGGCATGGTCGCCATCCCCGCCGGCATCGTCCTGCTGGGAGAGGACGGCGCCGGCGCGCCGGGGACGGCCACCGCCGTCGCCGCATTCCGGATCGACCGGCACGAGGTCACCAACCGCCAGTTCGCCGCCTTCGTCGCGGCGACGGGCCATCGCACCCGGGCCGAGCGCGAGGGCGGCGGGCCGGTCTTCGTCATGCCGCGCGCGCCAGTCCCGCTGGACCGTCCCGCCTCCTGGTGGAAGCTGATCCGGGGCGCGGACTGGCGCCATCCGCAAGGGCCGGCGAGCGGCATCGCCGGCCATATGGACGACCCCGTCGTGCAGGTGAGCTACGACGATGCGCTGGCCTATGCGCGCTGGGCCGGCGGGCGGCTGCCGACCGCGACCGAATGGGAGCGGGCCGCCCGGGGCGCCCAGGACGGCGCCCGCCCGCCCGAAAGCTGGATCCGCACCGCCGCCGGCCGCGCCACGGCGAACAGCTGGCAGGGCGTGTTCCCGATCCGCGACACGGGCGACGACGGGCATGTCGGCATCGCCCCGGTCGGAAGCTACCGCCCGAACGGCTTCGGCCTTCACGACATGGTCGGCAACGTGTGGGAATGGACCAGCGGGCAAGCGCCCGGCGGCGACAGGATCGTGAAGGGCGGCTCGTTCCTGTGCGCGGCCAATTACTGCGCCAATTACCGTCCGGCCGCCTGGCAGGCGCAGGAGGCCGATCTAGGCGCGTCGCATATCGGCTTCCGGATCGTGGCGGCCGATGAAGGACATGCCGATCCCGTCCGCCGCCGGACACCGGCCGCTTCATAGCAGGCCGCTTCATAGCAGACAGCCAAACAGCCAATCGCCGGCCGCCACGAGCGCGCCCGCGACTTTCGGGGGAACGACAATGAACCATTCGCGGGCCGGACATCGTTTGCGCGGCGGGACGGCGTTGCTGGCCATCGTCCTGGCGACGGGCATGGCGGATGCGGCCGATACGGCGGAGACGGCGGCCGTCGAGACTGCGGCCGCGACGGCGGCCGTCGAGGATACGGGCGAGATCCTCGTCACCGCCCGCCGGCGCGAGGAAGCGGCGCAGGATGTCCCGCTGGCGCTGAGCGTCGTCGGCGCCGATCAGCTCAGGAACACCGGCGCCTTTTCGATCGTCCAGGTCCAGCAGCTCGTGCCGAGCCTGCAGATCACCAGCACCAACCCGCGCAACACCGTCATCAACATCCGCGGGCTTGGGGCCAATTCGTCGATCGCCGTCGACGGACTGGAATATGGCGTCGGCTTTTATGTCGACGGGGTCTATTACGCGCGTCCGGGCCAGGCGCAGTTCGACCTGATCGACCTCCAGCAGGTCGAGGTGCTGCGCGGGCCGCAGGGGACGCTGTTCGGCAAGAACACGACGGCGGGCGCGATCAACGTCACGACGCGCGCGCCGAGCTTCGATCCGGAGCTGGTCGCCGAGGGCACCATCGGCAACCACGACTATCACCAGATCCGCGCCTCGGGATCCCTGCCGCTGATCGCCGACAAGCTCGCCGCGCGGCTGACCGTCGCCGATACGCATCGCGACGGCTTCCTGACCAACCTGTTCGACGGCAGCGACGCGCAGGATTACGACAACACGACGATCCGCGCGCAGCTGCTCGCCAAGCCCGGCGAGGACGTCACCGTGCGGCTGATCGGCGACTATTCGCGCCAGAAGCAGCATTTCCAGCTGTCCGTCTTCGACGGCTACTTCACCAATTACGCGAACGGCGCGCGGATCGCGAACAACATCGTCGACCGCGCCGCGCGCACGGGCTACGCCTTGCCTTCATACGGCCTCTTCGAGCGGCTCGGCAATTCGGACGCGCCGTTCCAGGCCAACATGAAGAGCTACGGCCTCTCCGGCCAGGTCGACTGGGACCTGGGGCCGGCCACCCTGACCTCGATCACCGCCTATCGCTGGTGGGACTGGTATCCGCGGAACGACGTCGACGGCACGGCCCTGTCGATCAACACCAAGGGCCACCAGATCAACCGCCAGCGCCAGTTCAGCGAGGAGATCCGCCTCGCCTCGAACGGCAGCAACACGGTCGACTACGTCGCCGGCCTCTATTATTTCTGGCAGATCATCCGTGGGTATGGCGAGACCGGCTACGGCCCCGATTATGCGCGCTGGAACCTCAATCCGGCGACGACGCCTGCGGCGACGATCGCGAATACGACGCTGGCACTCGCCGACTTCGAGGCGAAATCCTATTCGAACCCGGCGACCAAGAGCTATGCGGCCTTCGGCCAGCTGGACTGGCACATCGCCGACGGCCTGACGCTGACGACGGGCCTGCGCTACACGCATGAAGACAAGACCGGCGGCTTCCGCCAGTTCTGGACCGCGGGCGTCGATCCGGCGACGCTGCCCGCGGCACAGGCGGCGGCGGTGATCGCGACGCGCACCGTCTTCAATCCCATCCTCGACTTTTCCGCCAAGCTGAACGCCGACGCGGTCACGGGTCTGGCGACCCTGGGCTACAAGGTCGCGCCCGACATCCTCGCCTATGCGACATATCAGCGCGGCAACAAGTCTGGCGGCCTCAACCTCACCGCCGGCGGCGCCTTCCGCCCGGTCGTCGATCCCGAGAAGGTCGACGCCTACGAGATCGGCCTGAAGTCGCAGTTCCTCGACCGCCGGCTGACGCTGAACCTCGCCGCGTTCCAGACCGACATCAAGGATTACCAGGCGTCGATCAGCGAGCCGATCGCGGGCACCACCAGTGTCATCCAGTATATCGCCAACATCCCCAAGGTGCGTTCGCGCGGGATCGAGGGCGATTTCGCCCTGGCGCCGACCCGCTGGATCAATCTCAACGCGTCGGCCGCCTATACCGATGCGAAATATGTGCGCTTCGCCAATTCGCCGCAGGCGCCGGAGCGGCTGAACATCGGCGCGATCCAGGATCTGTCGGGCACGCGCCTCGCGAATGCCCCGAAGTTCGTCTACACGCTGGGCATCGACCTCGCGCAGCCGGTCGGCGCGTTGGGCTCGGCCGGCGGGCTGGAGGCCTATGGCCATGCCGACTTCTCGCACCGTTCCTCCTACAACACGTCGGCGACGAACAGCATCTACGGGATCGTCCCCGCCTACGGCCTCGTCAACGGCCGCATCGGCCTGCGCACCGAAAGCGGCCGCTGGGACATATCCGTCTGGGCGCGCAACCTGACCGACAAGAATTACTACATCAGCCGCAGCGGCGGCAACTTCGGCCTCATCACGGGCATCGCCGGCGAGCCGCGCACCTTCGGCGCGACGCTGCGGACGAGGCTCTGACATGACCGCGCGAAACCCCGATCCCCGATCGTCCCACCCTCCGGCAGACATGGTGAACGACATGAGCCCGCGCCGTCATTTCCTCGCCGGCTCCGGTCTGGCGGTCGCCTCCACCCTGCTCGCCGCGCGTCCCGCATGGGCGGAGGATCGCGCCGCCCTGGCCGAGGATGCCTTCATCTGGGGCGTCCCGCTCGTCCTGACCGGCCGCTATCTCGACATCGCGGCAAAGGCGGGGCTGACGTTCAACACCTTCTTCCTCAGCCCCGACCTGGCGACGCCGCGAACGCGCGCGCTGGGTCCGCAGGTCGACACGCTCTACGGCCTGGGCTGGCTCGATCTCTCGCAAGGGCCGCAGGTCATCGGCGTGCCGGACACGCGGGATCGCTATTACTCGATCCAGCTGCTCGACGCCTATGCCGACAGCTTCGCCTATATCGGCCGGCGGACGACGGGCACGAAGGCCGGCGCCTTCGCGCTGACCCCGCCGGGGTTCCGCGGCACCGTCCCGCCCGGCGTCACGGAGATCAGGGCGCCGACCGGCAAGGTTCTGGCCTTCGTCCGCACGCTGGTGCGCGGCAAGGACGACCTGCCCGCCGCGCGCGCGATCCACGGCGCCTTCACGCTCGGTCCGCTCGCCTCCTATCCGGACGATCGACGGCCCGCCGTCTTCCGCGCGGAATCGATCAACGCGCTTCCCGTCGTCGATCTTTCGACCGCCGGCGCCGGCTATTTCGACGAACTGAACGCGCTCGTCGCCGCCTATCCGCCGCTGCCGTTCGATGCGCCCCGGCTCGACCGCTTCGCCCCGCTCGGCATCGGCGCCGGCCGGCGCGTGCCGGCCGATCCGGCGACGGTCGCGGCGCTTACGGCCGCGATCCCCGCCGGCTTGGCGCGGATCAGGACGCCCGCGCCGGGCTGGTCGGTCAACGGCTGGAACACGCGGCTCGGCGTCACCAACATCATGCGCGACCCGGTCGCGCGCGCGGCCACCAACCTCTACGGGCCGGGCACCCAGGTGGCCGAGGAGGCGCTCTATTTCAGCGCCCGGCAAGGCCCCGACGGACGGCCGCTGTCGGGCGCCAGCCGCTACCGCCTGCGCTTCCCGCGCGGGCAGACGCCGCCGGTCGACGCCTTCTGGTCGGTCGGCGTCTATACGAAGGACTTCTTCCTCTACGACAATCCCATCGACCGCTATTCGATCACCGATCGCACCGAGGGGCTGCATTTCGACCCCGACGGCGCCCTGACGCTCGCGATCCGGCACGACCGCCCGTCGGACCCCGACGCCAACTGGCTGCCGACGCCGCCGGACGGGTTCCAGATCACGATCCGGACCTATCAGCCGCGCCCCGCCCTGCTCGCCCGGCGATACAAGCTGCCGCCGCTCGAAATCGTCGCCTGAGGTCCGTCACCGATCCACCCCGATATGCCCGAAAGAGGTTACCATGAAGCACATGTTCCCGACCCTGGTCGCGGCTCTCGCGACGACCGCCCTGTCCGCCCCCGCGCCCGCCCAGCAGGCGCCGAAGCGGCCCAATTTCCTCGTCATCGTCGCCGACGATCTCGGTTTCTCCGATATCGGCGCGTTCGGCGGCGAGATCGACACGCCCAACCTCGACGCGCTGGCGCTGTCCGGCCTGCGCCTCACCGGCTTCCACACCGCCCCGGCCTGCTCGCCGACGCGCGCCATGCTGCTGACCGGCAGCGACAGCCACCGCGTCGGGCTCGGCGCGATGGCCGAGGTGACGCAGGACAACCAGCGCGGGCGGCCCGGCTTCGAGGGATATCTGCGCGCCGACGCGCCGACGCTGGCCGAGCGGCTGTCGGCCAACGGCTATCGCACGCTCTATTCGGGCAAATGGCACCTCGGCCTCCAGCCGGGCCAGGACCCTTCGGCGCGGGGCTTCCAGCACAGCTTCGCCCTCCTGCCCGGCGGGCATAATCACTTCGGCATCGGCATCTCGGCCGATCCGGCGAGCGGCACGAGCTATCGCGAGGACGGCGTCCCGGTCACCACGCTGCCGGCCGATTTCTATTCGTCCGATTATTTCGCCGACAAGCTCGTGCGGCAGATCACGGATACCCGGGCGGGAGCGGACGGCGGGAAGCCGTTCTTCGCCTACCTCGCCTTCACCGCCCCGCATTTCCCGTTGCAGGCGCCGGCGGAGACGGTCGCCAGATACAAGGGCCGCTACGACGCGGGCTACGAGGTGCTGCGCGCGCAGCGGATCGAGCGCCAGCGTCAGCTGGGCCTGGTCGCGCCGACGACGGTGCCGCATCCGCTGGTCGCCGTGCCGCGCTGGGACGCGCTGTCGCCGCAGGAGAAGCAGCTGGCGTCGCGCGAGATGGAGATCTACGCCGCCATGGTCGACCGGCTCGACAAGGCGGTCGGCCGGGTCGTCGCCGCGCTCAAGGCGACCGGGGAGTTCGAGAATACGGTGATCCTGTTCCTGTCCGACAACGGCGCGGAGGGGATGGACCTCGCGACATCGGAGCTGCCGACCGTCCGCAGGCTGGCCCGCAGCAGCAGCTTCGACGCGATCGGCACGGCGGCGAGCTATGTCAGCTACGGCGCGGGCTGGGCGCAGGCGGCGACCGCGCCGTCCTATCGCTTCAAGGCCTATGCGACGGAGGGCGGCACGCGCACCGTCTCGTTCATCAGCGGGCCGGCGGTCGCCAGGCCGCGCACGATCAGCAACGCGTACACCCATGTGACGGACGTGACGCCGACCTTCCTGCAACTGGCCGGCGTGCCCGTCGCGGCCGGCGGCGGCGGGGCGCCGACGCAGCCGATCGACGGGCTCAGCTGGGCGCCGCTGCTGAAGAGCGGGGCGCCCGTCTATCCGCGCGACAGGCCGGTCGGCAACGAGCTGTTCGGCTCGCGCTCGATCCGCGAGGGCGACTGGAAGATCACCGACATCAGCGACGGCCGCTGGCGCCTGTTCGACATCGCCGCCGATCCCGGCGAGACCACCGATCTGTCCGATCGGGAGCCCGGGCGGAAGGCGGCGCTGATCCGGGCGTGGGACGATTACGCGCGGCGGGTCGGCGTCGTCCTGCCCTCGCCGCGGCTCCATCCCCACGGCCTGCAACCGGGGGAGTGAGCGGCGGCGCGACCGTCGCCGATCAGGGGGCGACCTCGCGCCGGACGATCGCCGCGCCGTCGACCATCGCCTTCATCTTCCCGAAGGCGGTGTCGCGCGGCAGGTATTTCAGCCCGCAATCCGGCGCGACGACGATCCGTTCGACCGGCACCTGGGTCATCGCGCGGCGGATGCGGTCGGCGACGGCCTCGGGCGTCTCGATCGCCGGATCGTTCAGGTCGATGACGCCGACCATGATCCGCTTGTCGCGCAGCGGCGCGAGCTCGGCCGGGTCGAGCCGCGGCTGGGCGGTCTCAACCGAGACCTGGTGGACCGCGCACCCCGCGAGCTCGGGCAGGAAATCATAGCCCTTGGGCCGGTCGCCATGGATGATCGCGGCATAGCCGAAACAGATGTGGAGCGCGGTCTCCCCGGCGATACCGTCGAGCGCACGGTCGACCACTTCCAGGCCGAATTCGCGCGCCTGCTCGGGCCGGGCCTGCATATAGGGCTCGTCGATCTGGACAATGTCCGCGCCGGCGGCGAACAGGTCGCGGATCTCGTCGTTGACCGCGGCGGCATAGTCGAGCGCCATCTCGCGAAGGGTCGGGTAGAAGTCGTTCTGCGCCTGTTGCGCCATCGTGAAGGCGCCGGGAACGGTGATCTTGATCGGCTTGGTCGTATGGCGGCGCAGGAATTCGATGTCGCGTACCTGGACGGGGCGCGTGCGCCGGATACGGCCGACGACGCGCGGCACCGGATTGGGATGCCCGCTGCGGTCGAGCGCGGTGCCGTGATTGTCCATATCGACGCCCTCGAGCGCGGTCGCGAAGCGGTTCGAATAGCTTTCGCGCCGCATCTCGCCGTCGGTGATAATATCCAGCCCGGCGCGCTCCTGCTCGTGGATCGCCATCAGCGTGGCGTCGTCCTGCGCCTCTTCCAGCCGGTCGGCGGGCACGCGCCACAGTTCCTGCGCGCGGACCCGCGGCGGAAAGCGGTCCGCCAGCCGCGCGCGGTCGATCAGCCATTCCGGCATCGCATACGACCCGACAAGCGTGGTCGGCAGAATTGTGTTCACGCCCGGTCCCCTCGTTACTGCCGCGTCTGTCGACGCCGACGTCGATCGATCGATATGAACGTCGACGTGAGTTTACAAGTGTTTCGGGTTTACGAGCGCGACCTGGCTTGACGCTCTCGACGTTTACGTGGAAAATCGGACAGAATAGTGGACGCGAGCGCCGCAGCAACGAGTTGGATGGGACGATGCAGAGCCAATCGGACAGGATCGGCCCGGCTGCCGGACCGCGCTATCCCATCGACGCCGTAC
>CAXTHU010000029.1:0-19459 GCA_964244125.1 uncultured Sphingomonadaceae bacterium
GAACAGCTCCTTCTGCGCCTGTCCGGGCTGGATGTGGGGCAGCGCGAACCGCCCGCTTGCTTCGCTCATCTTCTGCTCCTCATGGACCTACGGTCAGCCGGGCGGCGGGCGACACGCCGCGCCCGCCGATCTGCCGCACGATGATCGACAGCGCCGCGCCGGCCGGAACCCCGTCCGCCGCCCGCTCCGCCGGGCCATAGGTGAAGCCCGGCGCCGCCACCTCCACCGTCCGCCCCTGCCCGCCCGGCGCCGCGACGGTGACGCGGTAGCGCTCCGCCGGTTCGGCCAGCGGCACGTCGTCGCCGTCGATCCACGCCCAGCCGAGCCGGCTCCGCCGCGTCCAGCCGGCGGTCAGCGTGCCGTCACCGGCGACGGACCCGCGAAGATGCACCGGCGCCGGCGGCTGCACCGCCTGCCCGGCCAGCGTCGCCGTCGCCGGCGCCGGCGCGCCGTCGCCGACGCCGCTGGCGGAGACGAGCAGGCTCGTGCCGATCGCGCTCGCCGGCGGGTCCCAGGCGACGAGCGCCGTCGGCTCGACCAGCACGAAGCGATCGCCCGGGGCATGGCCGTCGCTCGCCCATTCGGTGCCGCGGCGGCCGCGCAGCAGCCGGCTCAGCCGCCACCGCGCCGGGCCGATCCGCGTGGCCACGCCGAACTGGACCAGCTCGTCGCCGATCAGCGCCAGGTTGGCATCGGCCGCCGCGCCGATATCGTCGCGCCCGGCGAGCGTCATGTCGTCGTGGAGCAGCGCGACCTCGACGGAGCCGGCATCGTCCCGCAGCGCCGCGCCGCCCGGCGGCAGCACGCCCGTCGTCGCGCCGATCACCGCCGGCGTCGCGGTCGCCCCCAGCGCCTGCCAGCTCGCACCGCCGTCCAGGCTGGCCATCAGCTCCGCCCGCCGCCATCCGGGCGACACCCCCGCCGCCGCGATCCACAGCCGCGGCGACTCGGGCAGCGTGCCGTCCCCCGCGGCCAGGTCGAGCAGCGCCAGCCGCGTCGGCCCGTGCACCGCGTCCAGCCCCGGCGTCGCCCGCCCGGCGCTCGCCGCCGGCACGATGCCCGACGCCGGCGCGGTCGCGACCAGTTCCAGGGTCAGCGCCATCCGCTCCAGCGTCGCCGCCGTCACCCGCCACCGCTCGCCCCGCCCCGGCAGCGTCACCGCGGTGCCCGGTGCCAGCTCCAGCCGCCGCCACGGCAGCACCACCGTCGCCGTCGTCCGCCCGGCCCAGTCGCGCGCCAGCCGCGCCTCGGCCAGCGCCTTGGCCGGGGCCGCCGCCAGCGCCGCCGCCAGCTCGAGGCTTTCCACCCGCCGGCCGGGGCCGCCGCGCCGCGCGCGCTGCAACCCGGTCTGGTAATCGCGCGCCGGCTCGTAATAGCCGATCGAAACCTCGTCCGGCAGCGTGCCCGCCGCCCGCCGCTCGACGCGGATGTCGCTGGCGACCGCCTCGCCGATCGCCACCACAGCACCGTCCTCCACCAGCATCAGCCGCGCGCCGTCGTCCGCCGGCACCAGCGGCATCGCCTGCGCCAGCGCCTCCAGCGCGCCGCGCACGCTGTCCCCGGCCGCCGCATAGCCGCCGAGCGTCACCGCGCTCGTCCCCGCCACCGCCCCGTCGCTCAGCGCCGCGGCGATGTCCGCGACGGACACGGGCGCCGCGTCGGCCTCCACCTCGAAGGTCAGCGACGGGATGCGGTTGCCATAGTCGGCGAGTTGCAGATCCTCGAACACCGCATAGGCGATGCCGCGATAGGCCGGCGTCGCCGCGATCCCCTCGGCCGATGCGATCAGCGGATCGGGCGCCTGTCCCTCCCCGCCCGGATGGAGGCGGAACCCGGTCTGGCTCTTCCAGTCGCCCGCCGCCCCGCGCAGCAGCTTGCCGTCGGCCCATATGCGGTGCACCGCCCGGATCGGCCGGCCCGACAGCGCGACCGCGAAGGAGGCGGAATAGCTGTAGCTGGTCGATTTCGGCTGCCCCTTGCCGCCGCCCGAACGATGCTGCGCCTCGACCAGGTCGGTCGCCCAGATCACCGTCCCGGCGACCCTCAGCGTGCCGAACAGCTTGGCGATCGGCGTGCCGTAGGTCGATGTCTGGACCGCGAGCTGCCCCAGCCGCGCACCCTGCCGGCCCTTGGGCGCCAGCAGCCGACCGTCGACCTGCGATCCGATCAGCGCCCCGATGGCGCCGCCGACCGGCCCGCCGACCAGCGTGCCGACGGTGGAAAGGACCAGCGTCGCCATCAGCTCTCCTCCCGATCTTCGGCCCGGAAGATCGCCAGCACCGGCGTCGCCGGCCATCCCGGCGTCTCGACCACCCGGCGCAGTCCGGCATGCGCCTGGACCAGGCTCGCGCCCGTCCAGACGCCGAGATGCGACTGGCCCGGCCCGGCTTCGATCAGCAGCAGGTCGCCGGCGGCCGCCTCGTCCGCCGGCCGGAATCCCGCCGCCGCGATCCGCTCCGCCACCCTGGCCGCGTCGCCGCCCCGCGGCGCATATCCGCCCGGCGCATCCAGCCCGTAAGCGCGCGCCGCCAGCCCGACGCAGTCGAGCCCGTGATCCGCATCGCGCCCCTGCGGCCGGAACCGCGCGCCGATACACGCGCGTGCCGCCGCTACCGCCGCCGCTCCCTGCCGCATCGTCACGCTCCCGGATAGCGGGTGAGGAGGTCGTTGCCCGGCAGATGCGGCTCGCCCCGGAAATTGGCCGCGTTGGCGAAACGCGCGACGCAGGTCTCGAACCGCCGGTCGCATCCCTCGGTCAGCTCGACCGGCGTGCCCGGCTCGATCGCGAAGGCCGGCAACAGGAAGCCGCCGTCCAGCGCGTCGAAATCCAGCGTCACCGCCGCGTCGCCCGACGTGCCGACCGCATAGTTCCACAGCCGCACATACCAGGCGCGCGGGCTTCCGCCCGCGTCCCGCCCCTCGATCGTCAGCGTCGGGCCGTTCACCGCGTCCAGCGGCATCATCCCCCCCGCCCGCCAGCGGAACGACAGCGTCAGCCCGCGAAAATCCCGCGCCGTCTCGTAGGCGAGCAGCGGATGGTCGCGGCCGTCCTCCGCCTCCCAGATCAGCCCGGCCAGATCGTCCGTCCGATAGAAGACCGCATCGGCCCTCATCGCATCAGGCGCCGTGGTGACCACCGACGCCATCATCGGCCGCGGGAAGTTCACCGTCCAGAAACGCGGGTCGAACCGCTTGATCCAGCCCAGGGACTGCGCGTCCCCTGGTTTAGCCAGCCACCACCCCATAATTCCTCCCCGGAACGGGGAGGGGGACCGTTTGCCTCTTCCGGCAAATGGTGAAGGGGGGCGCCCGCCCTCCTCGACCGCCCCCTCGCCGATCTTACGATATCACCGTTCCGCCGCGTCCAGCGCCCGCCGCACCGCCTGCGCCACCTGCCGGCCGGACCGCGCCAGCGCCTCGGGCGCACCGCCCGCCGGCGCCTCCACCCGGATCGCCACCCGCACGTCGCGCGCGCCTCCGCCGCCGCCCGTCTCGATCCGGCCGCTCGCGGTCGGCACGAACATCTCGGGGCCTCGCTCGCCGACCAGATAGGCCCGGCCCGGCGCCACCGGGCCGCCCGTGGCGCGCCCCGGCAGTCCCAGCACCGCCCCCAGCAGCTTGGTGCCCGCCGCGACCAGTCCGCCCCCGCCGCCGCCGAACAGGCTGCCGATCCCCGACGTCACGCTCGACGCCGCGATCTCCGCCAGCGCCGACAGCGCCGTCCGCTTCAGGTCGTCGAAGCCGAGCTTGCCCGTCCGGATCGCCCTGGCCAGCCCGGTCTCGATCGCTCGCCCGGCGCGCTCGGCGCCCTGGCCCAGCGGCCCGTCAAGCTGCGCCTTCATCGCCGCCACGTCGCCGGCGAAGGCGGCGGTGTCGGCGCACGCTCACTACCAGCCGCTCGATCTCCTCATCCATCGGGAAACATCTCCTGCAATCGGGCGAGATCGCTCGGTCCCGCCGGCGCGCCGTCCTCGTTGCCAAGCGCCCGGATCACCGCCGCCAGCTCGGCCGGCGTCGCTGCCCAGAACTCCGCCGGCCGCCAGCCGATCAGCGCCCCGGCCAGCCCCGCCAGCCGTCCCGCGCCGTCCGCGAAGGTCATCGCCCGCTCAATATCTGCCCGATCAGCACGCGCAGCACCGGCGTCGCCGCCGCCAGCCCGCCCTCCGCCACCGCCTCGCCCAGCCGGTCGCGCGTCACGCCCTCGGGCGCCTCGGCCGCACAGTGCCAGAACAGCGCCACCATCTCGCCGAGCAGCAGCCCGCCCGCCGCCGCCCGCTCGACCAGCGCGAACAGCGATCCCAGCTCGCCCTCGGCCGCCACCAGCGCCTGGAACGTCGGCCGCAGCACCAGCGCCACGCCGTCCACGACCAGCGCCGCCTCGCCCCGCGCGGGGTTCGCGCTCACGCCGTCGCCACCTGGCCGGAGCTTTCCAGCGCCAGCGTATAGGATCGCTCGCCGTTGAAATCGCCGGCATAGTCCAGCCGGGTGACGAGGAACCGACCGCGCATCCGCTCGCCGCTCTCGAAGCTCAGCTCGTAATCGTCGATCAGGCCGGCCAGCGCGCTGGACTTGATCCGCCCTTCCGCGCCCGATCCGGTGAAGACGCCCGCCGCCGCCACCGACACCGACCGCACGCCCGCGCCGGACAGCAGCTCGCGCCACCCGCCCGACGCCTTGGTCGTCACCACCACCGCCTCGCCGTTGATCGACAGCTGCGTCGTGCGCAGCCCCGCGACCGTCGCGTAAGCCGGCGTCGCCGCCCCGTCCCCGACCTTCAGCAGGAACGCCGAACCCTTCTCCACCGCCATGACAGTCTCCTATGTCTCCAGCACCCGCACGCGATATTCGATCAGCCCGGCCCACGGCCCGCCGGCATCCCTGACGATCCGGCCGCGCAGGAAGATCAGGCTCGCCACCCTGCAGCCGGCGAGATCGCGCGGCATGCCCTCGATCGCCGTCTCGGCCGCCGCCATCAGGCCGTGCAGCCGCGCCGGCGACAGGCCGTCGTCCCAGATGGCGATGCCGACGCGATGCTCCCGCCCGCGCGCGCCCTTCACGCTCCAGTCGCCGGTCGCCCCGCCGTCGACCGCCACATAGGGAAAGGCGGCGCGCGCCGGCGGCCCGTCGAACACGCCGGACACGACGGCGGCGATCGCCGCCTCGCCTTTCAGGACGGCGACCAGCGCGGCCTGCACCGCGCCGGCCGTGTCGCTCATTTCGCCAGCGCCCTGGCCAGCGCCGCCAGGCCGCGAAGTCCGGCCTCGGTCAGCGCCCGCTTCGCCAGCGCCTTGCCGGTGACGACCACCCTGTCGCCCTCGCGCGCGACCGTCACGTCGCGCGGCAATTCGTCGGCCGCCGCCTTCGCCAGCCCCTCGGCCAGGGTTCCCGCCTTGCGCGCCGCGATCCGCGCCAACTCGGCCAGCAACTTTTCCATCATCGTTCCTCCTCTGCGAAAATCATGATCCGGTCGGGCAGGCGCGGGTCCGCCTCGACCCACCGCACCGCCAGCTTGCGGCCGCGCCATGCCAGCCGGTCGCCGACCGCCACCGGCGACGGCGCCCGCGCCGTCACCCGCCACAGCGGCAGCCCCGCCACCGCATCGCCCGCCACGGCGGGGCCGCGCGCGTCCGGCGCCATCGCCGCCATCACCTCGCCGATCGCGATCCACGCGCCGACGGCGGCGCCGCGCGCGTCCCGCTCCGGCCCGCGCCGCTCGATCGACAGCCGCTCGCGCAGGCTCCCGGCGAAATCCGTCATGCTCACGACAGCCGCATCCGCCGCCACGGCCGCCACAGCGCCGCCACCACCGCCGGCGGCCCCGCCTCGTCCTGCGCGTCGCGATGGGCGAACAGATGCGCGACCAGCCGCACCACCCCCTGGCGGATCGGCGCCGGCAATCCGGCCCAGTCGTCGGCGATGCCGACCTGCGCCGTCACCCGCACGCGCACCGCCGGGCCCCACGCCGTCCTGACGCTGCCCCCGCCGCGTCCGTCGAGATCGATCGCATAGGCGCCGACCGGCAGCATGATGTCGGCCCCGTCCGCGCCGATCCCGACCACGCCGGTGATCGCCCGCACCGGCGCCGCCGTCAGCCGCCGCCACCCGCCCGTCGCCGGCAGCGTCTCCACCACCGCGCGGACGATCGGCACCGCGCCGGTGAACGCCTCGCACAGCGACAGCGCGCTGCCGATCAGCCCGGTGGTGAGCGCGTCCTCGCCCGTGTCGGCGATCCTCAGATAGGCCTTGGCATCGGCCAGGGCGGGGGCCAGCGCGGCGTCCATCAGCCCGCCTCCGCGCGGATCGCCAACGTCCGGGTCAGCGCGCCCATCCGCGCCGTCACCCGGTAGACGCTGCCGGCGACGCCGCCCGCCAGCGTGGCGACGCCGCACCCGTCCGCCTCGGCCGGCGCCTCGATCCGGACGCCGCCCGCCTCCGCCGGCTCGACCGTCCAGCGCGTCGCCGCACCCTCGGCGACATGATGCGCCGGCCAGCTGATGGCATATCTGATCCGCGCGCGCGGATGCTTGGCATAGCACTGCATGGCCTGCCTCCCCGTTGTCCAGAAGTGGTAGATGCCGCCCCTCGGGAACGGCCGAAGGTCAGCCGACCGTCACCGTCAGCGCCCCTGCGGCGACGCCGACCTGGTTGCCCGCCGCCACCGCCTGCGCGCCGCCCGACAGCGCCCCGCTCAGCAGCAGAATGCCGCCGCTCGATCCGTCGAACAGCGCGAAATGGCTCACCGTCGCGGTGCCCGCGGCGGTGCCGAAGTCGATCGCGGCGGCATTGCTCATCGCCCCGCCGCCGATGCTGCCGAAGCCCGCGGCGACCCGGCCGGCCGGCCGGATCGTCGCGGTCACCTCGCCGCCGCCGGTGCCGGCGTCGGTCGGATCGCCGTTGAACAGCGCCAGCCACAGCGCCGCCGGCGCCGGCCCCAGCGCCGTCCCCTTCAGCCAGCCGAGGATGCCCGCCTCCAGGCCGCTGCCGAACCCGGCCATCAGACCGTCCCCCCGGCGGCCGGCGGGAAGGAGGCCGCCGGCCAGGCGGCGGCGGTGTCCAGCACCGCCTCCTCCATCATCGCGAAGGCGTCGCGATGCGCGGCGAAGGCGTCGTCGAACAGCACGCGGCGCGGCAGGACATGGCCGCCCTCATGGTCGCCGCCCTCGACGCGGCGCGGCTCCAGCCGGTTGTCGTCCTCCATCGTCGCGTCGCGCAGCCGCGCCGCCTCGGCCTCGGTCATCAGCAGGAAGGGGATGTCGCTCATCATGCGCCTCCGATCGCGGTGAGATAGCTGTTGATCCGGCCGAACAGGCTGGCCTGCTCGGCCGCCGTCAGCGCCGCGCCGATGAAGGCGGCGGCGGCCTGGTGGGACGAATAGTCGGCGCCGCGCAGCAGCAGGACGGTCTCGTTCGGCGGCGCGCCGCTCGCCGCCGTGCCGCTGCCGATGCCGATGCCGTTGCGGTATAGCGACAGGGCGCCGGCGCCGGTCCGGCTGGCGGCGGTCAGGCCGCTCGCCCCGGTCGATCCGATCGGCAGCGTCGTATACCCCGTGTCGTTGACGTTGCCGAGCGTGGTCGCGGTGGTCGAATAACGGTTCATCAGGAACCAGGCTTGCGACTGCGTTCCCATGATCGCCTGACTGGTATCGCTCGCCGTCCGGTCCCACACGCCGATCGCCGTGTTGTTCCGGGTGGCGTTCGCGCCCGCCGTCGCCGGGTTGTAGCCCGTGTCGAGATAGGCGCTCGCCCCGTCGCCGGCATAGCCGCGATCGACCATGAAGCCGGGCGAGTTGACCGCGCTCAGCGCGCCCGCCGCCCGCCAGTTCAGCCGCGCCGCCTGCGCGTCATGCGCCGCCAGCAGCGCCAGCCAGTCCAGCTTCGCCCAGACGCCGTCCGTCTTCAGCCCGGCGATCAGCGCGTCGATCAGGCCGCGCCGCGCCGTGGACGGCTGGACGGTCATCCGCGCCACCAGCGCCGTCGTCTCCGCCTGCTCGGCGCCGACGGTCAGCGCCGCGAGGTTGACCGCGCCCGTCCCGGCGATGACGCCGGCCAGCGCGATCACCGAAGCGCCCCCGCCGCCGCCGCTCGCGCGCGGCCGCAACGCCGCCACCCCCGGCAGCGACAGGTCGAACCCGCCCATGGCTCAGTACAGCGCCAGGATCGCGGTGGCGGTGGTGCCCGTCGCCCGCACATGGGATGGGCGGAAGGGCAGGATGCTGCCCGCCGGCACGCCCTTCCACAGCTGGTCGGCGGTCCCGCCCGCGCCGCGCATCGTGACGTCGCCGGCGCCGCCGACGTAGAGCGCCTTGGGCACCTCGGCCAGCGGGTTCGTGTCGTGCGGCGTCACGCCGGCGGCGCGCGTCGCCGGCGACGACGGCGTGTCCGCATAGGAAGTGTAATCGGCCATGGTCGGATCTCCCGATGACGAGGATATGCCCCGCGCACCCAAGGGGATGAGGGCGCGCGGGGCTTCGCCCGAGCGAGCCTCAGCTCGCGGCGAACTTCATCAGCTTGATCGCCTCCGAATTGCTCACCCCGCCGCCGATCCGCTTGGTGGCGTAGAAGTGGACGAAGGGCTTGTGGCTGAACGGATCGCGCAGGATCGCCGTCTCGCTCCGCTCCGCGATCAGATATCCGGCGGCGAAATTGCCGAAGGCGATCGACAGCGCGTTGGCCGCGATGTCCGGCATGTCCTCGCTCTCGATCACCGGATAGCCGAGCAGCCGGTCCGGCTGCCCCTCCACCAGCCCCGGCTGCCACAGGAACGCCCCGTCCGCGGTCTTGAACTTGCGGATAACCGCCAGCGTCGCGGCGTTCATCACGAACACCGCCCCCTGGCGATAGGGCGCGCGCAGCGCCTGGACCAGGTCGATCAGCCGATCCTGCGGGTTCGACGCCGCGAAACCGCCGGCCGCCCCGCTGGCGACATATTGCAGCGATCCGAACGCCCGCACCGGATCGGCCTCGGCCGTCGCGGTGTAGGTCAGGAAGCCCTTGGGCCGGTTGACCCCGCTGCCGCCCACGAAGGCCGCGCCCTCGGCCCTGGCGAACTCGGTCGCGATCTCCTGGCCCAGCCACGCCTCGACGTCGAAGGCGGCATCGTCCAGCATCGCCTGGCTCGCCGCCGGGTTGGCGTAGAGCTCGCCCGTCGCCGGCACGATCTCGCGGAAGGTCGGCGTCGCCGTCTCGACCCGCGCATCGGTCTCCGCGACCCAGCCCGACGGCGTGCCGCCGGTGGTGACGAGCTTGCGATAGCCCGCCGTCCCCACCTTCACCACGTTGGCGACGCGGCGGATCGGGCTGATCGCCTTCAGCGTCGCGTCGATCACCGCGTCGATCTCGCGCGGCACGGCATAGCCGCCGCCGGCGCCCGTGGTCCCGTCGAAGCTCTTCAGCTCGACGCCGGCCTCGGTGCCATGCCGCAGATAGCGTTCGACGAAGGCGGTCCGCGCCGGATCGTCCGCCTTGGCCCCCTCCAGCGCCGGCCGCCCCGCCGCCACCACCTGGCTGTCCAGCCGCGCCTTCAGCGCCGCCATCTCGCCGCGCAGCTCGACGACGTCGAACGCCTCCTCCAGCGCATCGGTCTTCACTTCATACATGCCCGTTCTCCTGACAGTTCGACAAAAGCTCACTCCTCCGCCACCGCGATCACCCGCGCCGCCGGCTGCATCGGAAACGTCACCAGCGACACCTCGACCAGGTCGAGGTCGGTCAGTTCCCTGTTTGTTCCTTCGACCTTCCCCCTGACGCGATAACCGAAGGACAGCCCCCCGACGGCGCCGTCGCGCAACAGCGCCGCCGCCTCGCGCCCCGCCGCCGATCGCGGCGAAAGCCGGCCGATGACGCGCAGCCCCCGGCCGTCCTCGGCCAGGGCCTCGATCCGCCCGATCGGCTTCACCGCCTCATGCTGCCACAGCAGCGGCAGCCCTTCAGGCCCTCGCGCCACCGCCCGCGCGAACGCGCCCGGCCGGACGATGTCGCCGCCCCGGTCCGCCCGGTCGAACAGCGCGGCATAGCCCGCGAACCGCAAGCCCCCCCTCACGGCAGCATCCGCGCGGCCAGCCCCAGCTTCACCGCCAGCCCGACCAGCAGCGCGGCGCACAGCCCGCGCACCACCCAGTCGATCGCCGCCCGCGTCGCCGATCGCTTGGCATCGCGCCACGCCGCCAGCAGCTCGCGCAACTCGTCGATGTCGGCCCGCGCCTTCTCGTCCGCCAGCCCCAGCCGCCGCAGCGCCCGCCCGGCGCCCAGCTCGCTCGCCTCCTCCGCGATCGCGCGCAGCGACAGCAGGTCCGCGCCCCGCGCCTCCGCCTGCGCCATCAGCCGCGTCAGCGTCTCCGCCTCACCCTGCATCGGCCGTCTCCTGCTTCACCGTTCCGAACCCCAGCATCGCCCGCTTCTCGTCGACGCTCAGGAAATCCGCCGCCGCCACCTGCCGCCACAGCCGCTCGCGGTCGCCCGACAGCGCCGGCAGCCGGTCCAGGTCGACGGCCAGCTTCAGCCCCGGCCACCAGCAGGCCAGCGCCGCGCCGATCCCGTCCACCAGCTTGCCCGCCAGCGGCAGGATCGTCAGCCGCCACAGCGCCCGGTTGGCCTCGGCGTAATTGGCGTGGGTGCTGTCCCCCGGCAGTCCGAGCAGCATCGGCGGCACGCCGAAGGCCAGCGCGATCTCCCGCGCGGCCGCCGCTTTCAGCCCGACGAAATCCATGTCCGCCGGGCTGAGGCTCATCGCCTGCCACTTCAGCCCGCCTTCCAGCAGCATCGGCCGCCCGGCATTGGCCGTGCCGGCGAAGCTCGCCTCCATCTCGGCACGCAGCCGCTCGAACTGCTCGGGCGACAGCGCCGCCCCCGGCTCGCCCGGCTCGTAGACCAGCGCGCCCGACGGCCGCGCCGCATTGTCGAGCAACGCCTTGTTCCACTTCGTCGCGGCATTGTGGATCGCCACCGCACCCATCGCCGCGCCGAGACACCCCATGCCGTAATGATCGTCGGCCGGATTGAGCGCGCGGACATGCACCAGCCCCGGCCGCCCGGCGCCGTCCGCCGCCGCGATCCGCGCCACCGCCTCGCCCGCCCGGTAACGATAGGCCACCGGCCACCCCTGCCCGTCCGGCTCCACCGTCACCCGCTCGGGCCGCAGCGGATACAGCGCCGCCGGCTCCCCGTCGGCGTCGCAGCCGATCTGGATGAAGGCGTTGCCGTGCAGCAGCAGCTGCGCCGCCGCCGTCTCGATCAGCCCCGCCGCCACCAGCCCGGCGGCTTGCGGCGGCCCGGCCAGCGCATAGACCGACACCCCCGCACACCCCTCCGCCACCAGCCGCACCGCCCGCTGCGCCACCGCATTGGCCCCCAGCGCCTCGCGCAGTTGCGCTTCGTATGATGGCGGCCAGGCGCCAGGCGCCCCCGCCGCCCGCCCGAGCGCGGGGCGCACGCCCGCCCGCTCGGCCTTCCGCGAGAAAAGCCGCATAAACCCTCCCAGATACGAAAAGCCCCGCCGAAGCGGGGCAGCGCCGACCGTCGGCCGAATGCAGAAGCGGCTTAGCCTTCTCCGCTGCCCGTCTCGTCCTTCCGCCGCTCGATGGCCTCGGACAGGCGTCCGCCGACGAATATGCCGACTATGCCGGCCAGCGTGCAGATCACGACCTTGCCCGCCATGTCCGTGTCGCCCAACCAGGCGAGGTAACCGGCGAACAGGATGATGATCGATGCGAGGACGAGCGCATAATGCTGTCCTCGTGACTTCACCGCATAGTCTCTGGACATGATTTCGGTAGGCAGCGAGTGTCGATGCCGTTGCTCGCGTTCGGCCATTTGGACGATGCGCTCGGCGAAGGTCGGATCGATGTCGTTATACGACGCCAGATCGGCGGCGCGCGGCAGAGGTCCAGAATGATGGACGACCTCTCCGATCGTTTCCTCGACGATCATCTCGACGCGGGCACGGTTTTCCGGCGCCACATAAGGTTCCAGCCGCTGCAATGCCTCGGTTGCCGATTCGGCGGCGGCGTTCTTGCCCTCGGCATTTGCGCCGCCTGCCTTCTCGCCCGATCCGATCGTGGCGGGCGACGATGATGCCGGATCGGGGATATCAGGCCGCCTCGGATCCCGTGCCGGCATGCTTGATCGCGCGCCGCAAATCCTGGCCCACGACGTGCCAGTCATCGGCCACCGCATCGCGCGACGACTTCAGGCGAGGCATCCGAATGGAATGATCGAACGAGATGTCGCCGATTCCGTCCAGGATCAACGCGGCGGTTCGCCGCCGAAGGTGTCGCATGGTCATGCCCGACCGATATGCCATCCTGACATTCTCCTCAATCCCATCCGATCCGCCCTCATGCCGAACCGGAGGTAACGCTTTCCTGAACGCACGGTTCACACCACCCGCAACCCCGGTTCCCCCCGCCGCCCCAGCATCAGCTCGGTCAGCGCCCACACCAGCGCGTCGGCGCGGTCCGGCGATCGCCCGGGTCCCTCATACCCCCCGCCCGCCACCAGCCCGCACATCTCGTCTTCCAGCGCCGGAAAGCCGCCGAGGTGGACCACCCGGCCCTTTTCATAAAGCGCCGCGACCGGCTCCGCCCGCGCGACCTTCCCGCGGGAAGCATGGACCAGCCGCACCGGCAGCCCGGCCTCGGCCGCGCGCAGCACGCTCTCCACCATCGCCCCGCCGTTGTTCGCCTCGGCCACCACCCGGTCGACGCCGTGGCGGCGGGCGGCCCCGGCCACCGCCCGCGCCCAGCCCTCGGGGCCGCGCGACGCAACGCTGGCATCCTCGATCACATGGCCGCAACCCTCGTCGCAAAGGGCGACGACGACGATGCCGCACGCATCCCCGCCGATGCCGGCCGGCGGATCGACCCCGATCACCACCCGCCGCCAGGGCCGGCCCGGCGGCGTCCCGCGACACCGCTCCAGCAGCGCCCGGGTCCACAAGGCGCCCGCCGCCTCCTCGATCAGCTCGCCGTCCAGCTCCTGCCGGCCCAGCCGCGTGCCGCCGTAACGCTCCGTCACCTGGGCGACGAAGCCCGGCGCCAGATGCGCGGCGTTGTCCGCCGTCCGCCCCCGCGTCACCGCCACGTCGTCCCGCGCCAGCAGCGCGCGCAGCAGCGGCACCGGCCTGGGCGTCGTCGTCGCCATCGCGCGCGGGCCGGCGCCCAGCCTCAGCCCCAGCGACAGATTGTCCCACGCCGCCACCCCTTGCGGCCACTTCGCGATCTCGTCGGCCCAGGCGAAATGATGCTGGACCCCGCGCAACGCCTCCGGCTCGGCCGCCGAATGGACGAAGGCGCGGGTGCCGCCCGGCCAGCTCAGCCGCCGCAACGACGGCTCCCACACCGGCCGCATCCCCGGCGGCGAGCTGGCGAGCAGCCCGCTCTCCCCCTCCACCATCACGCCGCGCGCCTCGGCGAACGTCGCCGCGACCAGCGCGATGCGGATCGGCGCCCGCGCCTCCTCGACCAGCGCGCGCACCCATTCGGCGCCCATCCGCGTCTTGCCGAAGCCGCGCCCGGCCATCACCAGCCACAGCCGCCAGTCGCCCGGCGGCGGCGCCTGTCCCGGCCGCTGCCAGACGGGCCAGGCATGGCGCAGCCGGCGCGCATCCTCCCGGCCGCGCCCGATCAGCCAGGTATCGCGCACCGCCTTGTCCATCCCGGCCAGCCGCTCGGCGATGGAGCGATCGGCGAAGTCAGCCATCCGCCTGCCGCGCCGTCATCGCGTCGAGCGCGTCGATCAGCTCGCCCACCGCGTCGCCGGCGTCGTCGGGCGCCGCCCGCAGCGCCTCGGCCCGCGCCCGCTCCTTCATCACCGTGTCGCGATGCGCCGACAGCAGCGCCAGCGCCAGCCGCTCGGAAAACTCCCGCCCCCCCGCCCCCCGGGCGGCCTTGGGCGTGCCGAACAGCGCCCGCTCCAGCAGTTGCAGCTCAAGCTGGGCATAGCCCTCGGCCAGCGCTTCCAGCCACGCCCGGCGGAACCCGGCGTCCTTCCGCCTCAGCGCATAGATCGCCGCCTCGGCGACCTCCGCCGCCCGCGCCGACGCCGCGACGTTGGCCGTCAGCGCCAGTTCGGCGAGGAACGTCTCGCGCCGCTTCGCCGCCATCGGGTTCGTCCCCATGCCGCCCCTCCGGATACAGAAAGGGCCGGTCGGCGGCTCGTCGCCGCCCCGGCCCCCCGACGCATTTCGCCAGCTTCCATCTGTTTACCGATACAGCGTGCTGCTGTCAAGTTATATTTGCCTATATGGTTCTTTTTATAGCAAGGCAGCCTTACGCCAAGCCACTGCCGGCGCGAATGTGAAAGTGGGGAGCTTCTGTTGCTCGGTGCTCCCCATACCGCCGGTGTCCGCTTCTGTTGCCCGGTGCGGCCCGGACCGCGTTCAAGCCTTGTAATCTAAGCCGTTAGGCCGTGATTACGCGGCAATCGCGAGCGCCTCGTTATCGTTGGCACTTGTGGTTTTGATCGGTTTAACGGCTCAATCAGGCCGGGAAAAAACATAGCACCCGTACACACGTCGATCCTGGTTCGGCCCCGTCAGAGCCCCCGGCCCGCGGCCGGAGGATATGGTGGAGCCGCCGGGTACTGCCCCCGGGTCCGCTGCGCCAGACACTATGCACTTTATCGCCATAGCCGGGCGAACCCGGCCCCGCCCATATAGGGCCGACCGGCCGGCAGGGGAAGGGGCGCCTTTGCGTCGTGCCCGCTTCGGGTCTAAGGCGCCGGCCATGCTGACCCAGCGTTCGCGTTATGCGCTCCGCGCCATGATCCTGCTCGCCCGCGCCCGGCCGGGGCTGCCCGTGCCGCTGAGCCGCATCGCGATCGACGCGCAGGTGCCGCGCAAGTTCTGCGAGATCATCCTGGCCGAGCTGCGCGACGCCGGCCTCGTCGTCAGCCATCGCGGCAAGCAGGGCGGCTTCCGCCTCGCCCGGCCCCCGCGCCTCGTCTCCTTCGGCGAGATCATCCGGGTGACGGAAGGGCCGCTGGCGCTCGTCCCCTGCGTCAGCCGCTCGGCCTACCGCCGTTGCGACGATTGCGTCGACGAGGCGACCTGCGCCATCCGCCGCGCGATGCTGGTCGTCCGCGACGACACCGCCCGCATCCTCGACGGCACCAGCCTGGCCAGCGCGACGGCCGCCGATCTTGCCGCCGCCTGAGGGCCGTTCGGTCCGGCCCCCTCCCGCCGAAGGCGCATGACCCCCGTCGCGAACATCCTTCCGCGCTCCGCCAGGCGACCGCAGAGGCCCGATCGCTCCCGTTACCGCCGCCGCAATTCGTCCCTGATCTCGCGCAGCAGCGCCACGTCGGCCGGCTCCGCCACCGCCTCGACCGGCGGCGGCGCGATGCGGTTGGCGGCGCGGACGATCAGGAAGATGATGAACGCCAGGATCAGGAAGCTGACCGCCTGCGTCACGAAGGCGCCATATCCGATCAGCGGCACCCCCGCCTTCTTCAGCGCGGCATAGTCCGCCAGGCTCCCGGCATAGCCCGCCGGCACCGCGCCGAGCCGGATGAAGTGGCTCGAAAAATCTATTCCCCCGGTCACCAGCCCGATCACCGGCATGATGATGTCGTCGGTCAGGCTCGTCACGATCTTGCCGAACGCCGCGCCGATGATGACCGCGACGGCCAGGTCCAGCACGTTGCCCCGCGCGATGAACGCCTTGAACTCCTTGAACATCGTCCCGCCTCCATGGATGCCGCGCGCATCATGCCGCGCTTCGCCGCCGCTGTCACCGATTGCGGAGCGGTCCGGGGCGCCCTATCCTGTGACGGCCGGTCCACTGGAGACGTCCATGAAGCGCAAGTCCCTCGCCCTCGTCGCACCTCTCGCGGCGCTGTCGCTCACGGCCTGCGGGGTCAACTCGATCCCCACCGCGGAGGAGGAGGCCAAGGCCCGCTGGGCCGACGTGCAGAACCAGTATCAGCGGCGCGCCGACCTGGTTCCGAACCTCGTCGCCACCGTGAAGGGCTATGCGAAACAGGAATCCGACGTGCTGATCCGCGTCACCGAGGCCCGTTCCCGCGCCGGCTCGATCCAGCTCTCCGGCGAAGATCTGAAGGACCCGGCCAAGGTGCAGCAATATGCCGCCGCCCAGAACGGCCTGTCGGTGGCGCTGGGCCAGCTCCGCCCGCTCCAGGAAGCCTATCCGGACCTGAAGTCCAACACCAACTTCCTCGCCCTCCAGTCGCAGCTCGAAGGGACGGAGAACCGGATCACCGTGGCGCGCGGCGACTACAACAAGGCGGTCCAGGCTTACAACACGCGCATCCGCACCTTCCCCGACGCGGTCGGCGCCAAGCTGATCTACGGCGCGAAACCGATGACCACCTTCGAGGCGACCAGCCCCAACGCCGGAACCGCGCCGAGCGTCAACTTCTAGGATCGCCCGGTGGCGAAGCGTCACCCCGGCGCGGGCCGGGGCCTCGGACAATGGATCGCCACGGCCGCCACCGGCGCGGGCCGGGGCATCCTTGCGATCCTGACGCTGCTGATCCTCGCCGCCCCGCTCCGCGCCCAGACCTTTCCCGCCTTCACCGGCTTCGTCGTCGATGCCGCGAACGTTCTGCCGCCGGCGACGAAGGCCGATCTGACCGCCAGGCTCGACCAGCTCCAGCAGCGCACCGGCCGCCAGCTCGTCGTCGCCACCATCCCCGATCTCCAGGGTCACGACCTGGCCGACTATGGCAACAAGCTGCTGCGCGCCTGGGGCGTCGGGCTGAAGGACGTGAACAACGGCGCGATCCTGTTCATCGCCCCCAACGAACCCGCCGGCGGCCGCGGCCCCCGCATCGAGGTCGGCTACGGGCTGGAGCCGGTGCTGACCGACGCCATGGCCAGCATCATCATCAACACCCGCATGATGCCGCTGCTGAAGGCCGGCGACGTGCCCGGCGCGATGACCGCCGGCACCGACGCCGTCGTCGAGCAGCTCTCGCTTCCGGATGCGGAGGCGCGCGCGAAGGTGGACGCGGCGGTCAAGGCGCAGGGCCGCGAGACCGGCTCGGGCCGGCGCGGCGGCTTCCCCCTGCCGCTCGTCTTCTGGGGCATCGTCCTCGCCTTCGTCATCCTCGGCTTCTTCCGTGGCGGCGGGGGCGGCGGTGGGGGCGGGCGGCGGCAGCGCCTCGGCGGCGCGGGCAGTTCGGTCTGGTTCTGGGGGCCGATCGTCGCCGACCTCCTTTCCGACGCGGCGCGCGGCGGCCGGGGCGGGGGCGGCGGCTTCGGCGGCTTCGGCGGCGGTTCGTCCGATGGCGGCGGCTGGATGGGCGGCGGCTTCGGCGGGGGCGGCGGCGGCTCCGGCGGCGGCGGCGGGGCCTCCGGCTCATGGTGATCCGCCTCACCGAACAGGATCACGCCCGCATCGCCGAGGCGGTGCGCCTGGCCGAGGCCGGCAGCGACGGCGAGATCGTCACCATCGTCGCCCCCGCCTCCGATCGCTACAACGACGTGCCGCTCCACTGGGCGTTGCTGGCGATGCTGCTGGTGCTGGCCCTCCTCGCCAGCTGGCCGGCGCCGCTGGTCCGGCTCGTCGATCTGGCCGTCGGCGGCTGGGACAAGGCACCGATGCTTCGCTCCACCCTCACCATCCTCCTCGTCCTGCTGGCGGCGACCTTCGCCGTCGCCCGCCTCGTCTTCGGGGCGATCCGCATGCGGACGACGCCCGCCGCCACGAAGGCCCGCCGCGTCCGCCGCCGCGCGGAGGAGCATTTCCGCGTCGCCGCCGGCCAGCGCACCCGCGCCGCCACCGCCGTCCTGCTCTACCTGTCGCTCGCCGAACGCCGCGCCGAGCTGGTCGCCGACGTCGCCATCGCCGCCCGGGTCGCGCCGGCGGTGTGGGGGGAGGCGATGGCGGCGCTCGTCGCCGCCGTCCGCGACGGCCGTCCGGCCGACGGCCTGGTCGACGCCGTGGCCCGGGTCGGCATCGTCCTGACCGAGCATTTCCCCCGCTCCGCCGACGACACCGACGAACTGCCCGACCGCGTCATCGAGCTGTGAGGGGGGAGGAGGTCGAGACGGTCTGGCAGGGCCGCTACATCGTCGCCCGCCGACAGGGGACATGGGAATATGTCGGCCGCGTCGGCGGCATGGGCGCCGCCGTCATCCTCGCCATCGACGACGGCCCCGACGGCAGGCCAACCGACGGCAGGCCCATCGAAGGCAGGCACGTCATCCTGGTCGAGCAATATCGCGTGCCGCTCGGCCGCCGCTGCCTCGAACTTCCCGCCGGCCTGATCGGCGACATCGACCCGACCGAGACCGATCCCCTGGCCGTCGCCGCCCGCGAGCTGGAGGAGGAGACCGGCTACCGCCCGGCCCATGTCGCCCTCGTCGGCAGCTTCGCCTCCTCCCCCGGCATGGTCGCCGAAAGCTTCGCCCTGGTCCGCGCCTCCGGCCTGGAACGGGTGAGCGACGGCGGCGGTGTGTCCGGCGAGGACATCGCCGTCCACCGCGTCGCCCTGGCGGAGATCGGGGCGTTCATCGATGCGCGCCGCGCCGAAGGAGTCGCGATGGACGTGAAGCTGCTCGCGCTGCTGGGGCCATCTCTGCTGGGGCCGTCGCTGCTGGGTTGATCCCACCTCACGGTAACCGTCCGTCCCGAGCGCAGTCGACGGACCGCCGCTTGGCCTCGCCTACTTGAAATTATCCGCATAGGTCTGCAACTTCAGCGTCCGCTCCGCCGCCGGCACCACCGTATAGGCCAGCCCCCGCTCGACCGCATAGGCCACCGCCGCCGCCAGCGTCGGGAAGGCCAGCCGCACCTGGTCCTCGACATCGCCCGATCCCGCCCAGCCGGTCAGCGGATCGGCGCGCTTCGCCTCGGCCGGCTCATGCTCCAGCACCCAGCTCGCGGTGCGCGCGCGGCCGGACTGCATGGTGCTCTTGAACCGCTGATGGATGCGCGCCGCCATGCCCCGCCCCTGCCGCAGCCGCGGCATATGCGTCAAGGCCGGCCGCCGCCCTTCTTGGTGCGCAACGTCGGGTCGGCGGCGGCGGGGTCGTCCGGCCAGGGGTGGCGCGGATAGCGGCCGCGCATCTCGCGCGCCACCGCCGCCCAGCTGCCCGCCCAGAAGCCGGGCAGGTCGCGCGTCGTCTGGATCGGCCGCCCCGCCGGCGAGGTCAGCCGCAGCACCAGCGGCGTCGCCCGCCCCACCGTCGGATGCTCGCCCAGCCCGAACAGCGCCTGCGGCCGCAACGCCACCGCCGGCCCCGCCGGATCGGCATAGTCGATCGGATGGGCGCTGCCCGCCGGGCTGCGGAAATGCGCCGGCGCGAGCCTGTCGAGCGCCTGCCGCCCGGCCCGGCCCAGCCGCCCCAGCAAGGCCTCGCGCAGCCCTTCCGCCGCCACCGCGTCCAGCCGCCGGATCCCGGCCAGCAACGGCGGCAGCCAGTCGTCGAGGTCGGCCGCCAGCGCCGCATCGGCGATATCCGGCACCGCATCGCCCGCGAACGCCGCCCGCGCCTGCAA
>CAXTHU010000030.1:0-8053 GCA_964244125.1 uncultured Sphingomonadaceae bacterium
CGACCCCAACCTTGGCAAGGTTGTGCTCTACCCCTGAGCTACGCCCGCTCTGGCGTCGGCGACCGGCCGGGCCGGTTGCGAGGCCGCGCCCACTAGCACCGGCCATCCGGATCGGCAAGCCCCGCGCCGGAGGCGCGCGCGCAAGGAACGGCATGGGGTTGGCAGCGGGCCGGCCGCGCCCACATAAGGCCCGACGGCCAAGGAGACGACGACGGTGGCGACGCTCGGGATGACGGCGGCGGAACGGGATGCGATGGAGGCGTTCAAGCGCGACGTGGTCGATCCGTCGATGGACAGCCTCGTCATCCTGGACTTCTGGGCGGAATGGTGCGGGCCGTGCAAGCAGCTCGGGCCGATCCTGGAAAAGGTGGCGGCGGATTATGCCGCCAGGGGCGTCCGGCTGGCGAAGATCGACGTCGACAGCGACAAGGTGATCGCGGCGCAATTCCGCGTCCAGACCATCCCGACCGTCTATGCGCTGTTCCAGGGCCAGCTGGTCGCCGATCTCACCCCGGCACGGACCGAATCGCAGCTCACCCGCATGCTCGACCAGCTCCTGGCGCAGCTGCCGATCCAGCGCCCGGCGGCCGATGCCAAGGCCGATATCGCCCAGTATGTCGCCATGGCCGAGGAGGTGCTGGCGGCGGGCGATGCCGAGCGCGCGCTCGGCATCTTCGCCCAGGTCGCCGAGATGGCGCCGGACGATCTCGCCGTCACCGCCGGCTACGCCCGCGCCCTGGTCGCGGCGGGGCAGCCCGACGAGGCCGACGCGCTGCTCGCCGCGCTGCCGGAGGCGGCGGGCAGGGACGCCGGCGTCTCGCGCGCCCGCGCCGCCGTCGCGCTGGCCCGCGAGGCCAGGCCGGTCGACGACCTCGCCCCGCTCCACGCCCGCGTCGCCGCCGATCCGGACGATCCGGCGGCGTGCCAGGCGCTCGCCGCCGCGCTGATGGCGGCGGGCGACCGCGACGGCGCGGCCGACCTGCTGCTCGGATCAATCGCGCGCGACCGGGGGTGGAACGAGGGGGCGGCGCGGGCGCTACTGCTGAAGCTGTTCGAGGTCGTCGGACTGGAAGATCCATGGGTGTCCGCGCAGCGCCGGCGGCTTTCCGCGATCCTCTTCACCTGATGAGCCGCCCCACCCGCCTGTCGCTCTTCCCGCTGGCCGGCGCGCTGCTGTTTCCCCGCGGCCAGCTGCCGCTGCACATCTTCGAGCCGCGTTATCGCGCGCTGGTGTCCGACGCGCTCGCCCGCGACCGGCGCATCGCCATGATCCAGCCGCGCGAGGGCGGCGCGAAGCCGGCGCTCTACGATGTCGGCTGCGTCGGCCGCATCGCCCATGTCGAGGCGCTGGGCGACGGCCGCTACAACCTGGTGCTGGAGGGGCTGTCGCGCTTCCGCCTGGTGGGCGAGATCGACGCCGGCACCGCCTTCCGCCAGGTCGAGGCCGATGTCGCCGCCTTCGCCGCGGACAATGACGAGGCGCCGCCGCTCGCCTCGGTGGTGCGGGCCGAGGTGGAGCGCGAATCGCGCCGCTTCGCCGATGCGCGGGGCTTCGCCGTGGACTGGGAGGCGGTGGCGCGGATCGACGACGAATCGCTGGTCAACGGCGTGTCGCAGATCGCCCCCTTCGACGTCGCCGCGCGCCAGGCGCTGCTGGAGGCGGCGACGCTGGTCGAGCGCGCGGACATCCTCGTCCAGTTCCTTCAGTTCTACCGGCTGAGCAGCGACGACGACGACGGCGGGATCAGGCCGCTGCAATGATCCGCCGGCACGGGGAGGATCGAGGTGACAAGCCGGTCCACCTGCGCCATTCTCCCCCGATGCGCTCCATCCTCCTCGCCGCCGCCTTGCTGGCGGCCCCCCTCGCCGCCCGGACGCCCACCATGGCCCCGGACATCGCACGCACGAAGTTCGACGCGGTGACGCCGGCGGCGGACTATGTCCGGCGCGAGGTGATGATCCCGATGCGCGACGGGGTGAGGCTGTTCGCCGTCATCGTGATGAAGAAGGGCACCAGGGCCGGCCCGATCCTGCTGACCCGCACGCCCTACAATGCGGCCAAGGCGACCAGCCGCAATCCCAGCCAGACGATCACCGAGATCCTGCCGGTCGCCGACGCGCCCTTCGTCGAGGACGGCTATATCCGCGTCTACGAGGATGTCCGCGGGCGCAACGGGTCGGAAGGGGACTATGTCGCCAACCGGCCTCTGCGCGGGCCGCTGAACCCGACCAAGGTCGATCATTCGACCGACGCCTGGGACACGATCGACTGGCTGGTGAAGAACGTGCCCGAGAGCAACGGCCGCGTCGCCGTCACCGGCTCCTCCTATCCCGGCTTCACCTCGCTGATGGCGCTGGTGGACCCGCATCCGGCGCTGAAGGCCGCCGTGCCGATGAGCCCGATGGTCGACGGCTGGATCGGCGACGACTGGTTCCACAACGGCGCCTTCCGCCAGATCAACCTCGACTGGATGACCCAGCAGATGGCGGGCAAGGACGACGGCGAGGCGGTGGCGATGGGCGCCAACGTCGATGCCTACGGCGCCTTCCTGGCGGCGGGATCGGCCGGCGACTATCTGCGCCGGTACGGCCTGACGCAGCTTCCCTTCGTCCGCAAGCTGATGGAGCATCCGGCCTACGACGACTGGTGGCAGGGGCAGGCGGTGGACCGGATACTGGGCGCCCGGCCGCTCAAGGTGCCGACGATGCTGGTGACCGGCCAGTGGGACCAGGAGGACAGCTACGGCGCCCCGGCGGTCTATCGCGCGCTGGAGCCCAAGGACACCGCCAACGACATGGTCTCGCTGGTGATCGGCCCGTGGCGCCATTCGGGGGTGAATTACGACGGCTCGTCGCTGGGGCCCTTACGCTTCGCCGGCGACACCGGCTACCAGTTCCGCCACGATACCATGAAGCCCTTCCTCGACCGCTGGCTGAAGCCCGGCGCCGCGCAGACGCCGACCCCGCCGGTGCTGACCTACGAGACCGGCGCCGACCGCTGGCAGGAAACGAAGACGTGGCCGGCGGGCGCCGCGACGCCGCTCTATCTCACCGACGGCTTCGGCCTGTCGTTCGAGAAGCCGGCGGCGGCCGGCCAGGACGACTATGTCGCCGATCCGGCCAGGCCCGTGCCCTTCATCCCCCGGCCGGTGCGGTGGAACGAGGGCGACAGCTGGCGCGCATGGCTGGTCGGCGACCAGCGCTTCGCCGACGGGCGGCCGGATGTCCTGACCTATACCGGCCCGGTGCTGGCCAAGGGCGTCCACGTCATGGGCCAGCCGCTGGTCGACCTGTTCGCCGCCACCTCGGGCACCGACAGCGACTGGGTGGTGAAGCTGATCGACGTCTATCCCGAGGAGAATACCGCCGACGGCAGGCTCGCCGGCTACCAGCTCGGCATCGGCATCGAGATCTTCCGCGGCCGCTACGTCCACGGCTTCGACAGGCCGGCCGCGCTGACGCCGGGCAAGGCGGAGAATTACCGCTTCATGCTGCCGGCGGTGAACCACCTGTTCCGCCCCGGCCACCGCATCATGGTGCAAATCCAGTCGAGCCTGTTCCCGCTCTACGACCGCAATCCGCAGAGCTTCGTGGCGAACGTCTTCGATGCCAAGGCGGGGGATTACGTCCGGGCGACGCAGGCGGTGTTCCACGGCGGCGCCCGGGCGACGGCGATCATGCTGCCGGTGGCGGGGGAGTGATGCGCCGGCGCGGGCGGGCGGGACCGGCCGCTCCCGACTGATCCCTGTTGCGCTCGGCGGGCGGCTGTGACGTTATGCCGCGCGTGATCCAGGCCGCCCTCCACCACCTCACCGCCTATCGCTACGACCGGCCAGTGCTGCTGGGGCCGCAGACGATCCGGCTGCGCCCCGCCCCGCACAGCCGCACGCTGGTGCCGAGCTATGCGCTGAAGATCCAGCCGGAAGAGCATTTCATCAACTGGCAGCAGGACCCCCACGGCAACTGGCTGGCGCGCGTCGTCTTCCCGGAAAAGGCGTCCGAGCTGCGCATCACGGTGGACCTGATCGCCGACCTGGTCGTCGTCAACCCGTTCGACTTCTTCGTCGAGAGCTATGCCGAGCAGCGGCCCTTCGCCTATGAGGCCGACCTCGCCGCCGATCTCGCCGCCTATTTCGAGACCGAGGCGCAGGGGCCGCTGTTCGAGGCGCTCCACGCCCGTTTCGCGCCATGGACGGGGCGGACGATCGACTTCCTGGTCGAGCTGAACCAGGCGGTGAACGCTGAGGTCGGCTACGTCATCCGCATGGACGCCGGCGTCCAGCCGCCCGAGCAGACGCTGGAGATCGGCACCGGATCATGCCGCGATTCGGCCTGGCTGCTGGTCCACCTGCTGCGCCGGCTGGGTTTCGCCGCGCGCTTCGTCTCGGGCTATTCGATCCAGCTGGTCGCCGATGTCGAGCCGGTCGAGGGGCCCAAGGGCGTCGCCCGGGACGTGACCGACCTCCATGCCTGGACCGAGGTGTTCGTGCCGGGCGCGGGCTGGGTCGGCCTCGATCCGACCTCGGGCATGTTCGCCGGCGAGGGGCATATCCCGCTGTGCGCGACGCCACATTACCGCTCCGCCGCGCCGATCCAGGGCGCGCTGCTGGAGCCGGCGCACGTCACCTTCGAGTTCGCCATGGACGTGCAGCGCATCGCCGAGGCGGTGCGGATCACCAGGCCCTTCACCGACGACCGCTGGGCGGCGCTGGACGCGCTGGGCGAGCAGGTCGATGCCGATCTGGTCGCGCAGGACGTCCGGCTGACCACCGGCGGGGAGCCCACTTTCGTCGCGGTGGACGATCCGGAGGCGGCGGAGTGGAACGGCGACGCGGTCGGGCCGACCAAGGCCGCCTATGCCGACCGGCTGATCCGGCGGCTGCGGGATCGCTTCGCGCCGGGCGGCCTGCTGCATCACGGCCAGGGCAAATGGTATCCGGGCGAGAGCCTGCCGCGCTGGGGTTTTTCCACCTACTGGCGGCGCGACGGGGTGCCGATCTGGCGCGACGCGTCGCTGATCGCCGGCGAGGCGGGGGGCGCGCCGGTCAGCCCCAAGGTCGCGGGCGATTTCCTCCAGGCGGTGGCCGACCGGCTGGGGATCGAGCAGGATTACGTCCAGCCGGCCTATGAGGATGCGCTCGCCTGGTCGGTGAGGGAGGCCGAGCTGCCGGCCAACACCGACCCGCTCGACCCCAGGATCGACGATCCCGAGGCGCGCAGCCGCATGGTCCGCGCGTTCGAGCGCGGGCTGACGACGCCGGTCGGCTACGTCCTGCCCGTCCAGCGCTGGCAGGCCGAGGCGCTGCCCGCGCGCGAACCGCAGCGGACGCGGTGGAAGAGCGAGCGGTGGCAGGTGCGGCGCGGCAACCTGTTCGCCGTGCCGGGCGATTCGGCGCTGGGCTATCGCCTGCCGCTCGGCGCGCTGCCGTTCGTGCCGCCGTCCGACTATCCCTATCTCCACGTCCGCGATACGACCGAGCCGCGCGAGCCGCTGCCGGATTACCTCACCCAGGCGCCACCCACGCCGCCGCGCGGGCAGGCGTCGATCCGCTCCGCGGCGGCCGAAGGCGAGCGGCAGGAGCGGCAGGAGCAGCATATCATCGCCGGCGCCGTCCGCACCGCGATGACGGTCGAGCCGCGCGACGGCTATCTCGCCGTCTTCGTCCCCCCGACCGAGGCGCTGGAGGATTATCTGGAGCTGGTCGCCGCCGTCGAGGCGGTGGCGCGCGACACCGGCACCTCCGTCCGCATCGAGGGCTATCCGCCGCCGCCCGATCCGCGCCTCGCCGTGCTGCGGGTGACGCCCGATCCCGGCGTGATCGAGGTCAACGTCCAGCCGGCGGCGAGCTGGGCCGAGGCGCGCGACATCACCGAGACGGTCTACGCCGTCGCCCGGCAGGAGGGGCTGACGGCGGACAAGTTCATGGTCGACGGGGCGTCGGTCGGCACCGGCGGCGGCAACCACCTGGTGCTGGGCGGGGCGACGGTGGCCGATTCGCCCTTCATCCGCCGGCCGGACCTGCTGAAGAGCTTCGTCCTCTACTGGCAGCGGCATCCCTCGCTCAGCTATCTCTTCTCCGGCCTCTTCATCGGCCCGACCTCCCAGGCGCCGCGCATCGATGAGGCACGGCATGACGGCCTCTACGAGCTGGAGATCGCGCTGGCCCAGGTCCCCAGTCCTCGTTTTTCAGGCCCGGGGGATGGCGAGCCGCCGCCGCCGTGGGTGGTGGACCGGCTGTTCCGCAACCTGCTGGTCGACGTCACCGGCAACACCCACCGCACCGAGATCTGCATCGACAAGCTGTTCTCGCCCGACGGGCCGACCGGGCGGCTGGGCCTCGTCGAGTTCCGCGCCTTCGAGATGCCGCCCGACGCCCGGATGAGCCTCGCCCAGCAGCTCCTGATGCGCGCGCTGACCGCCTGGTTCTGGCGCGTGCCGCAGGAGGGCAGGCTGGTTCGCTGGGGCACGACGCTGCACGACCGCTTCCTGCTGCCGCATTTCGTCTGGAGCGACTTCCTCGACGTGCTGGGCGATCTGGACGGCGCCGGCTACGCCTTCGACCCGGCCTGGTTCGAGGCGCAGCGCCAGTTCCGCTTCCCGGTCCATGGCGAGGTGACCGCGGGCGGCGTCACGCTCCAGATCGCCCATGCGCTGGAGCCGTGGCATGTGCTGGGCGAGACGGGGGCGATCGGCGGCACGGTGCGCTATGTCGATTCGTCGACCGAGCGGCTGCAGGTAAAAGCCTCCGGGCTGATACCCGGCCGCCACATCGTCGCGGTGAACGGCCGCGCGGTGCCGATGACGCCCACCGGGGTTCCGGGCGAGGCGGTCGGCGGGGTCCGCTTCAAGGCGTGGGAGCCGGCCAACTGCCTCCACCCCCGCCTGCCCGCCAACGCGCCGCTGACCTTCGACCTGCTCGATCGCTGGAACGGGCGGTCGCTCGGCGGCTGCGTCTACCACGTCGCGCATCCCGGCGGGCGCAGCTACGACGACGTGCCGGTCAATTCCTACGAGGCCGAGGCGCGCCGCCGCGCCCGCTTCCAGGATCACGGCCACACGCCCGGATTGGTCGAGATGCCGGTGGACGAGCGCGCGGGGGAGTTTCCGATGACCCTTGACCTGCGGATGCCGGGGCCGCGATAGCCGCTCGCCCCTTCCCCCGCGGGGGAAGGGGCGAAGCCGGTCAGGCCGCCGCCAGGCGGACCCGCCGGCGGCGGCGCATGGCCCCGCCGACCAGCGCCATGCCGCCGATCATCGTCAGCCACGTCGCCGGCTCCGGCACGGCGGCGGTGCCGGCGTTGTTCACGCGCAGCTGCACCCGGTCGGCCGCCCGGTCGTAGATCAGGCTGTAGTCGAAGCCGCCGTCGAAGCCGCTGGTGCTGACGCCGGCGAAGCTGCCGGTCAGGTCGCCGACCGAATCGAGGATGGTGAACAGGTCGCCGGCGGTCAGCATGCAGCCCTGGCAGGTGAGCGCCAGCGAGCCGTTCAGCGCGGCGGTGCCGCTGATGTTGAACAGGTCCGCCAGGCCGATCGAGCTGAGCTGGATCGCCAACGTGCCGGCCGCCGTCTGGGCATAGTTGCCCGTCAGGTTCAGCGTGCCGATCCCGGTGCCGCCGTTGCCCGGCGCGATCGTGCCGCTGTTGGTCAGCGTGCCGGACAGGGAATAGGTGCCGGTGCCGGCCAGCGTGCCGTCGTTCGCGAAGTTCGTCGGCAGCGCGATCGTCCCCGTGCGGACATCCATCGTGCCGTTGTTGTCGAGGGCGAAGCTGCCGTTGAGGTTCGTGGTGCCGGTGCCGCCGGTCTTCTGGAACAGGCCGTTGTTGGTGAAGGTGCCGCCGCCGCTGGCGATGGTGAAGCTGTCGTTGCCGGTCGCGGTGACGGTGCCGCTGTTGACGAGCGCGCCGCCGCCGCCGAGGAACAGCGTCCCGGCGCTCCAGGCCACCGTGCCGGCATTGTCGAAGGTGCCGGTGCCGAAGAACTTGTTGGCGCCGCCCAGGACGTTCAGCGTCGATCCGGCGGCGACGGTCCAGCCGCCGGTGAAGCTGCCGGCGA
>CAXTHU010000030.1:8153-19429 GCA_964244125.1 uncultured Sphingomonadaceae bacterium
GTCGTGCTGCCGGTGCCGCCGGTCTTCGCGAAGGTGCCGCTGTTGTCGAAGGTGCCGCCGCCGCTGGCGATGGTGATCGTCGTGTCGGCCAGCGACTGCCACAGCGACTGGTTGGCGACCAGCGCCCCGCCGCCGAGGAAGATCGTGCCGTCCGCCCAGGAGACCGTGCCCGACTGGTTGGTGAAGGTGCCGCCGGAGAAGGACTTGTTGGCGCCCGTGGTGATCGACAGCACGTCCGGCGCGGCGAGCGGGTTGGGCGAGGTGGTGCCCGACACATAGCTGCCGCCCGTCCAGACGAAGGTCGCCGCCTCGCCGCCCGTCGCCATGGCAGCACCCGCGACGCCCGCCAGCGCCACGCCGACGATCCGCGCCCGACGACCCGATTTCAGAATGTTCCGCATGATGTTCCCCGTTCGAAGCCAAGAGGCCGCCGGTGGCGACCCTTCGAAGGGTTAAGGCGCCGTTTACGATCGTGGTGGATCACGCCCGCGGCGAAAAAGATTCGCCGCCCCGAAACGGGACGGCCGCGCCGGCCGCACAAGCCCCTTCCCCGCGCCCGTCGCATGAGGCACTGTCCCGCTCATGGCCGGGGGGCGGACGGTGGCGGCGAAGCCTGAGATGATCGACTGGGTCGAAGGGTGGGTATCGGGCTATGCCTCGATGGCCGGGACCGGCGACGTGCTGCGCGAGAGCTTCGCGCGCGGCGAGACGATCTGGGACGAGATGCTGGGGGGCGTCGCCGCGCTGACCCACGGCGATCTCGCCGCCGCCGCCGAGCGCGTGGCGCGGCAGGCGCGCGAGCTCGGCACCGCCTTCCGCCTGCCGGGCGAGAGCGAGGAGCGGCCGTGGCCGCTCTCGCCGCTGCCGCTGGTGCTGGGCGAGCGCGACTGGCGGGTGATCGAGGCCGGCGTCGCCCAGCGCGCCGAACTGCACGAGCGGCTGCTGGCCGACCTCTACGGCCCGCAGAAGCTGGTCGCCGAGGGGCTGCTGCCCGCCGCCGTCGTCACCGGCAGCGCCCATTTCCAGCGCGGCATGATCGGCATCGCGCCGCCCGGCGGCCATCGCCTGCACATCTACGCCGTCGATCTCGGGCGCGGGCCGGATGGCGAGTGGCGGGTGCTGGGCGACCACGCCCGCGCGCCCGCCGGCGCCGGCTATGCGCTGGAGAACCGGCTGGCGCTCGGCCGGGTGCTGGGCGAGCATCTCAACCGGCTCGACGTGCAGCGGCTGGCGCCCTTCTTCGAGGCGTTCCGCAAAGGGCTGGCGGGCGTCTGCCGGCGGAGCGAGCCGCGCATCGGCCTGCTGACTCCCGGCCGCTACAACCAGAGCTATCCGGAACAGGCGCATCTCGCCCGCTATATGGGCATGCTGCTGGTCGAGGGGGAGGATCTGGCGGTCCATGACGACAAGCTGTTCGTCCGCACGATCGAGGGGCTGAAGCGGGTCGACGCGATCTGGCGGCGGATGGATTCGCGCTGGCTCGATCCGCTCGCCTTCGATTCGCACAGCACGATCGGCGTCGCCGGGCTGATGGACGCCATGGCCGCCGGCAACGCGGTGGTGGCCAACGCCCCCGGCACCGGCGTGTGCGAATCGCGCGGGATGGCGGCGTTCCTGCCGAACCTGTCGCGCCGTCTCCTCAACGTCGACCTGCTGCTGCCCAACATCGCCACCTGGTGGTGCGGCCAGCCCAGGGAGGCGGCGGAGGTGGAGGCGCTGTTCGACCGGCTGGTGATCGCGCCCGCCTTCACCGCCGCCGACGCGCTGCCCGGCGGCGATCCGGTTATGGGGGCGAACCTGTCGCCGCCGGATCGCGCGGCGCTGGTCGCGGCGATGCGCGCGCGGCCGATGGACTATGTCGGGCAGGAGGTGGTGCGCCTGTCGACGATGCCGAGCGTGGTCGACGGCAAGATGGCGCCGCGCCCCTTCACCCTGCGCGTCTTCGCCTGCCGCGACGGCGACGGCCACTGGATGGTGATGCCGGGCGGCTTCGCCCGGCTGGGCGACGATGCCGACGTCCGCGCGACCGTGATCGGCGAGGGCGTCTCCTCGGCCGACGTCACGGTGGTGGCCGGGCCGCTGGTCGATCCGCGCCCGCTCGGCGCGCGCGGCGACCTGCATATCCGCCGCAACCCCGGCACGCTGCAATCGCGCGCCGCCGACAACCTGTTCTGGATGGGCCGCTATCTGGAGCGGGGCGAGGCGCATCTGCGGCTGGTGCGCGCGTCGCTCGGCGGGACGATAGACGCCGACGGCGGCACCGCGCTGGGCGCGGCGACGATCGACCGGCTGGCCGACCTGCTGGTGTCGTCGGGCGCGGCGACGCTGACCGCCAAGCCGCCGAAGAACGGGCCGATGAAGGACGCGCGCGACTTCCATGCGCTGACCGTGGCGGCGCTGGACGACGCGCGCGAATGGGCCAGCGTCCGCTCGCTGCTGGGCACCGCGCGACGGATCGCCGAAGGCACGCGGGAACGCTTGTCGGCCGACGTCTGGCGGCTGCTCGACGCCCCGCTGCCGCCGCTGCCGGGCGGCGACGCGGCGACGCTGCTGAACCGCGCGGCGATGCTGCAGGAGCGGTTCTCCGCGCTGGCGGGGCTGGCGGCGGAGAATATGGGCCGGACCTCCGGCTGGCGCTTCCACGATCTCGGCCGCCGGCTGGAACGCGCGGCGGAGACCTGCCGGCTGGCCCGGGCCTTCGGCGGCGACCAAGCGCAGGTGGACGACCTGGCGACCTTGCTCGACATCGCCGACAGCCAGATCAGCTATCGCGCGCGCTATCCCGAGGGGATCGCGCTGGATGCGGTGCGCGACCTCATCCTGCTGGATCCGTGGAACCCGCGTTCGCTCGCCTATCAGGTCGAGCGGATCGCGCGCCACCTGTCGCAGCTCCCCTCGCTGCGCGACGACGGCATGCCCGAGGAACAGGTGGCGGCGGCGACCCACCTGTCGGCGACGATGGCGACGGCCGCGGCGCGGACGATGGACGGCGAGGCGATGCTGGGGCTGGAGAACCGGCTCTATGCGCTGTCCGATGCGATCGGCGCGCGTTATTTCCTGCAAGGGGGCACGGCGGTGCGGTCCACCGCCGCAATCCGGCTGGCATGATCTACCGGATCACCCACGTCACGACCTTCGACTATGATTCGCCGATGCGCTACGCGCGCTGCAATCTCCGGCTCCAGCCGATCGAATGGCCGGGGCAGAAGGTGCTGGACTTCGCCCTGGAGGTCGATCCGCCCGGCCCCGTCAGCCCCAGCCGCGTCGCGGCTTACGCCGGCCACATCGCCCGGATGGTGGTGGACCAGCCGGTGAGGAAGCTGGTCATCACCGCCCGCTCGCGGCTGGACGTCGAGCGCACCGCCGCCGAGCCGGCGGCCGACGATCCCGACGTCGCGACGGTGGCGGCACAGGCGGTGGCGGTATCCGAGCTGGGGATGACCTCGCCGGCGAACTACCTCTATCCCTCGCCGATGATCGCGCTGACGCCCGAGATCACCGCCTGGTGCGGCGAGAGCTTGGTGCCGGGGCGCGGCATCGTCGCGGCGGCCTACGACCTCAACCGCCGCATCCTCGATGCCTTCCGCTACGACGGCGAGGCGACGAACACCGACACCACCCCGGCCGAGGCCTTCGCCGAGAAGGCCGGCGTCTGCCAGGATTTCGCCCAGGTGATGATCGCCGGCCTGCGCGCCCACGGCGTGCCCGCCGCCTATGTCTCGGGCTATCTCAGGACCATGCCGCCGCCCGGCAAGCCCCGGCTGGTGGGGGCGGACGCGACCCATGCCTGGGTGCTGGCATGGTGCGGGCGCGCGCGCGGCTGGCTCGGCTTCGACCCGACCAACGGCATCGGCATGAACGGCGACCATATCCTGACCGCGATCGGCCGCGACTATGCCGACATCGCCCCCATCGACGGCATCTTCGTCGGCCAGGCCGGACAGCGGATCAAGGTGTCGGTGGACGTATGCCCGGTGGATGGGTGAGGGCTGGGTAAAGCAAGCCCCTTTCCTTCGGCGAAGGAAGAATCGGGTCGCCACGAACCGTGCTAACCCAGCCGCACCCATACCGGCACATGGTCGCTCGCCCTCTCGCGGCCGCGCACGGCCTTGTCGATGCCGGTCTCGACCAGCCGGTCGGCCGCCGCCGGGCTGAGCAGCAGGTGGTCGATGCGGAAGCCGGCGTCGCGCGCCCAGGCGCCGGCCTGATAGTCCCAGAAGGTATAGGCCTTGCCCGCCGGCTGGCGCGCGCGGATCGCATCGGTCCACCCCTGGTGGAGCAGCCGGCGGAAGGCCGCCTGGCTCCCGGGCTGCATCAATGCGTCGCCCGCCATCGCCCGGACCGAGTAGGTGTCGTCATGCGTCGCCGTCGGGATGACGTTATAGTCGCCGGCCAGCACCGCCGGCTGCTCGCTCGCCAGCAGTTCGGCCGCGCGCGCCGCCAGCCGCTCCATCCAGGCGAGCTTGTAGTCGAACTTCGGCCCCGGCTGCGGATTGCCGTTGGGCAGGTAGAGGCAGCCGACGATCACCCCCGACACCGCCGCCTCGATATAGCGGCTCTGCGCGTCGTCCGGATCGCCGGCGAGGCCGCGCCGCGTCTCGTGCGGGTCCTGCCCGCGCGCCAGGATGGCGACGCCGTTGAAGCCCTTCTGCCCGTGCCAGGCGACGCCGTAGCCCGCGTCACGCAGCGCACCCTCCGGAAACTTGTCGCCGTCCGCCTTCAATTCCTGGAGGCAGACGACATCGGGCGCCGCCTCCTCCAGCCATTCGAGCAGGCGGACGAGGCGGGCGTTGATCCCGTTCACGTTGAAGGTGGCGATCTTCATGGACGGACCTTAGCGCGCCACGGCCGCGCGGCGCCACCGCGCAGTCAGATCGAGAAGCTCGATCCGCAGCCGCAGCCGGAGGCGGCGTTGGGGTTCGTCACCTTGAACGCCGCGCCGCCCAGCGACTCGACGAAATCGACCGCGCCGCCGCGCACGAGGTCCAGGCTCATCGGATCGACCACCAGCCGCACGCCGTCGCGATCGGCGACCATGTCCCCGGCCTCGACCGTATCGGCCAGCGCGAAGACATATTGGAAGCCGGCGCAGCCCCCGCCGTCCACCGCCAGGCGGAGGATGGCGGGCTTGCCGGTCTTCGCCGCGATCGCCGCCACGCGCTTGGCCGCCGACGGCGTCAGGTCGATCCGGGCGATGGTGTCGGTGGTCATGACGCCAAGATAGGCGCGGCCGGCGCCGGCATCAATCGGCGCGGCCTACTCGTCGCCCGATTCCAGGTCCGGGCCGCCCAGCGCGACCTTGTTCTCCAGGCCGGCGTCGCGCCTGTTCATGGCGAGCATATAGTCGTCGCCTTCGAGGAACGGCATCGGGTTCACCGCCCGCCCGTCGATGCGCACCTCGTAATGGAGGTGGCTGCCGGTCGAGCGGCCGGTGGAGCCCATCAGGCCGATCAGGTCGCCGCGCTTCACCCGCGTGTTCGGCTGGGCGGCGATCTGCGACAGGTGGCCGTAACGGGTGGCGATGCCCTTGCCGTGATCGATCTCGACCAGGTTGCCGTAGCCGCCGGACCATTCGGCCCGCACCACCACGCCGTCGGCGGTGGCGTAGACGGGGGTGCCGACAGCACCCTGCATGTCGACCCCGGCATGCATCGCCGCACTGCTGCGGAACGGATCGGAGCGGACGCCGAAACCCGACGAGATGGTCACCTCGCGCAGCGGCTTCTGCGACGGGATGGCGATGGCGGCGGTGGCGACATGCACCTGGTCGAGCCGCTTCCAGCTGTCGAACATCGCATGGAAGCGGGCGTCGGGCGCCGGGGCCGGGCCGGCGGTGGCCGGGGTGGGACCGAGGATTGCGAGAAGCGCGACCATCAGGGCGACGAACGAACGGAAGCTGGCCGGCATGAAAACCCCTCAGGCGAACGTCCGCGGCGCGGGTCCGTTGACCGGACCTCGTGCCGCTACCAGTCTGTCACCCGCTGGATGCCCTCCCCGCCGGTGCCGCGCCCTTGTCGGGACCGGGGACAGCCGGCGCAATGCCTATGTAATAGTCCCGCGTCAGTCCGGCTGCTTCGCGCGCCGAGTCGTTGAACGGCGGTCTGACCGCACCGGCGATGCGGGCCGACACGATGTCCCGCCACGCCGCCACCGGCGCGATTCGCCGTTCGTCGCACAGATGCCGGAACCAGCGCAGCCCGACCGCGACGTGGTCCACCTCGTCGGCGAGGATGCGCGCGGTCGCCTCGTCGCCGGCGGCGGCGAAACGCGCCGCCATCGCCGGGGTCGCGTCCAGCCCGCGCGCCTCCAGCACCAGCGGCACGACGGCCAGGCGGGCGAGCGCGTCGCCGCCGGTCGCCGCCGCCGTCTCCCACAGGCCGTCATGCGCCGGCAGGTCGCCATAGGCGGCGCCGAGCTGCCGCAGCCGGCGGTTCAGCAGGGCGAAGTGCATCGCCTCCTCCGCCCCCACCGCCGGCCAGTCGCCGGCGAAGGCCGGCGGGAAGAGCGCGCCGAACCGGCCGGCCATGTCGAAGGCGAGGTCGATCGCGCCATGCTCGATATGGGCGACGGCATGGATCATGGCGATGCGCGACGCCGCCGTGCCGCCGCGCCCGCGCCTCGGCATCCGCCCCGGCGGCAGCAGCACCGGCCGCGCCGGGCGGGCGGGGGCGGCCGGCATCGCCTGCGCGAAGCCATGGGCGATCCGCCCCCGCCGCCAGTCGCGCGCCGCCGCCCGCGCCGCGCGCGCCTTGGCGGCGGGGTCGGCGGTCAGCAGGACGGCGCGGCAGACGGCGGCGAGATCAGGCGAGGCCGGCACTCAGCGTCTCGGCCGCCTTCAGCACCGCCTCGGCATGGCCCGGCACCTTCACCTTGCGCCAGGCCTTCACGATCCTGCCCTCGGCGTCGATCAGGAAGGTCGCCCGCTCTATCCCCATATATTTGCGGCCGTACATCGATTTTTCGGCCCAGGTGCCGAACGCCTCGCACACCGTGTCGTCGGCGTCGGTGGCCAGCGTCACCTTCAGCCCGTGCTTGTCGATGAACTTCGCGTGTTCCTTGCCCGTGTTCTTCGACACGCCGACGACGCCGACCCCGGCCATGTCGAACGCCGCCTTCAGCCGCGAGAAGTCGAGCGCCTCGGCGGTGCAGCCGGAGGTGTCGTCCTTGGGGTAGAAATAGAGCACCAGCGGGGCGCCGCGCATGTCGGACAGGCGCAGGCTGCCGCCTTCCGGCGTCGCCAGCGTCACGTCGGGGGCCATCTCGCCTTCGTCTGCCATCGTCATTCCTCCGATATCGCCGCCCAGGCCTCCGCCACGCTCTGCCGCGCCGCGTCGCTCGCCGCAACCAGCGCCGGCCAGTCCGCCCGGCGGCAGGCGCGGGCCAGGAGCGCGCGCACCGCCGCCGGCGGTTCGGCCAGGTCGGGGGCGACGAGGCGGAGCGTCACCAGCATCCGGGTGAGCAGCGCGTGCGCCGCCGCCAGATCGGGCGGCAGCAGGCCGGCGCCGACCAGCGCCGCCACCGCCACGTCCAGTCGCGGCGACATGGCGCGATTGTGGATCAGCTGGAGCAGGTGGACGGTGAACTCCAGGTCGACCAGCCCGCCCCGGCCCAGCTTCACGTCGAGGAGCGATCTGGCCGGCTTGTGCCGCGCCATCTCCGCCCGCATCCGCCGCGCGTCGGCCTTCAGCATGGCCGCGTCGCGCGGCCGGGCCAGCGTCCCGGCCACCACCGCCGCCACCTGCGCCCGGCCCCCGGCCGAGCCGAAGACGACGCGCGCCCGGCACAGCGCCATATGTTCCCACGTCCACGCGCTTTCCCGCTGATACCGGGCGAAGCTCTCCACCGACACCGCCAGCAATCCGTCGCCGCCCGACGGCCGCAGCCGCGTGTCGACGCTGTAGAGCGGCCCCGCCGCCGTCGGCACCGACAGCGCCGCCGTCACCCGCTGCGCCAGCCGGTTGAAATAGAGCGTCGCGCCGAGCGGCCTGGCGCCGTCCGATTCCGCCAGATGATCGCCGGTGAAGAGATAGACGAGGTCGAGGTCGGAGGCGTGGGTCAGCGCCTCGCCGCCGAACCGGCCGAGCGCCAGGACGATCAGTTCGCCGCCCGGCACGCCGCCATGCGCGCGGGCGAAATCGGCGACGGCGGCATGGCCCAGCACGTCCAGCGCCGCCTCCGCCAGCCGGGCGTGGCCGGCGGCGACGTCCAGCGGATCGGCCGTCCCGGCGACGATCCGCGCGCCGAGCGCGAAGCGCCGCTCGCCCACCGCTGCGCGCACGCGGTCGAGCAGCGCCTGGTAATCCTCGCCCGCCTCGCCCGCCGCCAGCCCGGCGGCGATCGCGGCGACGGGGCCGGGCGGGTCGAAGGCGCTGGCGTCGATCAGCCCGTCGAGCAGCGCCGGCCGCCGGCCCAGCTCGTCCGCCAGCGCCGGCGCCAGCGCCAGTATCTCGCCGAGCAGCGCCGCCAGCGTCGGCCGCGCCGCCAGCAGGTTGAACAGGTTCATCGCCGTCGGCAGGCGGGCGACGAGATCGTCGAAGCGGTTCAGCGCATGGCCCGGCCCCGCCCCCCGCCCGAAGGCCGCGACCAGCCCGGGCAGCAGCGCCTCCAGCGCGTCGCGCGCGGCCTGGCCGCGCACCGCCGGCCGGGCGCCGCCGCGCAGATGCTCGATCCGCATGCGCGCCGCCGCCGGATCGGCGAAGCCGGCCTGCCCCAGCCGCTCCTCCAGCAGCGCCGGGTCGCGCGGCAGCGTGTCGCCCGCCCGCGCCGGCGCCAGCCCGTCGTAGATGCGCCCGACCGCATCGACATGGGGGGCCAGCAGCGCGACCAGCGCCGCGCCGTCCGCCAGCCCGTGCAGCCGGGCGACGCCGTCCAGCGCCGCCGGATCGCGCGGCAGGCCGTGGGTCTGGCGGTCGTCGACCATCTGCAAGCGATGCTCGATCGTCCGGAGCAGGCGGTATGCGTCGGCCAGCGCGGCCGCGTCGCCGCGGTCGATCCGCCCCGCCGCCGCCAGCGCCGCCAGCGCGTCCAGCGTCGCCGGCGCCCGCAGCGCCGGCTCGCGCCCGCCATGGATCAACTGGTGGATCTGGGCGAAGAACTCCACCTCGCGGATGCCGCCGCGCCCGCGCTTCAGGTCGTATCCGGGTCCGAGCGCCTGGCCCTGGGCATGATGCCCGCGGATGCGCGCGGACATGCCGCGTATCTCGCCGACCGCGCCGTAATCGAGCGAGCGCCGCCACACGAACGGGCGGACGGCGTCGAGGAAGGCGCGGCCCAGCGCCACGTCGCCCGCCGCCGCCCGCGCGCGGATGAAGGCCGCCCGCTCCCACGGCAGCGCGCTCGATTCGTAATAGGCGATGGCCGCCGCCACCGGCAGCGCCGGCGGCGTCGCCTCGGGCGAGGGGCGCAGGCGCAGGTCGACGCGGAAGACATGGCCATCGGCATCGCGCGCCTGCAACAGTTCGGCCGCGCGCCGGGCGATCCGCGTCGCCGCCGCGACCGGCTCCTCGCCGGCGCGGCGCGGCAGCGTCGCCGGATCGAAGATCAGGATCGGATCGATGTCCGACGAATAGTTCAGCTCGCCCGACCCGTGCTTGCCCAGCGCCAGCGCGGCGAAGCCGACCGGCGGCGCGCCGGGCACGCGCTCGGCGACGGCGGCGGCGATGGCGCGATCGAGCGCGCGGTCGGCGAAGTCGGACAGGGTGCGCGTCACCGTCTCGAACGGGGCGAGGCCGGCGAGATCGGCCAGCCCCAGCGCGAGCGCCACGCCCTGCCGCTCGCGCCGCAGCGACCGCGCCACGGGATCGTCCGCCGCCGCCGCGCGGGCCAGGGCCAGCGCGGTGTCCAGCCCCTCCGCCAGGGCCGCCACGATCTCCGGCCGGCGGCGCATCAACTCGCGCAGAAAAGGTGAATGCGCCCCGCCGCGGGCGATCGCCTGTGTCAATGCCGCCACGGCTTCGGCATTCCTCATCCCGGCCTTGAACGATTCGGCGCAGACTGCGTTTTAGACGAAATGGCTCAATCTCGGGACGGCGATGTGGAAAAGGATTTTAGACCAGTCGGGGTCGAGGTGGTGATCGTGCCCGCGCCGCATGCGGGATTGAGCGCCGCTCTCCGCCGGGCCTATGCCGTTCCCCCGAAAGAGGCATCGACCGAGTTCGAACGCCTGCTGGCGCGCATCCACTAGGCTACTCGGCGTCGGGCTGGCGGGCTGGCTGGGCATCGGCGAAGGCCATCATCCCCATGCAATGATCGAAGATGCGCCGGACGGTCGGATAAGGCGCCATGTCCAGCGAGAAGGTCGCGGCGTTGAGGACCTGCGGCACGAGGCAGATGTCGGCCAGGCCCGGCGCGTCGCCGAAGCAGCAGGCGCCGGTGCGCGGGTCGGCCGCGACGATCGCCTCCAGCGCGCCCAGCCCCAGCGCCAGCCAGTGGTTGTACCATCGCTCCACCGCCGCCTGCTCCTGCGCCAGCGGGCCGCGCAGATATTTCAGCAGCCGCAGGTTGTTGACCGGCTGGATGTCGCAGGCGACGATCTGCGCCAGCGCGCGGACATGCGCCCGGTCGGCGGCGGCCGACGGCAGGAAGGGCGGGTCGGGCCGCGTCTCGTCGAGATATTCGACGATCGCCAGCGACTGGCCGATGCGCGCGCCGCCATCCTCCAGCGTCGGCACCAGCCCCTGCGGGTTGAGCGCCAGATAGGCCGGGTCGCGCTGCCCGCCATGGCGCAGGTGATGCGGCACCGAGGTGAAGGTCAGCCCCTTCAGGTTCAGCGCGATCCGCACCCTGAAGCTGGCCGACGAGCGGAAATAGCCGTGGAGGATCATCGCCGCGCCTCATCCTCCCTCGTTCGCCGGATCATGCTTCGATCCGCACGTCCCGAGCCGGGTTCCCGCCTCCGCGGGAGCACGGCCGCACCCCTATCGGTCGCGGCTGAGGTGATCGACCTCGTCCATGATCGTCTGCAAGGCGGTGGTGCCGGCGTCGGTCTTGTGGCTCCGCCGCGACGGCAGCTTGCCTTCGGACAGCAGCGCCTCCAGCGCCACCCGCCCGCGCGCCACGCGGCTCTTGATGGTGCCGACCGCGCAGCCGCAGATTTCGGCCGCCTCCTCATAGGCGAAGCCGCCGGCGCCGACCAGGATCAGCGCCTCGCGCTGCGGCTGCGGCAGGTGGAGCAGCGCGCGCTGCATGTCGCCGAGCTCGACGTGGCGATCCTGGCTGGCGGGAGCGGCGAGCAGCTTGGATGCGGTCAGCTCGTCCCACTCGCCCTTGAAGCGCGC
>CAXTHU010000031.1:0-19390 GCA_964244125.1 uncultured Sphingomonadaceae bacterium
CGCTCCAGGCGCTGCCCGGCTTCAAGGAGGTGCAGCCGGTGGTGTTCTGCGGGATGTTCCCGGTCGACGCCAACGACTTCGAGAAGCTGCGCGAGAGCATCTCCAAGCTCAGGCTGAACGACGCCTCCTTCAGCTTCGAGACCGAAAGCTCGGCGGCGTTGGGCTTCGGCTATCGCTGCGGCTTCCTGGGGCTGCTCCACCTGGAGATCATCCAGGAGCGGCTGACGCGCGAATACGACCTGGACCTCATCACCACCGCGCCTTCCGTGGTCTATCATATCGAGAAGAGCCACGCGCAGGGGACGCTGGAGCTGCACAACCCGGCCGACATGCCCGAAGCGATGCAGATCGACCATATCGACGAGCCGTGGATCGAGGCGGTGATCTACGTTCCCGACGAATATCTCGGCTCGATCCTGAAGCTCTGCCAGGATCGGCGCGGCATCCAGAAGGACCTGACCTACGTCGCCGGGCGCGCGCAGGTGGTGTACGAACTGCCGCTGAACGAGGTGGTGTTCGATTTCTACGACCGGCTGAAGAGCATCAGCCGCGGCTATGCCAGCTTCGACTATCACCAGATCGGCTATCGCGAGGGCGACCTGGTCAAGATGAGCATCATGGTCAACGGCGAGCCGGTGGATGCGCTCTCGATGATCGTCCACCGCGGCACGGCCGAGAGCCGGGGCCGGGGCATGTGCGAGCGGCTGAAGGAGCTGATCCCCCGCCACCTGTTCAAGATCCCGATACAGGCGGCGATCGGCGGCAAGGTGGTGGCGCGCGAGACGATCGCGGCGATGAGGAAGGACGTGACCGCCAAATGCTACGGCGGCGACATCAGCCGGAAGAAGAAGCTGCTCGACAAGCAGAAGGAAGGCAAGAAGCGGATGCGGGAGTATGGTAGCGTGAGCATCCCGCAGGAGGCGTTCATCGCCGCGCTCCGGATGGGGGAGGAGTGAGGGGCGCCTACCAATCCTCGATCGCCAAGCTCGGAACATCCCGAAAATCCCTGGGATTGCGCGTGGCCAGCGCCAGGCCGTTGGCCAGCGCCGTCGCGGCGATCAGCCGGTCGACCACTCTAGCGCGGTTGAAGCCGACGGCGGCGAGTATCGCGCGGTAGGCCACCAGTTCGGCCTCGTCGAAGGCGATCACGTCGAGCTTGCCATCCAGCGCATCCAGCGCCGCGCGGCGCACATTTGCATGGGAAGGGTCGCGATATACCCCGCCCTCCAGCTCGGCCGCGGTCAGGATCGAGATATAGGGCGCGGTGTCGAGCGCCATCGCCCGCGCCCACACGTCGGCGTCTCCATCGCGCAGGGGAATGGCAACACTGGTGTCGAGCAATATGGCGGCCATTACAGGCCGGGCCTATCAGGAAATTGGAACGGCTCCCGCTCCTCTGGCGTCAGCGGCTTGGGAAGTGTCTTCAACGCGCCGAGCATGGCGCGAAAACGCAGCAGCCGCGCCGCTTCCTCGGCCGGTGTCGGGATGCGCTTCGCGGTAACGGTGTCGCCGTGACGAATGATCGCGAACGTCTCGTCCGGCCCGATCCCGAGTGCCTTCGGCAACCGCACGGCAACGCTGTTGCCCGACTTGAAGCTGCGGGTGTGGAGGGGACGATTCATAGAAAATATATACGGGATATACAAGACGGCGGCAAACACCTTGTTCTTTGCGACCATTCCCGCCGTGAAGCGCCGAGGAGAAACACCAGCACTCGGTAGGGCCGAAGCGATCCGGAAAGTCGATAAGCCGCGAGACCCGAACTCGTGAGGCCGCGCACGCCGCCTACCCTCTACCCCAGCGCTCCATGGCAGTGCTTGAACTTGCGCCCCGATCCGCACGGGCACGGCGCGTTGCGACCAACCATGGTGGCCCAGGCGGCGGGGTCGTCGCCCATCCCGGCCGGCATGGCGAGGTCGGGCATCCGGTCCGGCGCCGTCATCTCCAGCACCGGCATGCGCGTGGTGACGAGGCCGAGCGAGCCGCCGCCGCCGGGCATCTGGCCGAAGCCGTCGTCCAGCCCCGTCAGCGGGTCGAGATGGTTGGTGATGAAGTCCGGCATGTCGGGCAACGGCGGCGGGCCGGCGCCGAACTGGGCGTGGGCCAGCACGCGGGTGACATCCTCGCGCAGCGCCCCCAGCATCCGCTCGAACAGGCCGAACGCCTCCTGCTTATATTCGTTGATCGGCGTCTTCTGGGCGTATTGGCGCAGATGGATGACCTGGCGCACCGCATCCAGCGTCGCCAGATGCTCCTTCCAGTGGTGGTCGAGCGACTGGAGCAGGATGCTCTTCTCCACCTGGATCCAGCTGTCGGCGGGCATCGAATCCACCTTTGCGGAGATGACGGCGTCGGCCTCGGCCTGGATGCGGGTGGCCAGCAGTTCGGGATCGACCGCCTCCTCGCGCAGCCAGTCGTCGATCGGCGGCTCGAAGCCGAACACGTCCAGCACGCGCGCCTTCAGCCCGTCGATATCCCATTGCTCCGGATAGGTGCCGACCGGGCAGGCGTCGCCGACCAGGCCCGACACCGTCTCCCCGCGCATCTCGACGACGACGTCGTCGACCGTGTCGGCATCCATGATGTCGGCGCGCTGTTCGTAGATCACCTTGCGCTGGTCGTTCATCACGTCGTCATATTCGACGACCTGCTTCCTGATGTCGTAATTGCGCGCCTCGACCTTCTTCTGCGCCGTCTGGATGGCCTTGGCGATCCAGGGCGAGATGATCGCCTCGCCCTCCGACAGGTTGGAGTTCACCATCTTGGAGAACATCGTCTGCGGGCCGAAGATGCGCAGCAGGTCGTCGTCGAGCGAGAGGTAGAAGCGCGAGAGGCCGGGATCGCCCTGACGGCCGGAGCGGCCGCGCAGCTGGTTGTCGATCCGCCGGCTCTCATGCCGTTCGGTGCCGAGCACGAACAGCCCGCCGGCGGCGAGCACGGCGTCGCGCTCGACCAGGATCTCGCCGCGGATCGCCTCGGCCGTCGCCTCGTATCCGGGCGTGCCGGCCGCCAGCTCGGGATGCTCGTCGCGCATGCGGAACTCAAGGTTGCCGCCCAGCTGGATGTCGGTGCCGCGCCCGGCCATGTTGGTGGCGATGGTGACCGCGCCGATGCGGCCGGCCTGCGCCACGATATGCGCCTCCTGCTCGTGATAGCGCGCGTTCAGCACCTTGTGCGGCACGCCCTCCTTCGTCAGATATTCGGACAGCAGCTCGGATTTCTCGATCGAGACGGTGCCGACCAGGATCGGCTGGCCGCTCGCCTGCTTCTCGCGGATGCCCTTGGTGATCGCGGCGAACTTGTCCTCCAGGTTCTTGTAGAACTCGTCCACCTCGTCGATCCGCGCGACGCCGACGTTGGTCGGGATGGATACGACGTTCATCTTGTAGATGTCGTAGAACTCGGCCGCCTCGGTCGCCGCCGTGCCGGTCATGCCCGACAGCTTGGGATACATGCGGAAGTAGTTCTGGAAGGTGATCGAGGCGAGCGTCTGGTTCTCCGGCTCGATCGTCACATGTTCCTTGGCCTCCACCGCCTGGTGCAGCCCGTCCGACCAGCGGCGGCCGTCCATCATCCGCCCGGTGAACTCGTCGATGATGATGACCTTGCCGTCCTTGACGATGTAGTCGGTGTCGCGCTTGAAGATCACGTTGGCGCGCAGCGCCTGGTTCAGGTGGTGGACGACCTGCGTGTTCTCGTAGTCGTAGAGGTTGGCCCCCTCCAGATGGCCGCTGTCCTCCAGCAGCCGCTCGACCTTCTCGGTCCCGTCCTCGGTCAGGATGACGGAGCGCTGCTTCTCGTCCACCTCGTAATCGGCCGCGTCCAGCTCGCCGACGATGATGTCGACCGAGCGATAGAGGTCGGACTTGTCGTCGGTCGGGCCGGAGATGATGAGCGGGGTGCGCGCCTCGTCGATCAGGATCGAATCGACCTCGTCGACGATGGCATGGGCGAACGGCCGCTGCACCATCTGCGCGCGATCGTATTTCATGTTGTCGCGCAGGTAGTCGAAGCCAAGCTCGTTGTTGGTCGCATAGGTGATGTCGGCGGCGTAGGCGTCGCGGCGCTGCTGGTCGGTCAGGTTCGGCACGATGATGCCGACCGTCATCCCCAGGAAGCGGTAGACCCGCCCCATCCATTCGGCGTCGCGCGCGGCGAGATAGTCGTTGACGGTGACGACATGGACGCCCTTCTCCGGCAGCGCGTTCAGGTAGACGGCGAGCGTCGCCACCAGCGTCTTGCCCTCGCCCGTCTTCATCTCGGCGATCTCGCCGCGATGGAGGACGATGCCGCCGATCATCTGGACGTCGTAATGGCGCTGGCCCAGCACCCGCCGGGCCGCCTCGCGAACCGTGGCGAAGGCCTCGGGCAGGATGTCGTCGAGCGACCGGCCCTCGGCCAGCCGCTCGCGGAACACCGCCGTCTGCCGCGCCAGCTCGTCGTCCGTCATCGCCGACAGGCGCGGCTCGAACCCGTTGATGCGGTTGACGATCGACTGGAGCGACTTGACGTAGCGGTCGTTCGACGAACCGAAGATGGCCTTGGCGATGCCGGCGAACATGCGTTTTCCTGTCGATATGGGCGCGCGCGGACGGGTGGCGTCCGACGCGCGAAAGTGGCTGGCGAGATAGGAGGCGGGGGCGGCGGCGTCAATTCGCCGCCGCCGGCGCCGACCGGAGCGTCCGCCGCGGACGTCGCGGGATCAGGCCGCGCCGGCCGTCCGGATCAGCTTCGTGATGGCCGCCGCCTCGTAAGGCTTGGCGACGAAGGCGCCGTCGTCGGGCAGCTCGGCCTGGCTGGGCCGCATCCTGCCGGAGGTGATGATGAGCTGGACGTCGGAACGCGCCTCGTGGACCTTGCGCGCCAGTTCGAGCCCGTCCAGCGGCCCGGGCATGTTGATGTCGGTGAACAACACGTTGATTTCCGGATGGCGCGCCAGCAGCGCCAGCGCTTCCTCCCCGTCGCCCGCCTCGATCGTGACGAAGCCGGCGTCGGACAGGATGTCGACCGCATAGAGCCGGATCAGGGACTCGTCGTCGACGACCAGGACGACGGGCAAGGCGGCTGATCCGGTCATGCCGCCCCAACCGCCCGCCGGCGGACACGTTCCGCCGCCACCGCCGTTCGAGGACGCATCTAATCCTCCTCGATCTCGCGGCGCCGCGCCACCAGCGTCCAGCGCAGGCCGGCGGGGGAGAAGTCGAGGACGCCTTCGCCGCCGAGATCGCGGGCGAGGCTGCTCTCGATCAGCCGCGATCCGAAGCCCTTGCGCGTCGGCGGCGCGACCGGCGGTCCGCCGACCTCCCGCCATTCCAGCCGCACGGTCGCCTCCGCGCCGTCGCCGGCCGGCGTCCAGCCGATCTCGACATGGCCGCCGTCCTGCGACAGGGCGCCGTATTTGGTCGCGTTGGTGCATAGTTCGTGCACCGCCATGGCCAGCGCCAGCGCCGACCGCGGCTTCAGCCGGAGGTCCGGTCCGTCGATGTGGATGCGCTGGGCGCGGGGACCGACGACCGCCGTGGCGCCGGCGATGATCGCCCGCATCGGCGCCGCCGTCCAGCTGGTCTGGGTCAGGAGGTCGTGGGCGCGGGCGAGCGTGGCGAGGCGGTCGCCGATCGCCTCGCGCGCCTCGGCCGGGGTGGCGACGTTGCGCAGCGACTGGCTGACGATCGCCTGCACCACCGACAGCGTGTTCTTCACCCGATGCTTCAGCTCGTTGGCCAGCAGCTCGCGATGCTCGTCGGCGGCCTTGGCGGCGCTGATGTCGCGGACGGTGCCGACGAAGCGGCCGGGCCGGCCGTCGGCTTCGATCAGCCGGCCGCGCGCGTGGATCCAGCGCTGGCGCCCGTCGCGCGTGACGATGCGATATTCGTTGTCGAGCCTGCCGCCGCCGGGTGCCGCGGCCGCGGCGTTCGCCGCCACGACATCCGCGCGATCGTCCGGATGGATGCGCGAGATGAAGGACGTCGCGTAATCCAGCGCCTCCTCGGGATCGTGGTCGAGCAGCTCGCGGGTGCGCGCGTCCCACGCCAGATCGTCCAGCGCCGGAGTCGATTCCCAGGCGCCCAGCTCGGCCGCCTCCAGCGCCAGCCTGGTGCGGGTGTCGCTCGCCTCCAGCCGCTCGCGGCTCACCCGCTCCTCGGTGCGATCGCGCAGGATCTTGATGAAGCCGACGGGCTGCCCGTCGTCGTCGGTCAGCGGCATCATCTCGCCGCTGGCCCAGAAACGGCTGCCGTCGCGGCGCAGGTGCCAGCGTTCGTCGGTTCCGCGCCCGGTGGCGAGCGCCCGACCCATTTCGTGTTCCGGCACGCCGGCGGCGCAATCCTCCGACGTGAAGAAACCGTCGCAGGGCCGGCCGCACATCTCCTGCTCGGTCCAGCCGAGGATCCGGTGCGCGCCCTCGTTCCAGCTGGTGACGAGGCCGGTCAGGTCCATCGAGATGATGGCGTAATCGACCGCGCTCTCCACGATCAGGCGGTGGCGCTCCTGCTCCAGCCGCCGCTGGCCGAGCGTGCGGCGCAGCTCCAGCTGGGTCATCACTTGGCGGGCGAGCGCCTGGAGCGCGTCGCGCTGCGCCTCGTCCAGCTCGTGCGGCCGGCGGTCGAGCGCGCAGAGCGTGCCGAGCGGCAGGCCCTCCGGGGTGACGATCGGTGCGCCGGCATAGAAGCGCAGGCCAAGCTCGCCGGTGACCAGCGGGTTCGCCTCGAAACGATCGTCCCGCGCCGCATCCTTCACCTCGAACACGCCGCCCTGGCGGATGGCATGGTCGCAGAAGGCGATGTCGCGCGCGGTCTGCGGGGCGTCCAGCCCCACCCTGGCCTTGAACCACTGGCGGTCGCCGTCGAGCAGGCTGATGAGCGCCATCGGCACGCCGCAGATCTGCGCGGCGATGCGGGCGATGTCGTCGAACTCCGCCTCCCCCGGCGTGTCGACGATGCGATAGCGGTCGAGCGCCGCCTGCCGGTCGGCCTCCGACCAGGCGGGCTCGTCGCCGCGTCCGGCGTCGTTCATGCGCGCGAGACCCCCATCGGCCATCCGTCTAGGTCCATCGGCGGCGCGTGTCACCTCCCGCCGGCATCGCGCAAGACGGGATGGCATCGGCGCCACACCCCGGTTAACATCCCGTCGCACGATCCCGAAGGAGAGAGACGATGCGCTATGTCGATGGATTCGTGGCCGCCGTGCCGGCCGCCGGCAAGGCCGACTATATCGCCTTCGCCGAGGCGGCCGCGCCGCTGTTCAAGGAATATGGCGCGACGCGGATGGTCGAATGCTGGGGCGACGACGTGCCGGACGGCGAGGTCACCGACTTCAGGCAGGCGGTGAAGGCGGCGGAGGGCGAGATCGTCGTCTTCTCCTGGCTCGAATGGCCGTCCAAGGAAATCCGCGACGCCGGCATGGCCAGGATGATGGAGGACCCGCGGATGCGGGACAACAAGATGCCGTTCGACGGCAAGCGCATGATCTACGGCGGCTTCGCCCCCATCCTCGACGCCTGAGGGCGACGCGCGATGACCGGGGCGGACCCCGAACCCGATGGCGCGAACGGCTTCGAGCTGTCCGTCACCCGCCTGATCGACGCCACGCCCGCCACCGTCTGGCGGGTGTGGACCGAGCGGCTGGCGGAATGGTGGGCGCCGAGGCCCTGGACGACGCGCATCGTCGCGCACGACCTGCGCCCCGGCGGGCGCTCCGCCCTGGCGATGAGCGGCCCCGACGGCGAGATGGAGCCGATGGAGGGCGTGTTCCTGGAGGTGGTGCCCGAACGGAGCATCGTCTTCACCAACGCCTTCACGGCCGGCTGGATACCGCAGGCGCCGTTCATGCTCGGCTTCTTCCGCTTCGAGGCGGAGGGCGGCGGGACGCGCTACACCGCCGGCGCGCGCCACTGGGACGAGGCGGCGATGAAGCAGCACGAGGCGATGGGGTTCCGGGACGGCTGGGCGATCGTCGCCGCCCAGTTCGCCGCGCTGGCGGAGGCATCGTGACATGACGACGACGAGCGAGGTCCGCAACGACGAGGCCAAGGGCCGCTACGAGCTGGCGGTCGACGGCGGCCTGGCGATCGCCGCCTATCGCCTGCGCGGCGGCGTCGTCGCCTTCACCCATACCGAGGTGCCCGAGCCGCTCGAAGGCCGGGGCATCGCCAGCCGCCTGATCGCCGGCGCGCTGGCCGACGTGCGCGCGCGCGGGCTGAAGGCGGAGCCGCTCTGCGCCTTCGTCGCGGCCTATATGACGCGGCATCCGGAGACGCGGGATCTGCTCGCGGGGGGCTGACCGCCGCTACCGCTTGCGGATCAGCGGCCGCTCGCCGTCGCCCACCACCGCGAAGGCGGACCAGTAATAGGGATGCGACGTTTCCGGCACGTCCATCAGCCGCGTCTCGGCCAACCGGAGCGCGGTGGCGATGGGGGTGCCGGGGAGCTGCTGGAACATGTCCTGGATCAGGTGCTTGGTCGCGTCGAAATCGTCCGGCAGCGGCCAGTGGCTGGCAACGACCGACCGGCTGCCGGCGCCGACGAAGGCGCGCACCAGCCCGTCCAGCGCATAGTTGCCGCCGGTCGTGATGCCCGCCTCGCGCGTCGCCGCCACCGTCGCCGCGCCCGCCGTGTCGCAGGCCGACAGGATCACCACGTCGGCGTCCAGCTTCAGGTCGTATATCTCGCGGAAGCTGAGCAGGCCGTCGGACCCCGCCCCGCCGAAGGAGGTCAGCAGCGCCGGCCGCGCCGGGCATTCCGGGCGCGGCGCGGTGACGAGGCCGTGGGTGGCGAAATGGACGATGCTATAATTCTTCAGGTCGTCGCGCGCCATGACGGCGGTGTCGGAGAAGGCGGCGTCGGTCACCAGCTCGCCCCGGCCGCCGACCAGTTGCCTGGCCTCGATCAGCTCGGCATCCGAGATCGGCCGGCCCCAGGAGGACAGCGCCCAGTCGCAGTCGGCGCCGGCGGTGACGCCGCGCGTGGCGGCGACGCCGACGACGGCGGCCGGCGGCGCGGCATTGTGGCCGAAGCCGATGTAGGGCTCCTTCGCCGCCGACGGCGCGAGCCCGCGGATATCGGCGAAGGCGCGCGGCGACACGGCGGTCGAGATGTCGCGCCCGCGCCCCAGCCAGGCGATGCCGGTGAAGTCGAACTCGGCGTCCTGCGACTTCGCCACCCGCGCCGCATAGGCGTCGGCCCCGGCCTGTTCCGCCACCAGCAGGTTCGCCGGCAGTTGAAGCATCGGCCCGTCCGGCTCGTAGACCAGATGGCGGATGCCGGCGACGCGATCGGCCACCGGCCCGAACAGCGCGAGATAGAGCCGGCGGGACAGCGCCACGTCGAACGGATAGGTCGCCTGCTGCCCGTTCTCCACCACGCTGATGCTGTCGCGCAGCCTGCCGACCGCCGTGCCCAGCTCCTCGGTGGTCATCGCCAGCGCCCAGGCGCGCGCATCCGCCCGCGTCGCCAGGATCGCATAGACCGCCGGGCCGACGACGGTCAGCTTGTAATAGGCCTCGCCGTCGCCCAGCAGCTTCCGGAGATCGTCCAGCGGCATGCTCTCGGCGGCGACGACGCGATAGCGCGGGAAGGCGCCGAGCTGCGACTGGATCGCCGTCTGCTCGCCCGCGAAGACGGCGGCGCGGGCGCGCGCATCGACCAGGAAGGCCTCGTCCTCCGCCGTCCGGTCGGGCTTGGCGGCGATGCGGGCGATGTCGGCGTCCAGCCGGGCGATGTCGCGCGACAGCGCCAGCGACTGGCGGAACAGCCCCGCCGCCGCGTCCCCGCCGCCCGACAGCTCGCGCGCCAGCACCGCCTGGGTCTGGGCGACGCCGGGGCGGACCAGCACCTGGGCGGCCAGGAACAGGTCCGCCACCGCCGCCGGATCGGTCGCCGCGCGCGCCGTCAGCAGCGCGAAATAGGGCTGGAGCAGCCGCGTCATCGCCGTCGCCGCGCCCGGCCGGTCCTTGGCCTCCGTCACCACCGCCTTGTAGAGCGCCAGCGCCCGGTCGGCCCGGCCATGGCGGCCGAGGAAGGCGGCGAGGCGCGCCCTGGCGACCAGCAGCGTCGGCGAGCCGGGATATTCGGCGGCGACGATGCGGATGGCGTCGTTCAGGCTCGCCTCCGCCGCGCCCGGATCGCCCCGGCCCTCGGCGATCTGCGCGCGCTCGGCGACGATGTCGGCGCGTATGCCCGCCAGGCTCGCGATGCGGCCGCCGCGCACCGCCAGCAGCCCGCCCTCGGCGGCGGCCAGCGCGCGCAGCGCGCCGTCGCCGTCGCCCGACTGGCGCAGCGCGGTGCCGCGCAGCTGGAGCGCCTGCGCGTCGAGGATCTGCGCCCGCTCCGCCGGGGTCAGCCGGTCGTCCGCCCCGCTGAGCGCGCCGAGCGTCGCATCCTGGCGGGCGAGGCGCGCGGCCAGCCGCGCGTCGATCACCCCCCTCGCCAGCGCGTCACGATCCGTCGCCGCGCTCGTCGCCGGAGCGGCCGCGCTGTCCAGCGCGGCGACGGCGGCGGCGGGCCGCCCCTGGTTCAGGGCGTGGATGGCGCGGAAGTTGCGGATCAGCCGCGCGACCACCGGATCGCCGGCCGATGGCGCGGCGGCGGCGCGGGCGAACAGCGCGTCGGCCTCGGCGAAGCGGCCGAGGTTCGATTCCTGCAACCCCTTGTTGGCGAGGAACTCGGCCGCGCGGTCGGGGCCGCCGCCGCCGGCATCGCGCTCGATCAGGGTGGCGAAGAACTCCGACGCCTCGGCATAGCTGCCCGAATTGTTGCGCAGATAGCCCTCGGCCAGCGCCTGCGCGGGATCGAGCGTGCCGGCCTGGATGCGGGCGAAGGCGGCCGGGTCGCCCGCCGAGGTCGTCGCCACCTGCACCTCGCCCGCCGCCGGACGATCGGTGACGACCGATTTCAGCCCGAGCATCAGCGCGGACTCATATCCGGCCAGCCCCTCGGCGACATAGAGCGTGGCACCCCGCCGCTGGGTGTAGACGCTATAGGCGATGCGCCCGCCCGCCGTGGTGCAGGCGGCATGGTCGACCGCGCCGAGCCCGTCGATCGTCGTCGCCGCGGGCGGCTTGCACGCGGTGCCGGCGTCGCGCCGCGCGGCGAGCGCCGGCATCGGGTCGCCGGCGCCGGCGCGCAGCGCGTAGAGCCGGCCGACGGGTGCCGCGGCGTCGCGGCAGACCAGCGCGTAGCCGCGGTCGAACATGCCGCCCAGCGCCGCGTCCGTCGGCGTGTTCTGCGCGGTGCACAGCACGCCGGCCGATCCGACGCGGAAGCTGTCCAGCGCCGCGAGGCGGCGCGGCGCGGCGGCGGCCGGCAAGCTCGCGAGCAGCAGGGCGAGGACGGCGGGGGACAAGCGGGTCACCTGCGCTTCTCCTTCTTGGGCGGCGCCGGCGGCGCGCCGCCGGCGGGGATGGTGACGCCGAGGCCGTCGCCCGTCGCCATGCCGGACCACAGGCTGCTATTGCCGCCGCCGGTCACCTGCTCCTCGATCAGCGGGGTGGCCGAAAAGCCGGAGGTGTCGATCACCGCCGAGATGCGGACGCCGGGCAGCGGCGTGACGGCGGCGGCGCTCAGCGGCCCGTCGGTGATCGCCTGCACCGCCGCCGCCACGTCGCCCTGCACGTCCATGCCGCCGTCGTCGGGAGTGGGTTCGGGCGTCGGGGTCGGTGGAGGCTCGGGCGTGGGCGTAGGCGTCGGAGTGGGCGTGGGCGTGGGCGTGGGCGTGGGTGTCGGCGTAGGCGTAGGTGTGGGCGTGCAGCTTGCCATGCTGAACAGGCAGCCGTTGACGCTGGCCGTCGCGGTCAGCTCCGTCGCGCTCGCCGTCACCGCCGGCCGCGTCGCCTGGCCCTCCAGGAAGCTGCCCTCGGTGCCGGTGGCGCGACCGAAGATGGTGACGTCCAGCGGCGCCTGCGCGTCGCCGGCCGTACGCGTGACGGTCAGCCGGCCGGTGCCGGCGGTGAAGCCGCCGGGCACGGCGGCGGTGTTGCTGTTCTGGATGAGGATCGAGTCGCGCGCGGCGATCTGCACCGCGCCGCCCTGGACGACGCCCTCGGGCCGGGCCGGCGTGCTCGGGGCGGCGAGCGCCGCGTCGCGGCCGGCGAAGTTCGGATCGGCGACGAGGCGGGCGAGCAGCGCGTCGTCCGCCGCCTGGATGCGCTGCGCGTTCAGCCGCAACGTGCCGCCGGGCGTGCCGCCGGACGAGAAGATGCCGACGGCGCCGCCCGCCTGTGTGGCGATGTCGATCCGGCCGTTCGGCGCGCTCAACGTCATGCCGTCGCTGTCGCCGCTCGATTCATAGCGCAGCGGACCCTCGACCCGGATCGATCCGGCCGAGGTGAACGTCAGGTTCGAGCCGTCGCCATAGAGCCCCGCATCGCCGGCGGTCGAGCCGTCGATCCGGAAGGAGCGGATGGTCAGGCCCGCCCCCTGGCCTTCCGCCGCGATGACGATCCGGTTGGCGCGCAGCCGGTCCACCTCGGCCTGGTCCAGCCGGTAGCCGGCGCCGTCGCCGCCCGTGCCGCCGACGACCACCGGGCCGCCGGCCCCTTGCGCGTGCAGCGTCACGATGCCGGTCGACGACGAGCCCAGGCTGCCGTCGGCGCCGATGGCGATGTCGCGCGACGTGACGTCGATCGAGGTCTCGCCGGTGGCACGGCCGTTGAAGATCGCGCTGGCGGCCAGCACGTTCACCTTCGTCTCGGCATCGATCGCGGCGGCGGTGAAGGTGGCGGCGGTGGCGGCGGTCACCTCGCCCCCCGACACCGCGCCGCCCAGCGTGATCGCGCCTGTGGAAAACCGGGTCGGCGTCTGGCCGATCAGCCGGCGCGGATCGAGATTTTCGATCGCGGTGCCCAATGTCGGCACGATCGCCGGCGAGCCGAAATAGACGATCTCGCTGCCGCGCGACGCACCCGTGACCGGCCCCGTCGTCGCGATGCTGCCCCCGGCGAGCACGATGCTCCGGTCCGAGGTGACGGCCCCGCTGGTCAGCCGTCCGCCGGCGCCGACCGTGCCCGTCGCGCCGATGACGGCGGCGACCAGGCCGATGTCGCCGGCCGCCGTCGCCGAGGAAGCGATGAGGTTGGCGCCCTGGGCGTATATGCCCTTGCGGTTGGCAGGGTCGGCGACCGGGTTGACCCGGCCGGCGCTCAGCGCGCCGAGCGCCGCGTCGCCGGCCGTCACGCTGGTGATCGATCCGCCGGCGGTGATGTTGCCGGCGGTGAAGGCGCCGCCGGTGTCGCTCTCGAAGTCGCCGCCGGCCGTCACGTTGCGGATGGTCCCGCTGCCGGCGCCCGCATTTGCCTCGACATCGCCCGATGCGGCGAGGTCCAGGGTGGTGAGGATGCCGCGCGCCTCGACGAGCAGGTCGCCGGCGGTCACCCGGATGCCGCGGGTGGTGATCGCGCCCGACGACAGGCCGACCGACGCACCCGATTCGATGTCGTTCGACAGGAGGATGCCGATCGGCGCGCTGGCGGTGAAGGAGGTCGCGCGTAGCAGGCCGGCGTTGGCGGGCGCGGTCTGCCCCTCGGGCAGGACGATCGAGCGGCCGGTCAGGACCACGGAGTTCGCCGTCACCGACCCGCCCGTCCCGATCAAGAGGCCGATGTCGCCCGGCGTGGCGTAGCGGATCGAGCTGACCAACCCGTTGGTCGTCGTCGGGCCGCCGAGCGTGCCGTTCGTTACCAGGAGGTCGCTGGTGGCGGTGCCGGGCGAGAGCGTGCCGCCGGTCGTGTAAACGAGGCTCGCGATCGTCGCGTCGCCATCGGTCAGGTTGAAGTCGGTCTGGCCCCAGACGGTCTGACCGGCGGTGGCGCCCGCCCCGCCGGTGGCGTTGGCCCGGCCGGCGATGTTGCCGGCGGCCAGCGATCCGCGCGCCGTGGCCTGGAACCGGGCGCTCGTCGTCACGCCGATCGAGCCCGCCTCCGCCCGCCCGCCGGCACCGCGCGTCGTCCCGCCGCCGCCGTCGCCGCCGGTGGCGTTGGCATCGAGCGAGACGTCGCCGGTGGTGACGGGGGAGCCGCGCGAGACGATCCCCGCGCCGCCGCCGACGGCGAGGCCGCCGGCGCCACCCACCCCGGCGCTGCTGTCGCCGCCGCGCCCGCCGACCGCGTTGCCGCTGGCGACGACGGTGCCGAGCCGCGCCGAGCCGCCGGTGAAGCTCGTCGCCGGGCCGCTGATCGTGCCGATGTTGATCGCGAACCCGCCGGTGGCGTTGCCACCGCCACCTCCCGCCGCCGTGCCGGTCGATGCGCCGCCCGCGCCGCCGAGCGCGTCGGCCGAGACGATGGTCGTGCCGGCGATCAGCGCGCCGTTGCCGGCCTGCGCGATCAGCGTGATGTCGCCGCCGGTCGCATCCCCGCCGCGCCCGCCGGCGCCGGTCGCGGTGGCGAGGCCACCGATCCCGCCGGTGGCACCGGCGTTCAGGACAGTGTTGCCGATGGTGACGCGGCCGAATGCGTCGGGCGCGGTCGCGGTGGTGGCGCCGCTGATGACGATGGAGCCGCCGGTGCCGTCGCCGCCGCGCCCGCCGACGGAGCCCGAACCGCCGGTGCCGAAGGCGAGTGCGCTCAGCGACCCCGTGCCGGTGGTGGCGATGGTGGCGTTGAACGATACGAGGTTGACGAAGCCGCCGGTGCCGGCACCCCCGTTCGAGCCGTTGCCGCCGTTGCCGTTCGAGGCCAGCACCATGGCGTTGGGGACGGTGACGGTCGAGCCGTTCTCGGCGACCACATAGGCGCCGCTGGTGAACGGCCCATTCGCCGAATCCGTGGTGCCGCCCCGGCCAGCGCCGCCGACGCTGCCCGCGCCGGTAGCGGCGCCGCCGAAGCCGCCCGCATCGAGCGCCAGCGACGCGCCGCCGACCGTCAGTCGGGAATTGCCAAAGGCATAGAGCCGGGCCTGCTTGCCATTACCCGCTCCGCCGGTCTGCCCGGCGTTCGCGGTGCCGCCTGTGCCCCTGGCCGTCAGCGTCACCACCCCGCCGACCGTCAGGGTAGAGCCGTTCGACGAGACGAGCAACGCATCGCCGCCAGTGCCGGTGCCGCCCGTTCCGCCGGTGGCGGCGGCGCGCGTGCCGGTCCCGCTCGCGCTCGCGGCGACGGTGCCGGTGATCGCAAGCGAGCTGGTCTGATCGGCGAAGACACGCGCCATGCCGCCGGTGCCGCTGGGCGCGGCGGTGGCATTCGTATTCGAACCGTTGTCGCCGTTGGCGGTGACCGCGACGTTACCGCCGACCGTCACCGTACCGCCGGCCTGCGAACTCAACGTCGCGTCGCCGCCGGTGGCGTTGCCGGCGGCGACGGAACTGCCCGCGGTCCCGGCGCTCGCATCGCTCCTGGCGTTGCCGGCGATGGAGATCCGGCCACTGTTGGCAAAGATGTAGGCGAGGCCGCCGGTCGCGGTCCCGACGACGCCGTTCGGGATCGAGAGGTTTGCGGCGCGGGCGCTGACGGACGCGTCGCCGCCGACATTCAGGATGCCGCCGGTCTCGGTGTAAAGACGCGCCTGGCCAGCCTGAAGGTTCGTGCCCGAGGCCGTCAGCCCCAGCGTCTCCGGACTGGCGTCGAGCACGACGTTGCCGCCGACCGTGAGGGTCACGCCGCTTTGCCGTGCGCCCAGTTGGACTTGTCTTGTCCCCAGCAAGGCGACGCTGCCGGCGAAAAACGGCGTCGACGTGGTCGAGGCGGCAAGCGCATCCGTGGTCGCGAAGCCGGTGACGTCGCCGACGAAGCGGCCTGCGCCAAGGTTGAGATTGGCCTCGGTTGTGCTGAGCGCGCCCGAAAAGCCGCGGGATGCGGTTCCGGTCGAATCGAAAACACTGTATCCCTCGGACAGGATTATACGGTTGCCGACCGCCTGCGCCGCCGTCGCGACGGCGAAGCCCAGGTCGCTGGTGCCGGCGAACACCAGATTGGTCAACGTCGTCTTGGGAATGTTCACCATGTAGATGCGCTGGCCGGCCGTGCCGGTCCAGCGGGTCGTGCCGAGATGCTGGAGCGGAAAGCCGTTGTCGGTCGAGCCGACGGTCACGCTGATGTCGAACAGGCTGCCAACGACCGTCAGCGTCGCCTGTTCGGCCGCAACGTAAGCGGCCGATCCGTTCACATTCACCCGCCCCGCCTGATAGACGATGGGGGCGACCAGCGCGACGTAGCTGTTCGGCTGGTTGGCGTTGATCGTCGCGCCGGACAGGATGTTGACGATGCCGCCGGTGGCGCTGGTGCCGCGGATGGTGCCGGGTGTGATCGTGTTGTTGATCGACGGGTCCGCCGTCGTGAGGAGCAGCTTGCCGACGTCGAACACCGCGCCGTCGCCGACGACGATGCCGCCGGGGCTGTAGAACCAGACGGTCCCGCCCTGCGTCGCGGCCCCTTGGGCGGCGGTGCGCAGCTGGCTGACGACGCGGCCGTTGAACGCGACCGGCACGGCGGTGCCAGCGGGGATGATCCGGTTCAGCACCGTGAAGTCGGACACCTGGGCCGGATTGTTCTGGAAGGTCGCGGTGGTGCCGCCATCCTGGAAGTTGAGCACGCCGTTGCCGCGATTCGCGTCCCAGCGGACGATGGCGGTCGGCGAGCCGATGGTGATCGTGTCCTGCCCCGCGGCCGCCCGGTCGATCGTCACCTGGCCCGCCTCGACCGTGGGCGTGCCGTTGAACGAGGATGCGCCGGCCGGTCCGGCGGCCAGCGCGGCGGCCAGCGCCAGCAGCGAGGGGGCGGCGCGACGGCATGATCGGCGGGTCATCGGATGCTCCACGGCACGAGGCGGGTGGTGAGCGACATCAGAATGCGCACGTCGCCGCGATCGGTCGCGAAGGGCGCGCGCTTCGTCGGCACGGCGACGGTCAAGTCGAAGCGCGCGCGATCGGCCAGGCTGGCGCGCAGGCCGCCGCCCACCGAGGTCAGCCGGCGCGGATCGCCCGGCGTGCCCGCATCCTCGTTCCACGCCCAGGCCGTGTCGACGAAGACGAAGGGCTGGAACGCGATCGCGGCGTTCGCGAACGGGGTCAGCCGCCCGGCGCGCAGTTCGGCCGAGATGCCGACCCCCGAATCGCCCAGCAGCGATCCGGGATCGTAGCCGCGCCCGATCGTGTAGTTGCCGGCCGAGAACTCCTCGAAGGCATAGAGCGGATGGGCCGAATATTGCCCCCGCGCCGCCGCCGCCAGGCTGACGCCGGGCGCGAGGCGCAGCTCGGCCGTGGCGCTCGCGCGCAGCACGGTGGCGGTGGGATCGCCCTCCAGCCGGCTGGGCGGCGTCCTGCCGGCGCAGGCGGCGGCGCCGCACGGATCGGTCGCATCGAATATGTCGACGCCCCGCCGCAGCTCGATCGCCCCGCCCACCTGCCAGCGCGGCACCACCGCCATGCCGATCGGCCCGGCGGCGCCGGTGTCGACCGCGTCGCCCTCCAGCCGCAGATACGCCACCCGCAGGCGATCGTCGCTGAGCGGCAGGCCCGCCAGCCGCACCCGCTGGTTCAGATAATCCAGCCCGGCGACCCCGCGCAGGTTGCGCGCCTGGGATCGGACGAAGGGGTAGCCCGCCTCCAGCGTGGCGAAGGCGGTGCGCGCCTTCACGTCCACCTTCGCGCCCCCGCCCGTGCCGATGTCCGGATCGGTCCAGGCATAGGTGAAGCGGCCCGACAGCGTCAGGCCGTCGCCGCCCAGCCGCATCTCGTGGGCGAACTGGACGATCTGCTGCTCGTCGAAATCGGCGGTGGTGTAGACCGACACGGTGGTCCGGTCGCCGAGCCCGGTCAGCCCGTTGAAGCTGCCGCGCAACTGTCCGCCGAACCGCCCGCTGTCGCGGCCGGCCAGGTTCTGGACGTTGAAGTCGACCTCGACGGGCGTGCGCGTCACCGTCACCTCGCCGAACAGCTCGCCCGGCTTCGTGCCGGCGCGGCGCAGCGACAGGCGGACGTCATAGCCCGGCAGGTCGCGCGCCAGCAGCAGGTAACGTTCGGCGACGGCGCGGTTGAATACCTCCTCCCTAGTCAGCCGCCGGAGGTAGCCGGCGAAGAGCGCCTCGGCCCGCCCGACGTCGCCGCGCACGCGGATCTCGGTGACGCGGGCGAACAGCACCTCGAAGCGCGGGACGCCCGCGATCGTCTGCACCGGCACCTGGACGGCGGCGAGATAGCCCTTCTCGCGCAATATCCGCGCGGCGGCGTCGCGGATGTCGCACAGCACGCCGATCGGCTGCGGCTTGCCGACATACGCTTCGTAGGCGGGGCGCAGGTCGGCCGGATCGACCTGCTTCAGCCCGGCGAACTCGGCGCCCGTCATCGTCAGGCGGATGTCGGCATAGGCCGGGTCGGCCAGCGCGCATGGCGTCCGCTCCAACCCGCCGTCGACCGACAGGCGCGAGGGGCGGACGGGCGCGGGGGCGGTCTGCTGCGGCTGGATCTCGTCGCGGGTCGGGGCCAGCGCGCCGGCGGGCGGCCGGGCCTGCGGCAGGGCCGGCGCCTGGGCGCGGGCGCCGCCGCAAAGCGCGCCGCAGACAAGCGCGCCCCAGACAAGCACGGTCGCATAGCCGTATCCACCCCCCATGCCCGTCCCCCGTCGGCATCTTTGCGGGCGACTGTGAGCGCATGGCGGGAAGGGGTAAAGTGGAAAATGGCCGGCGTGGATGTGGGGACTGCTCGGCGTCTGGGGGCAGAGGCGATCGGCGCGAGCGGGTGGAAGTATTAGCCTCGGGTTACTGGTGCGGGCTTAACATTGTGTTTCAAAGACTTCCGCTACCCGGCCTACGCCGGGAAACGAGAAGGGCTCAGGCCATGCCCTCGCTGTCCAGCGCGTAGCCGGCCGAGCGCACCGTGCGGATCACGTCGGCCCGGCCGCCGTCGTTGATCGCCTTCCTCAGGCGGCGGATGTGGACGTCGACGGTGCGCGGCTCGATGTCGGCCTCGCGGCCCCAGACGCTGTCGAGCAGGCGCTCCCGGCTGAACACCCGGCCGGGATGCTCCAGGAAATGGCGCAGCAGGCGGAACTCGGTCGGCCCCAACTGCACCGATCCGCCCGAACGGCGGACCTTGTGCGCCACCGTGTCCATCTCGATGTCGGCATAGGCGAGGCGCGCGCCGGCCAGCGCCGGCCGCACCCGGCGCAGCACCGCGCCGACGCGGGCGACCAGCTCGCGCGGGGAGAAGGGCTTGGTGACATAGTCGTCGGCGCCCATCTCCAGCCCGCGCACGCGATCCTCCTCCTCGCCGCGCGCGGTCAGCATGATGATGGGAACGTTGGCCGTCTCGGGCAGGCGGCGCAGGCGCCGGCACACCTCGATCCCGGAGATCCCCTCGATCATCCAGTCGAGCAGGACGATGTCGGGCGCATGCTCCTGCGCCAGCAGCAGCGCCTCCTCGCCGTCGGCGGTCTGGGCGACGTCGAAGCCCTCCTTGCGGAAATGCC
>CAXTHU010000032.1:0-18930 GCA_964244125.1 uncultured Sphingomonadaceae bacterium
CCGCGCGGGCCGACGCCGCCGGTCTCGTCGCCACCGTCGGCCGGATCGAGGCGCTGCCGGGGGCCGCCAACGTGATCCCCGGCACGGCGCGCTTCACCCTGGACGTCCGCTCGGGCGACGCGGCGCGGCGGGACCGGGCGGCGGCGGCGATGCTGGATCGCTTCGCCGGGATCGCCGGGGAACGTGACCTCGATCTGGCCATCGAGCGCATCCACGATCTTCCCGCCAGCCCGTGCGATCCGGCGCTGGTCGCGCTGATGGACCGGGCGATCGAGGCGGCCGGCCAGCCCGCGCACCGCCTCGTATCCGGCGCGGGCCACGACGCGATGGCGATGGCGGCGCTCTGTCCGACGGCGATGCTGTTCATCCGCTGCAAGGGCGGTATCAGCCACAACCCGGCCGAGCAGGTCGATCCGGCCGACGCCGACGTCGCGCTCAGGGTCATGCTGGGCTTCATCGAAGGATTCGACGCACATGCCGGCTGACCTCGGCGCCGATCTGTTCGGCGAGATCGATCCGCCCCAGCGGCTGCTGATGGGTCCGGGGCCGGTCAACGCGCATCCCCGCGTGCTCAGGGCGATGTCGGCCGACCTGCTCGGCCAGTTCGACCCGGAAATGACCGGCTACATGAACCAGGTGATGGCGCTCTACCGGCCGATCTTCGGCACCGCCAACCGCTGGACGATGCTGATCGACGGCACCGCGCGGGCGGCGATCGAGGCGGCGCTGGTCAGCCTGGTGGTGCCGGGCGACCGGGTGCTGGTGCTGAACTTCGGCCGTTTCGGGCTGCTGCTGACCGAGATCCTGTCGCGCATCGGCGCGGCGATCGAGACGGTCGACGCGCCGTGGGGCGAGGTGGTGCCGCTGGACGCGGTCGCCGCCGCGATCGAGCGGGTCGGGCCGAAGCTGGTCGCCTGCGTCCATGGCGACACCTCGACGACGATGGCGCAGCCGCTCGACGGGCTGGGCGCGCTGTGCCGGGCGGCCGGCGCGTTGTCCTATGTCGATGCCACCGCGACGCTTTCCGGGATGGAGGTCGCCGCCGATCGCGCGGGCATCGACGTCGTCACGGCGGGGTTGCAGAAATGCCTCGGCGGTCCGTCCGGCTCGGCCCCGATCACCATCTCCGACGCCGCCGCCGCGCAGATCGCCGCGCGCCGCCACGTCGAGCGGGGCATCCGCCGCGACGACATCGGCGACGGCGCGGGACCGCGCATCGCCTCCAACTATTTCGACCTCGCGATGATAATGGACTACTGGTCGGAAAAGCGCCTCAACCACCATACCGAGGCGACCTCGATGCTCTACGCCGCGCGCGAATGCGCCCGCGTGGCGCTCGGCGAGGGGCTGGAGGCGCGCTATCGCCGCCATGCCGCCGCCGGGCGGGCGATGACGGCCGGTCTGCGCGCGATGGGCCTGACGGTGTTCGGCGACGACGCCCACCGGATGACCAACGTCACCGGCGTCCTCATCCCGGCGGGCGTCGACGGCGAGCGCGTCCGCACCGCGATGCGCGCGCATTTCGAAATCGAGATCGGCTCCGCCTTCGGCCCGTTGCAGGGGCGCATCTGGCGGATCGGCGCGATGGGCTACAACGCCATGAAGCATAAGGTGCTCGTCACCCTCGGCGCGCTGGAGGCCTGCCTGCGGCGGGAGGGTTTCGCCCTGCCCGCCGGGGCCGCCGTGACGGCGGCGATGGACGGCTGGGACGCGTGATCCCGCCCCGCGACCTCGTCGGCTATGGCGCCGCACCGCCCGATCCGCGCTGGCCCGGCGGCGCGCGGATCGCGGTGCAGTTCGTCGTCAATTACGAGGAGGGGGCGGAGAACTCCGTCCTCAACGGCGACGCCGGATCGGAAGCGTTCCTGTCCGAGATGGTCGGCGCGGCCAGCCATCCCGCCCGCGCGATGGCGATGGAGAGCCTTTACGAATATGGCGGCCGCGCGGGTTTCTGGCGGCTCCACCGGCTGTTTACGGAGCGCCATCTGCCGGTGACGGTCTTCGCCGTCGCCCGCGCCATGGCGATGAACCCGCCGGCGGTCGAAGCGATGCTGGCCGCCGGGTGGGAGATCGCGAGCCACGGGCTGCGCTGGATCGACTATCAATATGTGCCCGAGGAGGTCGAGCGCGCGCATATCGCCGAGGCCATCGCGCTCCACGCCCGGCTGACCGGCAGCCGGCCGCTCGGCTGGTATCAGGGCCGCACCTCGCCCGACACCGCGCGGCTGGTCGCCGAGGAGGGCGGGTTCCTCTACGACGCCGACAGCTACGCCGACGACCTGCCCTACTGGGACCGGCGGCATGCCGGCGACCTGGGCCGCGCGCAGCTGATCGTGCCCTATACGCTCGACGCGAACGACATGAAGATCGTGTCGCTGAACGGCTTCACCGAGGGCGAGCAGTTCTTCCGCCACCTGCGCGACAGCTTCGACCAGCTGCGCGAGGAGGGCGGGCGGATGATGTCGGTCGGCCTGCACGGCCGGATCGCCGGCCGGCCCGGCCGCGCTCGCGCGCTCGCCCGCTTCCTCGACCATGTGATCGCATGCGGCGATGCGTGGATCGCCCGCCGGTGCGACATCGCGCGCCACTGGATGGAGGTCCACCCGGCATGACGATCGACGATCCGGTGCCGCTGGAGGAGGTGACCGCCGCCTTCCACGCCTATGAGCGCGCGCTGATGGCGGACGACATCGCGGCGATGGACGCTCTGTTCCACGACGCGCCGACCACCAACCGCTTCGGCGTCGGCGAGGTGCTGTACGGCATCGACGCGATCCGCGATTTCCGCCGGGGCCGCGGCGGCGCCCCGCCGCGCCGGCTCGGCAAGGTGGCGATCACGGCCTATGGCGACCGCTTCGCCACCGCCGATGCCGAGTTCTTCCGCGACGGCGGCGACCGGCGCGGACGGCAGACGCAGAGCTGGGTGAAGTTCCCCGACGGCTGGAAGGTCGTCTCCGCCCATGTCAGCCTTGAGGGAAGCGGCCATTGACCGCGCTGTTCGAACACAGCCCGTGGGTCGAGCGACGCGCCGATGCGCGGCCGTCGTCGGGCGATCGCCATGCCGATCTGATGGCGGTCGTGCGGGATGCGACGCCCGGCGAGCAGCTGGCGCTCATCCAGGCCCACCCGGAGCTGGCGGGAAAGGCCGCGATCGACCGGACGCTGACCGATGCATCGGCCGCCGAGCAGCGCGCCGCCGGGCTGGATCGGCTGACCGAAGCGGAATATGCCCGCTTCCACGAACTCAACGCGGCCTATCGGACGCGCTTCGGCTTCCCTTTCGTCATCTGCGTGCGGCTGACCGACAAGGCCGGGATCCTGGCGGCGATGGAACGCCGCCTCGGCAACGATCCGGCGGCCGAGATCGAGACCGCGATCGGCCAGATCGGCGAGATCGTCCGTCTGCGCCTGGAGGAGCTGCCATGACCGCGCCCGATGCCGTCGGCCTGCCCGCGCTGGAGGCGGAGCTGGCGCGCCAGCTGGCGCTGATCGGCCATGGCGGCGCGGACTGGACGCGGCCGCGCCGGCATGGCGACGGCCATGTATACGACGTGGTGATCGTCGGCGGCGGGCAGAGCGGGCTGGCCGCCGCCTTCGGGCTGCTGCGCGAGCGGGTGTCCGACATCCTCGTCCTCGACGACAGCCCGGAAGGATATGAGGGGCCGTGGGCGACCTATGCGCGGATGCTCACACTGCGCACGCCCAAGCAGCTCAATCCGATCGACTTCGGCGTGCCCGCGCTCAGCTATCGCGCCTGGTGGGAGGCGCAGCATGGCGCGGCCGGCTGGGAGGCGGTCGGCAGGATCGCGCGCGGCGACTGGATGGCGTATCTGCGCTGGTATCGGCGCGTGCTGGCGCTGCCGGTCCGCAACGATGCGCGGCTGGGCCTGATCGAGCCGCTGGCGGGCGGCGTCCATCGCCTGCATGTCGAAGGGCAGGCGCCGCTGCTGGCGCGCAAGGTGGTGCTGGCGACCGGCATCCAGGGCGGCGGCGAATGGCATGTCCCGCCGATGATCGCGGATGCGCTGCCGCGCGCGCTCTATGCCCATACCAGCGAGCCGATCGACTATGCGGCGATGGCCGGCAGGCGGATCGCGATCCTGGGCGGCGGCGCCTCGGCCTTCGACAATGCCAACGCGGCGCTGGCACTGGGGGTTGGCCAGGTGGAGGTCTTCATCCGGCGCCAGGCGCTGCCGCGCATCAACCCGATCCGCTTCATGGAGCGGGTCGGCTTCACCGGCCGCTATCCGGCGCTCGGCGATGCCGAGAAATATGCCGTGATGGCGTCCTTCCTCGGCCACAACCAGCCGCCCACCAACGACACGTTCGAGCGCGCCGCCGCCCGGCCCGGCTTCGCGCTGCATCTCGGCGCGCCGTGGCTGTCGGTCGAGGCGGTCGGCGGCGGCGCGCGGGTGACGACGCCGCGGGGGCGGCATGATTTCGACTTCCTCGTCCTGTCGACCGGCCTCGTCAACGATCCGGGGCTGCGGCCCGAGCTGAAGCTGGTGGCCGACAAGGTCGCGCGCTGGGCCGATCGCTTCGTGCCGCCGCCGGGCGCCGCCAACGCGCTGATCGACGCGCATCCGTATCTCGGGCCGGGCTTCGAGCTGCTGCCCCGGCGGAGCGAGGATGCCGACGCGCTGCACGGCCTGTTCACCTTCAACTATTCCGCGCTCGTCAGCCTGGGGCTGTCGGCGGCGGCATTGTCCGGCCTCCAGACCGCGCTGCCGCGCCTGGTGCGCGGGGTGACCGACCAGCTGTTCCTCGACGATCGCGGCGCGCTGATCGCCGACCTGCTGGCCTATGAGGAGGCGGAGTTCGTCGGCGACTGGCCCAGGCGGGCGGAGGCGGCGGAATGAACGGCCTGTCGACCCACGTCCTCGACACCGCCCACGGCCGGCCGGCCGTGGGCATCGCGCTGCGGCTGACGGCCGGCGACGGGACGTTGCTCTTCGCCGGCGCCACCGACGCGGACGGGCGCTGCGCCGCGCTGCCCGCCGTGGCGCCGGGCCGCTACCGCATCGCCTTCGCCGTCGCCGACTATTTCCGCGGGCTGGGCACCGCCCTGCCCGATCCGCCCTTCCTCGACGTCGTCGCCATCGACTTCGGCGTCGCGGCGGAGGGGGGGCATCATCATGTCCCGCTGCTGGTCGCGCCGTTCGGCTATTCCACCTATCGGGGCAGCTGACGTGGACGTGCGCTTCGTCCTGGACGGCGAGACGGTCGCGCTCGACGATGTCGATCCGACCGCGACGGTGCTCGATCACCTCCGCTACGGCATGGGCCGCACCGGCACCAAGGAAGGCTGCGCCGAGGGGGATTGCGGCGCCTGCACCGTCCTGATCGGCGAGGCGGATGCCGGCGGGGCGGCGATCGGCTGGCGCGCGGTCAACGCCTGCATCCTGTTCCTGCCGATGCTGGACGGCAAGGCGCTGCTGACCGTCGAGAGCCTGTCGCGGGGCGGCGCGATCAACCCGCTGCAAGCCTGCATGGCGGGCAACGGCAGTTCGCAATGCGGCTTCTGCACGCCCGGCTTCGTCATGTCGCTATACGGACGCTGCATCGGCGCGCGCGGCCACGCGCTTCCCGTCGCCGACATACTGGCGGGCAACCTGTGCCGCTGCACCGGCTATGGCCCGATCCTGGCGGCGGCGGACGCGGTGGGCGGTTTGGCGCGGGACGATGCCGCGCTGCCGGCGCGCCTGAACGCCCTGTCCGGAGACGATGCCGCCGGATGCGCGCCGAAGACGGCGGCGGCGCTGGCCGACCTGCTGGCGGACCATCCCGACGCCCGCATCGTCGCCGGCGCGACCGACGTCGGCCTGTGGGTGACGAAGGGCCTGAGGACGATCGCGCGGCCGGTCTTCATCGGCGACATCGCCGAATTGCGCGCGATCGAGGAGAGCGACGACGGCGTCCGGCTCGGCGCGGCGGTCCGCTATGCCGAGGCGCATGCCGCCTTCGCCCGGCTCCACCCCGATCTGGGCGAACTCGTCCGGCGCTTCGCCGGGTTGCAGGTGCGCAACGCCGCCACGATCGGCGGCAACATCGCCAACGGATCGCCGATCGGCGACGGCCCGCCCGCGCTGATCGCGCTCGGCGCAGCGCTGACGCTGCGCGACAGGGCGGGCCGGCGGACCATGCCGCTGGAGGATTATTTCCTCGACTACGGCAAACAGGACCGCCGCCCCGGCGAGTTCGTCGAGAGCATCCACATTCCCCGGCCGGGCCGCGACGATCTGATCCACATATCGAAGCTCTCGCGCCGGTTCGACAGCGACATCTCGGCGGTGTGCGGCGCCTTCCGGCTGACGATCCGCGACGGGCGATGCATCGCCGCGCGCGTCGCCTTCGGCGGCATGGCGGCGACGCCGCGACGCGCGCCCGGATGCGAGGCGGCGCTGACCGGCGCGGCCTTCACCAGGGCGACGATCGAGCGGGCGGCCGACGCGCTGCGCGGCGACTATGCGCCGTTGAGCGACGTCCGCGGCACCGCCGGCTATCGGCTGGAGGCCGCGGCCAACCTGCTGCGCCGCCTGTGGCACCGGGCGCGGGGCGAGCCGGTCTCGGTCCTCGAACTCGACGCCACGGATGGCTGAGCGCGATCCCGCCCGGACGGCGCCGGCAAGCCCGTCCCATCCGCATGACAGCGCCCATCTCCACGTCTCCGGCGCGGCCGGCTATGTCGACGATCAGGCGGAGCCGGCCGATATGCTGTATCTAGCCTTCGGGCAGAGCGGCGAGGCCCATGCCCGGATCGTCGGGATGGACCTGTCGGCGGTCCGCGCCGCCGAGGGCGTCGTCGCGGTCTATGTCGCGGCCGATATTCCCGGCGCCAACGACGTCAGCCCGGTCGCCCATGACGACCGGCTGCTGGCCGACGGCGAGGTGATCTGCGTCGGCCAGGCCGTGTTCCTCGTGGCCGCGACCAGCCAGCGCGCCGCGCGCAGGGCGGCGCGGCTCGGCCGCGTCGACTATGCGCCGCTGCCCGCGCATCTGACGATCGCGGCGGCGCGGGCGGCATCGTCGCTGATCGAGCCGACGCAGCATATGGCGCGCGGCGACGCGGCGGCCGCCCTCGCCACGGCGCCGCATCGCCGGTCCGGCGGCTTCGCCATGGGCGGACAGGATCATTTCTATCTCGAAGGCCAGATCGCGGTCGCGACGCCCGGCGAGGACGGGCAGATCCATGTGCTGAGCTCGACCCAGCATCCGAGCGAGGTCCAGCACCTCGTCGCCGACATGCTCCGCCTCGGCTCCGCCGACGTCACGGTCGAGGTGCGGCGGATGGGCGGCGCCTTCGGCGGCAAGGAGACGCAGGCCGCGCTGTTCGCCGCCGCCGCCGCGCTGGTCGCCGCCAGGACCGGGCGGCCGGCGAAATATCGCTGCGACCGCGACGACGACATGGTGATGACCGGCAAGCGCCACGACTTCCGCGTCGATTACGACGTCGGCTTCGACGACGAGGGCCGCGTCCTGGCGCTGCGGCTGCGCCTCGCCTCGCGCTGCGGCGCGACGGTGGACCTGTCGCCGGCGATCAACGACCGGGCGATGTTCCACGCCGACAACTGCTACTGGCTGCCGGATGTCGAGATCGTCTCCGAACGGCTGAAGACCCACACCGTCTCCGCCACCGCCTTTCGCGGTTTCGGCGGGCCGCAGGGGATGCTGGCGATCGAACGGATCATGGACGACGTCGCGGCCGGGCTGGGGCGCGATCCGCTGGCGGTCCGGACCGCCAATCTCTACGGCCCTGGGCGCGATACCGCGCCCTACGGCATGACCATCGCCGACAACATCGCGCCGCAGATCGTCGACCGGCTGCGCCGTGACGCGCGCTACGACGCGCGCCGTGGGGAGATCGAGGCGTTCAACGCGCGCAACGCGATCCTGAAGAAGGGCATCGCGCTGACCCCGGTGAAGTTCGGCATCAGCTTCACCACCACCCATCTCAACCAGGCCGGCGCGCTGGTGCTGGTCTATGCCGACGGCAGCATCCAGATCAACCACGGCGGCACCGAGATGGGCCAGGGCCTGTACATCAAGGTCGCGCGGATCGTCGCCGACGTGTTCGCGGTGCCGGTGTCGCAGGTGCGGATCACCGCGACCCGCACCGACAAGGTGCCCAACACCTCGGCGACGGCGGCGTCGTCCGGCGCCGACCTCAACGGCATGGCGGCCCATGCGGCGGCCATGACGATCCGCGGGCGGCTGGCCGGCTTCCTGTCGCGCAGCTTCGGCTGTCCGACGGACGCCGTCCGCTTCACCGCGGACGGCGTCGTGGCGGGCGACGAGCGGCTGTCCTTCGCCCAGCTATGCCGCAAGGCGCATGTCGGCCGCGTCTCGCTGTCCGCCACGGGTTACTATGCCACGCCCGACATCGCCTATGACCGCGCGGCGCATCGGGGACGGCCCTTCTACTATTTCGCCTATGGCGCGGCGGTGTCGGAAGTGGCGATCGACACGCTCACCGGCGAACACAAGGTGCTGGCGGTCGATATCCTCCACGATGTCGGCCGGTCGCTCAATCCGGCGATCGACATCGGCCAGATCGAGGGCGGCTTCCTCCAGGGCCAGGGCTGGCTGACGACCGAGGAACTGGTGTTCGACGACCGGGGGCGGCTGCTCACCCATTCGCCCGCGACCTACAAGATCCCCACCGCTTCCGATCGCCCGCGCCGCCTCGCCATCGCGCTGTGGGACGGCGACAATGTCGAGCCGACCATCCATCGCTCCAAGGCGGTGGGCGAGCCGCCGTTCATGCTGGCCATATCGGTCTTTTCGGCATTGACCCATGCGATCGCGGCGACCGCGCCCGGGCGGCGGACGATGCCGCCGCTGGACGCGCCGGCGACGCCCGAGGCCATCCTGCGCGCCATCGCCGGGCATCGCGGCGCATGACCGAGTGGCTGGCATGGTTGCGCGACGTCGCCCCGCATCGGCCGGCCGCCATGGTCGGCGTGCTCGCCAGCGAGGGATCGGCGCCGCGCGGGGCGGGCACGCGGATGCTGGTCACCGCGGATGCGCTGCACGGCACGATCGGCGGCGGGCAGCTGGAATATCGCGCGGCGGAACAGGCCCGCGCGATCCTCGACCGTCCGCCGGGCAGCTGGCGCGTGCAGGATTATCCGCTGGGGCCGCTGCTCGGGCAATGTTGCGGCGGACGGGTGCGGCTGCTGATCGAGCATGTCGATCCGGCCGGGCTGGGCTGGATCGCGGATGCCGCCGAGGCATGCGTGCTCGTCTCCACCCTAACCCCGGCCGGGATCGAGCGTTACGTCAGCATCGACGCGGTGCCGTCCCCGCCGTCCGCGCGGGGCGACCGGCCGCGCGACGGCGCCACCTTCGCGGAGGTCATCGGGCAATATCGGCGGCCGCTCTACATGTTCGGCGCCGGCCATGTCGGCCAGGCGATCGCGCGTCATGCCGAAAACCTTCCGTTCCGCCTCGCCTGGTTCGACACGCGCCCGGTGTTCGATTCGATCGACGGCGTCGCGATCGTGCCGGAAGTGTCGATCGACCGATGCATCGCCGAAGCGCCCGACGACGCCGCGATCGTCATCCTCACCCACGACCATGCGCTCGACTATCGCCTGGCCAGGGCGGCGCTGGAACGCGGATCGACCGCCTTCGTCGGGCTGATCGGCTCGGCGACCAAGGCGGCCCGCTTCCAGGCCCGGCTGGGACGCGACGGGCTCCGCGCGGACGCCCGCGCGCGCCTGACGTCGCCGATCGGGATCGCCGGCATCAGGGGCAAGGAACCCGACGTCATCGCCATCGCGACGCTGGCCCAGCTGCTCCAGCTCGGCGAGCGCGGGTGAGCGCGGCGTGACCGTCCGGGCCTTTCGCGGCGAGCTGCTGTCGGTCGCGCGCGACCCGCGCGACCATGCCGACGCGATCCGTCACGAGGCGGACGGGCTGCTGGTGGTCGAGGACGGCATCGTCGTCGCGCGCGGCGACCACGCCGCGCTTGCCGGACGATACGGCGGCGTCGCGACGGAGGCCATGCCCGGCCTGATCGTGCCGGGCTTCGTCGATGCCCATGTCCATTATCCGCAGATGGACCGCGTCGCGTCGCACGGCGCGCAGCTGCTCGACTGGCTCGATCGCCACATCTTCCCGGCCGAACGGGCCTTCGCCGACCGCGCGCATGCCGATGCCGTCGCGGCGGCGTTCCTCGACGAGCTGCTGCGCCACGGCACGACGAGCGCGCTGGTGTTCCCGACGGTCCATGCCCATTCGGTCGACGCCCTGTTCGACGCCGCCCGGCACCGCGCCATGCGGATCGCATCGGGCAAGGTGCTGATGGACCTCGGGCCGGAGGGCCTCGCCGACACGCCGCCGGCGGCGCGGACCGAGAGCGAGGCGCTGATCCGCCGGTGGCACGGGCGCGGCCGGCTGAGCTATGCGGTCACGCCGCGCTTCGCGCTGACCTCGTCCGATGCGCAGCTGCGCGAGGCCGGCGCGCTGCTGGCGGCGCATCCGGACGTGCTGCTCCACACCCATCTGGCCGAGAACGTCGCGGAATGCGCCGCGGTGGCCGCGCGCTTTCCCGACGCGCGCGACTATCTCGACGTATACGACCGCTTCGGGCTGGTCGGGCCGCGCTCGGTCTTCGCCCACGGCGTCCATCTGTCGGACCGCGCCTGCGCCCGGCTGAACGAAGGCGGCGCCGGGATCGCGGTCTGTCCCAGCTCCAACCTGTTCCTCGGATCGGGCTTCTTCGATTTCGGCCGGGCCGACCGGCACGGCGTGCGCCTCGGCCTCGGCAGCGATATCGGTGCTGGCACCTCCTTCTCGATGCTGCGCACCGCCGGGCTGGCCTATCAGGCGGCGCTGGCGCGCGGCGACACGCTCGACCCGTTCCGGGGGCTGTTCCTGGCGACCGCCGGCAGCGCGGGGTTGCTCCACATCGCCGATCGGATCGGCGGGCTGGAGCCGGGGCAGGAGGCGGACTTCGTCGTGCTGGACGATGCGGCGACGCCGCTGCTGGCGCGCCGGACCGCCGGTGCCGGTCTCGCCGAGCGCCTGTTCGCGCTTCAGATCCTGGGCGACGACCGGGCGGTCGCGCGCACCTACGTCATGGGCGAATGCGCGTGGGATCGGGCGCGCCCCGTCCCGCCCCACATGCGCAAGGGAGCGTCGAATCAATGCGGCTGAGATCCATCCGCCGTGGCGGGCGCGCGCTCCGGCTCCTGTCCGCCTGTCTCGCCCTCGTCGCGGCCGCCGGCCCCGCCGATGCCGAGACCGCGCGGCGCAAGGTCATCATCGACGACGAAGGCTTCGGCCTGATGCACGTCATGCTGCTGGAGGCGGCGGAGGTCGACGTGCTGGGCATCACCACAGTCTCCGGCAACGTCTGGCTCAACCGCGCGACGGCGGAGGCGCTGCGCGGGGTGGAGATGGTCGGCCGCGCCGACGTGCCGGTGGTGCCCGGCGCCACCTATCCGCTGCTCAATTCCGAGGCGCTGACCGATCGCTGGGAGGCGCTCCACGGCAAGCTCACCTGGAAGGGCGCATGGATGAAACGCTGGGTCGAGCCGACCCGGCAGAGCCTTCCGCCCTATCACGGACCGGACGATCCGGTCGACCTGCCCTGGGGCAATCCCGTGACGAAGGCCTCGCCCGAGATCGCCGCCAACTTCATGATCCGGATGGTCCGCAAATATCCCGGCCAGGTGACGATCATCGAGACCGGACCGATGACCAACCTCGCGCTCGCCCAGCGGCTCGACCCGGCCTTCGCCGGCCTGGCCAGGGAGCTGGTCTACATGGGCGGCAGCCTCAATCCCCGGCAGACGCTCGACAGCATGTCCGCCGGGCAGTTCGCGCGGGAGTTCGCCAACACGCCCCGCCGCGAGTTCAACGCCCGCTTCGACCCGGAAGCGGCCAGCATCGTCTCGCGCAGCCCGTGGCGGAAGATCACGATCGTGCCGGTCGATCCCTCGACGGGCACCCAGTTGACCAGGGGCCTGCTGGATCGTCTGGGAAGGATCGCCGGTCCCGGGGTCGCCGGGATGGTGGCGCGGCTGGAGCCGGGCTTTCCGCTGTGGGACGAGATCGCCGCCGGCGTGTGGCTCGATCCGGCGATGGTGACCGGGAAGGAGACGCTGTTCGTCGATTACGACACCCAGTTCGGACCCGGCTACGGCGACCTGCTCTCCTGGCGCGAAGGCTATCAGCCGGGCGTCGGCGAGCGATCCGCCGCGGTCGTGCGCACGATCGATCCGGCACGGCTGGAGGCGCTGATGACGAGGCTGATCGCCAGGAGCGCCGCCGGAAGCCGGTGATGCCCGGCGGGGTTCCGGCCGCTTCCGCGCCGGATCAGGTCTCGGAATCGATCACGCGGTCCAGCGAGGCGGGATAGCTGAGCTGCCCGAAGCCATGCTCGATCTCCGACAGCACCAGCCCGGCGGCATAGGACGGCGTCCGCGCCGATGCCGTGCAGAGCGCGAGCGTCATCGGACGCAGGATCGCGTCCGAGATCCGCGTGAAGGACAGCAGGCCGCGCTTCACCTCGGTGATGACGTCGAGCGAGGTCATGATGCCGATGCCGATCCCTTGCAGCACCAGCGACGTTATCATCTGGATGTTGTCGGAACTGACCTTCTTGTCGAGCACCACCCCCGACGTTCCCTCCAGCACCGCGATCTGCTGGCACAAGGCGAGCGGTTCGGCCGGGACGATCAGCGCGGAGCCGACGCAGGCGGAGAACCGGGCCTCGCGCCGGCGCCCGAAGGGATGGCCGGCCGGGGTGACGAAGCCCAGGACGACGTCCACGAAGGCGCGGACGGTGATGTCGCGGAAGGATTGCGGCCCGAAGAAGATGCCGAAATCCACCCGGCCGCCGGCGATCGCCATGCGGACCGCGTCGTTCTCCAGCACATGTATGCCGATCGTGATGCCGGGATAGCGGCTCTGGATCGACTGGATCATGCCGGGGATATACCCCTTGGCCAGCGCATCGATGATGGCGATGTCGACATGGCCGCGCTTCAGCCCGCGCAGATCCTCGATCTGGGCGCGGACGTCGACCATGTTCTTCTGCCATCGCCCGCCCGCCGCCATCATGATCTCCCCGGCCGCGGTCAGCCGCAGGCCGGTCGGCAGGCGCTCGAACAACGGCATGCCGATGTCGGCCTCCACGTTCAGGATCTGCCGGTCGATCGCCGACGCCGAGACGTTGAGTTCGTCGGCCGCCTTGCGGATCGAACCCAGCCGACCCACGGCGATGAAATAGCGCAGGAAACGTGAAAAGGCCGGCATGCCACCCTAATTTTTGCAACGAGCTGTCGGATTCATTGCATTTGCACGCATTACGTCAAGCCTTTACGTCTCATCCACCGACATTTTACTGCCGTGTCTTCAAACGAAGCTTCGTTATGCGGCAAGTATCTCTGCACCGCCATGTCACTCGATGACAGTCGTTCCGTCGCGATATCTCCACCATGGTCAGTATGGTCATGCAATATCTCGGCAGCGGATGGTTGTCGGAATGCGGGGTATGGCGACAGTGTCTTGGATATCACGGTATGATACGTTTTCGCCGTGCCGGATTTTTTTCTTTACACACTCGCTAGCGCAACATTAACTTGTGCATTGCGGCAATGACATGGGGATCGGCCGCGCCGATACGCGCATCTATCGGCGTCAGGTAGAGGCAAAGAGCCTGGTGACGTCGTAACAGGGGGAACGAGACGATGACGACCATACGGTTTTTCGGCGCGACGCCCGATGCCGCGACGCGGGCGCGGCATCTGCGCAGGTCGCTCGTCGTGATCGCGGGGCTGCTGTCCGGCACGGCGATGACGGCGCCGGCCCGGGCGCAGAATGCGGCCACGCCCGACGCGACCCCTGACACGGCCGGCGACGACGAAATCGTCGTCACCGGCTCGCTCGACGCATTGCCGAACAAGGACGTCGGTTCGATCTTCGGCTTCAACAAGACGCTGGTCGAGACGCCGCGCTCGGCCTCGACGATCAGCAGCGAGCAGATCGAGCGTTTCGGCGTCACCGACATCTACGATCTGGTGGCGCAGGCGCCCGGCACCTTCACCAATTCCTTCTTCGGCGTCGGCGGCGCGCTCGACATCCGCGGCACGCCGGGCGAAGTCTATTTCCGGGGCGTCCGCCGGCTCGACAATCCGGGCAACTATCCGACGCCCATCGCCGCATCCGACCGGATCGACATCGTCCGCGGCCCGGCGTCGCCGATCTACGGCCCGTCCAAGACCGGCGGCTACATGAACTTCGTGCCCAAGTCGGCGCGGGTGAAGGGCGGCGCGCTGCTGGATCATGCCGAAGGCGAGGTCAGCTATACCGGCGGCCGATGGGATTATAACGTCCTGAAGGCGCAGGTGCGCGGGCCGATCAAGCTGGGCGATACCGAGTTTGGCTACAGCCTGTATGCCGAGGTCGAGGATTCGGGCAGCTATTACCGCAACATGTCGACCAGGAACGTGGTTCTGCAAGCGGCGTTCGACAACCAGATCACCGACAAGCTGCGGGTCGAGTTCGGCGGCATGTACCAGAAGTTCGACGGCCAGCAGAACGGCGGCTGGAACCGGCTCACCCAGGATCTGGTCGACAACGGCACCTATATCACGGGCACCGCCAGGCCGCTCGACACCGATGGCGACGGCCAGCTCTCCCCGGCCGAATTCAACGTCTATCCGAACGGCTTCAATCCGTTCGGCACCTTCGCGTGCGGCGGCGGCAGCACCTCGGCGGCATCCTTCACCGATGCGTGCTTCACCGGCACCTATCCCTATCTCGCGCTGCAAAATACCGGGACGGCGAAGCTCAGCCGCAAGAACGTGCTGACGGGACCGGACGATCTGCTGAACAACAAGGCGACCACCGGCTATTTCGATATCATCTTCGACGGCGGCGACGATCTGGAGATCAAGAACCAGCTGTTCTACGACGGGATCAAGAACCTCAACAACAATGCATATGGCTTCTCACAGTTCCACAAGTCCTTTGTGATCGAAGACAAGATCGTCATTGCCAAGACATTCAAAAATGACGTAGGCAATTTCTCCATTCAGGCATCACCGTCGATCCGATATACGGATTTCCTGCATGGCGACGATTTCTTTTACGAATATTTTCACCGCGTCGATCTCACGCAGGGTTATACCCCGTTGTCCGATCGGCTTCTTTCCAACGAATGCAACTGTAACTATGCCAATTACCTGAAAGGCCATTATTACGACTATGGCATAGCGGGGCTGGCCGATCTGGACTTCAACTTCGGTCTCGACCTGGTCTTCGGCGCGCGATACGACAGGGTCGAGGTCAAGTCCGTCAACGTCCCGAGCAGGCAGCTGTTTCCCTCCGCCGACATCAGGGGATCGGGCGCCAAGGGCGGCTGGTCCTATACAGCGAGCGCGTCCTACAAGCTGCCCTACGGGATCATCCCCTACGTCACCGTCTCCCGCCAGACGACGGTGGTCGCCGGGCAGGGCGCGGAAATCGCCGTGCCCGACGCGATCGCCGACGGCTTCCTGGCCGCGTCCAGGCTCTACGAAGGCGGCATCAAGGGGAGCTTCCTCAACGGCAGGCTGTATGCCGCGCTGTCGGTCTACCAGCAGACCAGGACCGACCGCAACATCCAGTCCGTCACCGTCAACCAGGCGGTCAAGACCAGGGGCCTGGAGGCGGAGGCCCGCTGGTCGGTGGACAAGCATCTGTTCGTCACCGGCGCCTATACGCGGACCAAGGTCTACAATCTGACCTTCCTGGACGCCGGTTCGGCGTTCAGCTTCTTCGGCATCGAGGATCTCGTGAACGTCACCGATCCGACGCTGTTCCTCGGCGGCCAGCCGGGCGGGCTCGTGTCGATCCCCAACAAGTCCGCGTCGCGCCGCCAGGGCATCCCGACGAACCTCTATTCGGCCACCGCCACCTATGCGTTCGACAACGGCATCGCCCTCAGCGCCAGCGTCGTCCACGTCGACGCGGTCTTCTCGGGCCAGTCCCGCGTCGTGCGGCTGCCGGCCTATACGCTGGTCGATCTCGGCACGTCGTATACCACGGGCAACTGGCTGTTCCGCGTCGTCGTCAAGAACGCGACCAACGAGAGATACTTCCGCGCCAACTTCACCGAACTGTTCGGCAGCACCATCGTGCTTCCGGAAAAGCCGCGCAGCTTCCAGGGCACCGTGTCGTACAAGTTCTGATGCCGACGGCGGGAGCGGCGATCATGCGCCTTTCGACGGTCGCGAGGATCGCCGCGACCGCCGTCCTGTGCCTCTGCGCGCACGGTATCGCCCCGGCCGCGCCGGCCGGGGCGATACCGTGCGCGGCGGATCGCCCGTGCGCCCGGCCGCTCCCCGTCCGGATCGTGATCGTCACCATGTTCGAGATCGGCGAGGACGGCGGCGACGCGCCCGGCGAGTTCCAGCTCTGGAAGGAGCGGCGGCATCTCGACACCCGGATTCCCTTCCCGCAATCCGATCACGACCTCTATTACAATCCCGACAGCCGGATCCTCGCGATGGTGACCGGCATCGGCAACATCCGGTCGGCGGCGGCGACGATGGCGCTCGGCCTGGACCCGCGCTTCGACCTGTCGCACGCCTATTTCCTGGTCGCCGGGATCGCCGGCATCGATCCGCAGGATGCCTCGATCGGTTCGGCCGCCTGGGCGCGCTACCTCGTCGACGGCGATCTCGCCCATGAGATCGATCCGCGCGAAATCCCGAAGGACTGGAAATACGGCTATTTCCCGCGCGACAAGCAGGGGCCGAACGACGCCAGCCCGCCACGTCCGACCGGCGAGATGTTCGAGATAAACCCCGCGCTGCGCGACTGGGCCTATGCGCTGACCAGGGATCTGGTGCTGCCGGATTCGCCCGCCCTGCAGGCGGAGCGCGCGCGTTACGCCGGCTATCCGATGGCGCAGCGCCCGCCTTTCGTGCTGAAGGGCGATCAGCTTGCCGCCATGACCTTCTGGCACGGCGGGCTGATGACCGGCTGGGCCAACGACTGGGTGCGTTACTGGACCGGGGGCAAGGGCGAGTTCGTCACCTCGGGGATGGAGGAGACCGGCACCTACCAGTCGATCCTCCATCTCGACCGGATCGGCCGCGTCGATCGGCGGCGCTTCATGGTGCTGCGCGCCGGCAGCAACTACACGATGCCCCCGCCCGGCCACACCGCCGCGCAGTATCTGCTTCGCGAGAACGAAGGCTATTCGGGCATGACCGGCGCCCTGGAAAGCCTGTACCTGGTCGGATCGAAGGTCATCGACGAACTGGCCGCGCATTGGGATCGTTACGAAGGGACCGTGCCGGAATGACCTTTCCGGCCGCGCGAAGCCGGGCGGAGCGCGGCGCGGCGTGAGCCTGACGGTGGTCGCGAACGCGGATCACCTCGTCTGCATGGACGATCCCCGCCGCGAGATCGCCGACGGCGCGGTGGCCTTCCGCGACGGGATCATCGTGGCGGCCGGCCCGACGCGCGACTTCGCCGCGCTGCTCGCGCAAGCCGACGGGATCGTCGACGCGCGCGGCTGCGTCGTCACGCCGGGCCTCGTCAACACCCACCACCATCTGTTCCAGTCGCTGACCCGCGCGCTGCCCGGCGCGATCAACGCCTCGCTGTTCGGCTGGCTGAAACGCCTGTATCCGGTCTGGGCGCGATATCGGCCCGAGGACGTCTTCGCCGCGACGCAACTCGGCCTGGCGGAACTCGCGCTGGCGGGATGCACGCTCAGTTCCGACCATCTCTACCTCTTTCCCGACGGCGTGACGCTGGACGACACGATCGCCGCCGCGCAAGGCATCGGCATCCGCTTCCATCCGACGCGCGGGGCGATGAGCGTGGGGGAGAGCGCCGGGGGATTGCCGCCCGACGCCCTGGTCGAGGACGAGGCGGCGATACTGGACGACACGATCCGCGTGATCGACCGCTTCCACGATGCCGCCGACGGCGCGATGCTGCGGATCGGCGTCGCGCCCTGCTCGCCATTCTCGGTCAGCCGGGGGCTGATGCGCGACGCCGCGCTGCTGGCGCGCGACAAGCGCGTGATGCTGCACACCCATCTGGCCGAGAATGCCGACGACGTCGCCTTCTCGCTGGCGCGTTTCGGCTGCCGCCCCGGGCAGTATGCCAAGGAACTGGGGTGGGTCGGGCCGGACGTATGGCACGCGCATTGCGTCCGGCTGGACGAGCGGGAGATCGACCTGTTCGCCGCCACGCGGACCGGCGTCGCCCATTGCCCCTGCTCCAACTGCCGCCTGGGTTCGGGCATCGCGCCGCTGAAGGCGATGTTCGACAAGGGCGTACCGCTGGGGCTGGGGGTCGACGGCTCGGCCTCCAACGACGGCGCCAACCTGCTGCTGGAGGCGCGGCAGGCGCTGCTGCTGCAACGGGCGATCGGCGGCCCCGCCGCCTTCGACCCGCGGGACGCGCTGTTCCTGGCGACGCGCGGCGGCGCCGGCATGCTCGGCCGCCCCGATTGCGGCGCGCTGGAGGTGGGCCGGCGCGCCGACCTCGCCGTCTGGGACATGTCGGGTCCGGCATCCGCCGGCGCCTGGGACAAGGTCGCCGCCTTGATCCTGAGCCCGCCCGCCGGCGCGCGCGACGTGTTCGTCGAAGGCCGTGCCGTCGTCCGGGACGGCGATCTCGCGCAGGCCGGCCGGCGCGACATCCTGCACGCGGCGGACCGATCGCTGCGCCGCCTGAAGGAGATGATCTGATGCCCGACAGCGCGAGCACCGCCGGCATCATGACCGCCGAACAGGCGCGCGATCCGGATTACTTCCCCGGGCCGGCGGTGGCGGTCCCGCTCGGCATCCAGCACGTCCTGGCGATGTTCGTCAGCAACCTGACGCCGGCGATCATCGTCGCCGGTGCCGCCGGCTGCGGTTACGGATCGCGCGATCCGGGCGAGCTGCTCTCCCTGATCCCGATGTCGATGCT
>CAXTHU010000033.1:0-18612 GCA_964244125.1 uncultured Sphingomonadaceae bacterium
GGTTCGACTTGGCCCAAGGCATGACCGCGCCGCCGGCGATCGTCAGCGCCTCGTTGGGCACGATCAGCGCGGGATCGAAGTAGAGCTTCTCGCCGAGCCCGTCGCACGCCGGGCAGGCGCCCTGCGGCGCGTTGAAGCTGAACAGCCGCGGCTCGATCTCGGCGATGGTGAAGCCGCTGACGGGGCAGGCGAACTTCTCGGAGAAGGTGATCCGCTCGTGGACCGGCTCGGCGACATGCTCACCGTCGGGCGTCAGCGGCAGGTCGGCCATCTCGACGATGGCGAGGCCGTCGGCGAGCTTGAGCGCGGTTTCAAAGCTGTCGGCGAGCCGCGTGGCGAGGCCGTCCTTGACCACGACGCGGTCGACGACGACGTCGATGTCGTGCTTGTATTTCTTGTCGAGCGCCGGCGCCTCCTCGATGGCGTGGAAGGCGCCGTCGATCTTGACTCGCTGGAAGCCGTCCTTCTGCAGCTGCGCCAGCTCCTTGCGGTACTCGCCCTTGCGGCCGCGGACGATCGGCGCGAGCAGCAGCAGGCGCGTGCCCTCGGGCAGTTCCATCACCCGGTCGACCATCTGGCTGACGGTCTGGGCGGTGATCGGCAGGCCGGTGGCGGGCGAGTAGGGGACGCCGATCCGCGCCCACAGCAGGCGCATGTAGTCGTAGATCTCGGTGACGGTGGCGACGGTCGAGCGCGGGTTGCGCGACGTCGTCTTCTGCTCGATCGAGATCGCCGGCGACAGCCCTTCGATATGATCGACGTCGGGCTTCTGCATCAGTTCCAGGAACTGGCGCGCATAGGCCGACAGGCTCTCGACATAGCGCCGCTGCCCCTCGGCATAGATGGTGTCGAAGGCGAGTGACGATTTGCCCGATCCCGAGAGCCCGGTGATGACCGTCAGCGTGTCGCGCGGGATGTCGACCGAGACGTCCTTGAGGTTGTGCTCGCGCGCGCCGCGAACGGAGATGTGGGTCAGCATGGGCCTGGGTGTTCCATATCTGTTCGGGGGGCGGCAAGGCGCTTGCGCCGGGATGGGCGGTCGGCACGGCTTTACGCCCGGCGGCGGCCGGGCGACAAGGCGGCATGGCCTCCGAGATCGTCTTCCACCTCGCCCGCGCCGACAACGGCGTGATCGGCCGCGACGGCGCGCTGCCGTGGCGGCTGCCGGCGGATCTGAAGCGGTTCAAGGCGCTGACCATGGGCCGGCCGATGCTGATGGGCCGGACGACGTTCGACGGGCTGGGGCGCATCCTGCCCGGCCGCCGCCACCTCGTCCTGACCCGCGACGCCGGCTGGCGGGCGGCGGGGGCGGAGGCGTTCACCGATGCGACGGCGGCCATCGCGGCGGCGGGGGAGGGGGCGCTGGCGGTGATCGGCGGGGCCGAAATCTACCGGCTCCTGCTTCCCCTGGCCGACCGGATCGAGCTGACCGAGGTCCACCTGTCGCCGCCGGGGGACACCGTCGTGCCGGCGTTCGGGGCCGAATGGCGGGAGGTGGCGCGGGAGGATCACGCGGCGTCGGGGGCGTTCCCGGCCCACAGCTTCGTGACGCTGCTGCGCGGCTGATCGTCACCCATTGTCATCGTCATGCCGGACTCGATCCGGCATCCACCGTGCCGCGAAGTCACCGGCCGAGGGGTGTGCGGGACGATGGACCCCGGCCTGCGCCGGGGTGACGGCTTCATCAGGCGCCGATCCCCGCCAAGGATTTGCTTCCCCCGCCCCCTTACCTATAGCGCTGCGCCATGGAGCGGCTGACGAGCGATGGCGCGGTGCCGGCGGGGTTGCGCGGGGGGGTGGTCGCGCTCGGCAATTTCGACGGCTGCCATCGCGGCCACCAGGCGGTGATCGGCCGCGCGGTGGCGCGGGCGCGGGCCGGGGGACGGCCGGCGATCGTCGCGACCTTCGATCCCCACCCCGCCCGCCTGTTCCGCCCCAACGCGCCGCCCTTCCTCCTCACCTCGATCGCGCAGCGGCTGCGGCTGTTCGAGGCGGCCGGGGCGGATGCCGCCTACGTCATCCGCTTCGACCGGGAGACGGCGGCGGTCGAGCCGCACGCCTTCGTCGAAGGCTGGCTGGTCGAGCGGCTGGGCGCGGCCGGCGTCGTCACCGGCCGGGATTTCAGCTTCGGGCGCGGCGGGCGGGGCGACAGTGCGCGGCTGGCCGAACTCGCCGCCGGCCACGGCATCGCGGCCGAGGCGGTGGCGCCGGTGGCCGACGACGGCGCGCCGGTCTCCTCCTCGCGCATCCGCGCGGCGCTGCGGGCGGGCGATCCGGCCGAGGCGGCACGCCTGCTCACCCGCCCCTTCGCCATCGCCGGAACGGTGATCCATGGCGACAAGCTGGGCCGGACGATCGGCTATCCGACGGCGAACCTGGCGATGGGCGACTATGTCCGGCCGGCCTACGGCATCTATGCGGTGCGCGGGACGCTGGCGGACGGGCGGGTGCTGGACGGGGCGGCGAATCTCGGCATCCGCCCGACCTTCGATCCGCCCAAGGAACTGCTCGAACCCTATTTCTTCGACTTTTCGGGCGATCTCTACGGCCAAGACCTGTCGGTCGAGCTGATCGCCTTTCTCCGGCCCGAGGCGCGGTTCGATACGATCGACGAGTTGAAGACGCGGATGGCGCACGATTGCGATGTCGCGCGGGCGGCGCTCGCGGCCATTCCCCTCGCGCGCGGCCCGGATTAAACAGGGCCGCACCAACAGCAGGAGCCTGCCCCCATGCCCGATGCAACGCCCGGCCTCTTCGTCGGCGCATCCGCCACGGGCGCGCGGCAGGAGCTGAACCTGCGCCGCGCCAACCGCCACGGGCTGATCGCGGGCGCGACCGGCACCGGCAAGACCGTAACCCTCCAGCGGATGGTGGAGGGGTTCAGCCGGGCCGGCGTCCCCGTCTTCGTCGCCGACGTGAAGGGCGACCTGTCGGGCCTCGCCATGGCGGGATCGGCGACCGCGGCGATGCACGCGACGCTTGCCGCGCGCGCGGCGGAGGTGGGCGACGCGGACTGGGCCTGTCACGACAATCCCGTGATCTTCTGGGACCTGCTGGGCGCCGCCGGCCATCCGGTGCGCGCCACCGTGTCGGAGATGGGGCCGCTGCTGCTGTCGCGGCTGATGAACCTCAACGACACGCAGGAAGGGGTGATGACGATCGCCTTCCACGTCGCCGATGCCGACGGGCTGCTGCTGCTCGACCTCGACGACCTCCAGGCGATGCTCGCCCATGTCGCCGCCCGCGCCGAGGAGCTGACGACGACCTACGGCAACGTCTCGAAGCAATCGGTCGGCGCGATCCAGCGCGCGCTGCTCCAGCTGCGGTCCCAGGGCGCGGACCATTTCTTCGGCGAGCCGGCGCTCGACATCCACGACCTCGTCACGACGGACGACCAGGGGCGCGGCATCGTCTCGATCCTGTCGGCCGACAAGCTGATGGCCGCGCCCAAGCTCTACGCCACCTTCCTGCTGTGGCTGCTGTCCGAATTGTTCGAGACGCTGCCGGAGATCGGCGACCCGGACAAGCCGGTGCTGGTCTTCTTCTTCGACGAGGCGCATCTGCTGTTCGAGGACGCGCCGGCGGCGCTGCTGGAGAAGGTGGAGCAGGTCGTCCGCCTCATCCGCTCCAAGGGGGTCGGCGTCTATTTCGTGACGCAGAACCCGATCGACATCCCGGAGAAGGTGGCGGGCCAGCTCGGCAACCGGGTGCAGCACGCGCTGCGCGCCTTCACCCCGCGCGACGCCCAGGCGGTGCAGTCCGCCGCGCAGACCTTCCGCGCGAACCCCGGCGTCGACGTCGCCACCGCGATCACCGAGCTGAAGGTGGGCGAGGCGCTGGTCTCCTTTCTCCAGGCGGACGGATCGCCGGCGCCGGTCGAGCGCACCCTCATCGCCCCGCCGGGATCTCGGCTCGGCCCGGTGACCGACAAGGAGCGCGCCGTCCTGCAATCGATCTCGCCGGTGGCGGGGAAATACGACGAGGCGATCGACCGCGAATCCGCCGAGGAGATCCTAGCCGGCAAGGCGAACGCCGCGACCCGGGCGGCATCGGCCGCGCGCCAGGCCGAGGCCGATGCCAAGGCCGCCGCGATCGCGGCCAGGCAGGCCGACGCCGCCGCCCGCGACGATGCCCGCGCCGCCGCCGCCCAGGCCAGGCTAGACGCCCAGGCCGCGCGCGAACAGGCCCGCCTCGACGCCGCCGCCGCGCGCGACAAGGCGCGGACCGACGCCGCCGCGGCGCGCGCCTCCGCACGGCCCGGCATGGCCGACAAGATGCTCCAGTCCGCCGCCCGCTCGGCCGCCTCGACGGTCGGGCGGCAGCTCGCCGGTTCTCTGGGCAAGCAGCTGTTCCGGGGGCTGCTGGGGGGATTGCTGAAGTAGGAGCGCCAGCCAAGCCCGTTCCCCGGCGGAGACCGGGGCCGAGTCGGGAAGGCGGCAGTGCAGGCCGCGTCGCCTCGTCGTCCCAGCGTCCCCAACTGGCCCGGCCCGCGCCGGGGGACAGGAAGAGAGAAGTCCCATAGCCCCTTCCCGCCCCTTCCTCGCTTCCTGGCGCGGCCTCGTTCTCGCCGTCGCCGTCGCCGTCGCCCTCAGCCTCTGGCTGGGCAATCGCGAGGGCGGGTTCGCCGACATCTCGCGCAATCCCGCGCTCCCCGCCGCGCTCGCCGACCCCGCCGCGCCCGCGATCGGGCCGGGGCGGGGGACGGCGACGCTGCTGGTGTTCACCGACTATCGCTGCCCCAACTGCCGGATCGACGCCGCCGCGCTCGACGGTTTCGCCGCCGGTCATCCCGGCGTCCGGATCGTCTTCAAGGACTGGCCGGTGCTGGGGCCGCAATCGGTGGCGGCGGCGCGCGTCGCGCTCGCGGCGCAGCGGCAGGGGCTGTACCGGCCGGTCCACGCCGCGCTGATGGCGGCGCCGTCGCTGGACGAGGCGGGCGTCCGCGCCGCCGCCGTCGGCGCGGGGGCGGACTGGCCGCGCCTCGTCGCCGATCTCGTCGCGCATGGCGGCGAGATCGACGCGCGGCTGGCCCGCATCGGCCGCGAGGCGGCGGCGCTCGGCCTGCCCGGCACGCCGGCCTATGTCGCGGGCGGCAGGCGCGCCGCCGGACGGATCGGCGAGGCAGGGCTGGTCCGGCTGACGGTGGCCGGACGATGACTTTCCCCGCTCGCCCGGCTATCTGGACGACATGGATACCGCCCTCGACACCCGCCCCACCGTCGCCTCCGTCTCGCTGGCCGGGGAGGCGCGCGATCCCGCCGCCTTCGCCCGCGCGCTCGGCGCCAGTTTCGAGCGCTACGGCTTCGCCATCGTCGCCGATCACGGCATCCCCGCCGAGCTGGTCGCCCGCGCCGAGGAACAGGCCCGCGCCTTCTTCGCCCTGCCGGACGACGTGAAGCGCGGCTATCACCGCCCCGGCACCGGCGGCGCGCGCGGCTATACGCCGTTCGGCACCGAGGCGGCGAAGGACGCCGCCCTCGTCGACCTGAAGGAGTTCTGGCATGTCGGGCGCGAGCTGCCCGCCGGCCACCGCTTCGCCGAGGTGATGGCGCCGAACCTGTGGCCCTCCGGCCTGGCCGACTTCCGCGCGACGATGCTGGCGCTCTATGCCGCGTTCGAGGCGACGGGCGCGCGCATCCTGGCCGCCATCGCCCGCCATCTCGGCCTCGCGCCCGATTTCTTTGAAGACACGGTGGCCGACGGCAACAGCGTCATGCGGCTGCTCCATTATCCCCCCGTGCCCGCCGACGCCCCCGGCATCCGCGCCGGCGCGCATGAGGACATCAACACCATCACGCTGCTGCTCGGCGCGGAGGAGGCCGGGCTCCAGCTGCTCGACCGCGACGGCGGCGCGTGGCTGCCGGTCAGCCCGAGACAGGGCGAGCTGGCGGTCAACGTCGGCGACATGCTGCAACGGCTGACCAACGGCCGGCTGCGATCGACCACCCACCGGGTGATGAACCCGGCGCCCGAGCGGCGTGGCCATTCGCGCTTCTCCATGCCCTTCTTCCTCCATTTCCGGCCGGATTACGTCATCGAGACGCTGCCCGGCACGATCGACCCCGCCCGGCCCGACGATCATCCCGCGCCGATCGGCGCGCACGACTATCTGATGGAGCGGCTGCGCGAGATCAGGCTGCTGTGAGGGGCCGGCTGGCGGCGGTCGCGCTGGCGCTGGCGGGCGCTTCGGCGGCCGGCGGCGTGACCTGGCGGGAACTGACCGCGCGGCCCCGCCCGGCCGGGCAGCAGCGCATCGCCTATGGCGCCGATCCGCGCCAGTTCGCCGAGCTGTGGCTGCCCGCCGGCTCCGGCCCGCACCGCGTCGTCATCATGATCCACGGCGGCTGCTGGCAGTCGCAGGTGGCCGGCGCCGGGCTGATGGACTGGGCGGCGGCCGACCTCGCCCGGCGCGGGCTGGCGGTGTGGAACGTCGAATATCGCGGCGTCGACGTGGCGGGCGGCGGCTATCCCGGCACTTTCCTCGACGTCGGCACGGCGGCGGACGCGCTGCGGGGGCAGGCCGCGCGCCACCGTCTGCGGCTCGACCGGGTGGTCGCGGTCGGCCATTCGGCCGGCGGGCATCTGGCGCTGTGGCTGGCCGCGCGACGCGGCCTGCCGGCGGGAAGCCCGCTGCGCCGGGGCAGGCCGCTGGCCATCGCCCATGCCGTCTCGCTCGGCGGCCTGCCCGACCTCGCCGCCGCGCGCACCGAGGCGGCGAAGCCCTGCGGGGCGGACACGGTGGACCGGCTGGTGGACCGGCCGGGCGTCACGGGCGCGGCGCGCTACACCGACACGAGCCTGCCGCCGCTCGTCGCCAAGGCTCGGCAGACGCTGGTGAACGGGGTGGATGATACGGTGGCGCCGCCGATCGTGGCGGCCCGATATGCCAGGGCGACCGGCGCCACCGCGATCGCCGTCCCCGGCCAAGGCCATTTCGACGAGATCGCGCCGGGCCAGCCGGCCTGGGAGGCGGCGGTACGGGCGATCATGGTTGCGCGGTAGCTGGCCGACGCCTTGTCGAGCATGAGAGGGCTGTATTAGGTTGCGGCGATGGTGGCGGTTACCGACCTGACCGACATAGCGCGAAACGCCGCGGACACGTTTCTCACCGGGGATGCGGTAGCCGACGTGAAGTTGGAGCCGTGGATAGATTCTGCCGGTCAGGATGCGATCCGGATCGTCGTCGTCTTGACTGATACGGGCGCCATATCCGTCGATGGGCGAAGTGCGGTCCAGTTCCTGGTAAACCGAAGGATGCATTCTTCGAGGCTACCGAAGCGCGCATGCCGACGGTCGAATATCTGACGCGCGAGGACGCGGTCGCCGGTGACGATCCCGAATCCTGACCATCTCGTCGAGCAAGCCGAATGGTTGGCGGAGACGCCGGAAGCAGGCCCCACCTCGACAGGTCGATCTGCGACGAACGATCTCCGCATGTTACTATGCTGTCTTCCACATGGTGATGACGGCGGTAGCGGACGAGTTCGTCGGGCGCGCTCATGCGGGCACAAGTGTCTACGGGCTGTCTACCGCAGCACCGACCATCGTCGATTGAAGGAAGTGTGCGTCGATGTCGGCAAGGCGACGCCACCGGCGGGCGTTCCTCGCGGTCCTTCTTTTCCCGCCGCGCGGCTAACCCCGCCCGCGATAGCCCGGCACGTCCTGCGGCGGCGCCCACAGTCCTTCCGGCACCGGCCCTGATTGCCAGAAGACGTCGATCGGGATGCCGCCGCGCGGATACCAGTAGCCGCCGATGCGCAGCCAGAGCGGCGCCATCTCGGCCGTCAGCCGCTCGGCGATGCCGACGGTGCAGTCCTCGTGGAAGGCGGCGTGGTTGCGGAACGAACCCAGGAACAGCTTCAACGACTTCGATTCGACGATCGTCGCCGCCGGCGCATAGTCGATAACCAGATGGGCGAAGTCCGGCTGGCCCGTCACCGGGCAGAGCGAGGTGAACTCGGGCGCGGTCAGCCGCACCAGATAGGGCCGGCCGGGGCGCGGGTTGGCGACATAGTCGAGGACGGCGGCGGCCGGATCGGCCGGCGGGACGCTCGGCCGGCCGAGATGGAGCGGGGTCATGCCCGCCGTCTAGGCCGCGCGGGCCGGCAGTGAAAGCCTCCGCCGCGGTGACGGGGCGCAACTTCCGCGCCCCACGCGGCGTTGCCCCGACCGCTCCGCTCCACTAGGACCCAAGCGGAACGAGGCGCGCGGACGCCCAAGGGAGGACTTCGGATGGATGCGTTGGTTTCGACCGGGTGGCTGGCGGGGGAACTCGGCGCGTCCGACCTCAGGATCGTCGACGCGACGCTGCTCGATCCCGCCGGCGGCCGCGACGCGCGCGCCGGGTTCGAGGGCGGGCATATCCCCGGCGCCGTGTTCATGGACCTGGCCGGCCTCGCCGACGGCGCCAGCCCGCATCCCAACATGCTGCCGCCGGCCGAGAAGTTCGCCAGCCGGATGCAGGCGCTGGGCCTCGGCGACGGCAGCCGCATCGTCGTCTACGACGATTCGCCCTGGCGCTCGGCGGCGCGCGGCTGGTGGATGCTGCGCATCTTCGGGGCGGCGGACGTCGCCATCCTCGACGGCGGCCTCGCCAAGTGGAAGGCCGAGGGTCGCGAACTGCAATCCGGCCGCCCGACCGTGCGCCACCGCCACTTCACCGTCTGGGCCGATACCGCTCACCTCCGCGACCTGGCGGCGATGAAGGCGAATGTCGACAGCGGCGCGGAGCAGGTGCTCGACGCCCGCTCCGCCTCGCGCTTCACCGGCGAGGAGCCGGAGACCCGCGCCGGCGTCGCCCCGGGCCACATCCCGGGCAGCCGCAACCTGCCCTCCAGCCGCCTGTTCGAGGCGGACGGGACGTGGAAGTCGCCCGACGCGCTGAAGACGCTGTTCGCCGACGCCGGCATCGATCTCGCCAAGCCGCTGGTCACCACCTGCGGCTCGGGCATCACCGCCGCCGCGCTGGCCTTCGCCGCCCATCTGATCGGCAAGAAGGACGTCGCGCTCTACGACGGATCGTGGAGCGAATGGGGCGCCGACGCCACCACGCCGAAGGCGACCGAGGCGGCGTGAGCGCCGGTGACGAGGAGGAGCTTCGCCCCGACACGCGGATCGTCGCGGCCGGGCGCCGGCCCGAATGGACCGGCGGCATCGTCAGCCCGCCGGTGTGGCGCGCGTCCACCATCCTGTTCGACGACGTCGCGTCCTTACGCGAACGCAGCGGGCGCAACCGCGACGGCGAACTCTATTACGGCCGGCGCGGCACGCCGACGCAATGGGCGCTGGCCGACGCGCTGACCGCGCTGGAGCCGGGGGCGGCGGGGACGATGCTCTATCCCTCGGGCGTGGCGGCGGTGGCCGGCGCCTTGCTCGCCATCCTGTCGCCGGGCGACGAACTGCTGCTGCCGGACAGCTGCTACGAGCCGACGCGGGCCATGGCGAAGACCGTGCTGGCGCCGCTGGGCATCGTCACCCGTTTCTACGATCCGCTGATCGGCGCGGGCATCGCCGATCTCTTCACCGACGCCACCCGCGCGGTGTTCATGGAAAGCCCCGGCAGCCTCACCTTCGAGGTGCAGGACGTGCCGGCGATCTGCGCCGCCGCCCATGCGCGGGGACTCGTCACCCTGCTCGACAACACCTGGGCCACGCCGTACCTGTTCCCCGCGATCGGCCATGGCGTCGACCTGTCGATCGTCGCCTGCACCAAATATGTCGGCGGCCATTCCGACCTGATGCTGGGATCGGTCACCGCCGTGGCCGGATACTGGCCGCGCCTGCGAACCTTCGCCCAGTCGCTCGGCCAGCATGTCGCGCCGGACGATGCGTGGCTCGCGCTGCGCGGGCTGCGGACGCTGGGCGTGCGGCTGCGCCGGCACGGGGCGAGCGGGATCGCCGTCGCCGAGTGGCTGGCCGCGCAGCCGCAGGTCGCCCGCGTGATCCACCCGGCGCTCCCCGGCTGCCCGGGCCACGACCGCTGGGCGCGCGATTTCCGTGGTGCGTCGGGACTGTTCGCGATCGTCCTCGCCACGCGCGACGATGCCGCCCGCGTCCGCTTCGTCGACGGCCTCGGTCATTTCGGCATCGGCTACAGCTGGGGCGGGTTCGAGAGCCTGGCGCTGCCGATCGACCCGGCCCGCGCGCGCAGCGCGACTCGGTGGGAGGAGAGCGGCCTGGCCGTCCGGCTCCACATCGGCCTGGAAGATCCGGCCGACCTGATCGCCGACCTCGGCCGAGCGCTGGCGCTGATCTAGCCCAGCAACAAATTGTTGCACACGAGCAACAGACCGGCAAACTTCTCCGACCCTCTATTGTGCGTTGCGGCGATCGACGGCATCCATGTGCAGCGGCAAGGCGGCACGGTCCTTCCAGGGCATGAGGCTTCCGCCCGCGACGCAGGCGGATGATCGGACCCCAACGAAGGGAAGACCCATGCGCGCTCTCCATTTCGGGCTCACCGCCCTCCTTGTCGCCGGCACCGCCGCGCCCGCCCCGGCGCAGGATGCCGCCGCCCCGGCCCCCGCCGTCACCGTCACCGGAGGCGCCACCGTCGTCTCCGACTATCGCTTCCGCGGCATCTCGCAGACGGACAAGCGCTTTGCCGTACAGGGGACGATCAACGTCAACCATGCCTCCGGCTTCTATGTCGGCGTGTGGGGTTCCTCGATCGACGACTATGTCGCGGCCGGCAGCGATCAGGAGATCGACATCTACGGCGGCTACAAGAAGACCTTCGACGGCACCACCGCCGATATCGGCGTGCTGTATTACTACTACCCCGGCTCGGGCGGCGCGAATACCGACTTCTTCGAGCCCTATGCCTCGGTCGCGCATGGCTTCGGCCCGGCGACCGCCAAGGTCGGCCTCGCCTATGCGCCCAAGACCAAGGCGCAGAGCTGCGCCTATGATCCGCGCTGCGCCGGGAAGGCCAAGGAAGACAATATCTATGTCTATGGCGAGCTGGGCGGCGCGATCCCCGACACCGGCTTCTCCATCTCCAGCCATCTCGGCTACAATCACGGCCGCAGCTACCTGACCAACGGCCTGAAGGACTATCTCGACTGGAACCTCGGCGTCTCCTACGCCTACAAGAACCTGTCGTTCGGCGTGACCTACGTCGACACCGATTTCAAGAAGGGCGAGTTCATCACCCCGTCCGGCCGCAACGCGGTGAAGGGCGGCGTCGTGTTCTCGATCGGCGCGACCTTCTGACGGGACCGATCGTTCCCCGGTGCGGGCCGGCCCGGTCGGGAAACGGCCGGTGACCGCCGCTGCGTTCCCTCCCTCGGCCTTCCCGAGCAGGCCCCGGCCCGCGCCGGGGGACCCGCTTCGGGATATGAGCCCGCGTCCCCCGGACGCGGGCTCGTTCGTTCGACCTCGATCAGGCGGCCGCCACGCCCACCCCGCGGCGGCGGCGGAGCCCCGCGCCGACCAGGCCGAAGCCGCCGATCATCATCAGCCATGTCGCCGGCTCCGGCACCGCGCCGGCGCCGGGCACGTTGATGTTGCCGGGACCGCTGAAGGTCAGCGTGTAGGTGCCGAAGTCAAGATTGTCGAAGCCGGTGACCACCGCGCGATAGATCTGTCCCGCCACCAGGATCCGGGTGATCTGCGACTGGGTGAAGTTGTTGGCCGCGAGGTCGTCGTTGACCTCGATCAGGTTGTTGAGCGGCGAGGCGGCGCTGAACGGACCGTTGTAGAGCGCCAGGAACGGATCGTAGAGCGCCGTCGTGGCCGTCAGGTTGATGACATAGCTGCCGGCCTGATCGACCGTGAACAGGACCAGGTCGTAAGGCACCGCCGTGCCGACAAGCGAAAGGGCGGAGGTCGACACCGGGCGATTGAAGGTCGGCCGGCCGACTGTCGTCCCGGTGGTCACGACCGTCGCGGCCAGGGCCGGAGAGGCGGCGCCGCCGAGCAGCACCGCGGCCAAAAGCAGTTTGTTCATGGAAAGCCCCCCGTTTTCGCGACTCGCCCGGTCCCACGACCCGACGCTTGCCGCAGTTGCGAAGGTTGCGCTTTCCCGTGGCGGGCCGCAACGATTATTTAAGCATCTTCTCCACTTCAGGCCGATTGTTCGATATCCCAAGCTTTTCGAACCTGGCCGCGTCGTCATCGGGGCCGTAGCGGAGCCGTCCATGATCCTCGCCGCAGCCCCGCAGACCGCCGCCCATGTCGCGGATCATTACGACGAGCTCGACCCCTTCTACCGCGAGCTGTGGGGGGAGCATGTCCACCACGGCCTGTGGCTGACCGGGCGCGAGACGGCGGCGGCGGCGGTCGACGCGCTCGGCGACCATGTCGGCGCGGCGCTGGCGGTCAGGCCCGGCGCGCGGCTGGTCGACATCGGCTGCGGCTATGGCGGGACGGCGCGGCGGCTGGCGGCGGCGCTGGGGGCGGAGGTGACCGGCCTGACGCTGTCGGCGGTGCAGGCGGCCCATGCGCCGCCGCATCCGGGGGTGACGCTGCTGGTCTGCGACTGGCTGGCCAACGGCCTGCCCGACGCCGCCTTCGACGCCGCCTATGCGATCGAGAGCACCGAGCATATGGCCGACAAGCCCGCCATGCTGGCCGAGGCGGCGCGGGTGCTGCGCCCGGGCGGGCGGCTGGTGGTCTGCGCGTGGCTGGCGCGGGACGACGCGACGCCGTGGCAGGTGCGCCACCTGCTGGAGCCGATCTGCCGCGAGGGGGCGATGCCGTCGCTGGGCAGCCGGGAGGATTATGCCGGCTGGGCCGCGGCGGCGGGGCTGGATGCCGTCGCCTACGAGGATCTGAGCGCCCGCGTCGCGCGCACCTGGACGATCTGCGCCGGCCGCTTCCTGCGCGCGATGCTGACCGATCCGGCCAAGCGGCGGCTGGCGCTCGCCGCGCGCAACCGGCTGTTCGCGCTCAGCGTGCCGCGGCTGATGCTGGCCTATCGCACGGGGGCGATGCGCTATGGCATGTTCGTCTGGCGGAAGGGGACGGCGTGAGACGGGACATTCGCGGCCGTCCGGACGGCGAATTATTTCGCCTGCGCAACCGCCCCCCTGAAACGTAAACAATATTGGACAGTTTGGCTAAACGGGACGAAGAGTGCGGCCCGGATCGACGGGAGAGGAGCGAGATGATGCAGTTCGACGCGATGAATCGTGTGAGCCGTTTGACGATGGGCGTCGCGGTCGGGGCGCTCGCGCTCGCGGCCTGTTCGAAGAAGCCCGCCGCCGACGAGACCGCCGCCCCCGCGACGGAGACGGCCGCGGCCCCCGCGGCCGATACCGCCGCCGCTCCGGCCGCCGCTCCGGCCGCCGCCCCGGCGACGCCCACCGGCAGCGGCGCGCCCGCCGCCGACAATACCGACACGGTCAGCGGCGTGAAATATGCCAGCTATACCGGCGATGCGACCAAGGGCCAGACCACCTTCCTCACCTGCAAGACGTGTCACGCGATCGAGGAGGGGGTGAACAAGATCGGCCCGTCGCTCCACCATGTCGTCGGGCGCGCGGCCGGCACCGTCGCCGGCTTCACCTATTCCGCCGCCAACAAGAACAGCGGCATCACCTGGACGCCGGAGAAGCTGTTCCAGTATCTCGAATCGCCGCAGCGCGTCGTCCCCGGCACGAAGATGACCTTCGCCGGCTTCACCGATCCGCAGAAGCGCGCCGACGTCATCGCCTATCTGAAGGCGAACTGAGGCCGGGCCATGTGGCCCTGATGCTCCGGCGGAGGATCAGGGCCTGGCCCGCCGGCCCCGCGCCAGATCGGCGAGGTGGAACGGCAGCGACAGGGCGAGGGCCGACGCGATCCACGGCCACGCCGCCCCGGTGAGGGCGCAGCGCAGCGCCACCACCATCAGCGCGCCGGGCGCCAGCCGCAGGATCGCCGCGCGCGGGGACCAGCAGCGCCGCCGCGTCAGCCAGGCCAGTTCGACCAGCATGACGGCCAGTACGACATCCGCCGCATGGCCGCGCGCGAACAGCCAGTCGGCCGCGCCGTTCAGGAAAACGGCCCGTTCAGCCGCACGATCGTCATGGTGAGGTAGCCGGCGAACGTCACCCACAGCAGATAGGGGATCAGCAGCACCGCGCCCGTCATCGATCGCCGCCAGATGAAGACGATCAGCGCGGCGACCGACAGCCACAGCCCGATCACCTCCACCATCGCCCAGTCCGGCCGGTGCAGGCGGAAGAACAGGAGGCTCCACAGGATGTTGAGGAAGCCGTTGAGCGCGAACAGCCCGACCAGCCACTCGCATTCGGCACGATCCGCGGTGGCGTGCCAAGCGGTCGCGGCGGCGATCGCGGCGAGCGCGTAGATCGCCGTCCAGGCCGCGCCATAGGCGACGTCGGGCGGCGCCCAGCGCGGCTGGACGAGGCCGCGATACCACGGGCCGATATCGGTGATCGTCGCCCCCAGCACCGCCACCGCCACCGCCGCCGTGCCCGCGATCAGGATCGGGAACAGCCATGCCCGCCCCATGGTCACGCCGCCGACTGGAGCAGGTGGCGCATGTCCTTCAGGAAGATGCGCATGTGGGCGAGCGGCCTGGCGCGGACCAGTTCCTTGTTCATATAGGCCTGCCAGGTCAGTTCCTGCACGCCGGGATCGGCGCACATCGCGACGAAGCGCTCGCGCCGCTTGTCGCTGCGATACCAGAAATACTGCATGATCCCGAGAATCCAGAACACCCGGCCATGCGCGCGCATGAAGCGCTTGCGCGCGCCCGCCAGCGCCCTGGGCCGGCCGGTGGCGAGGAACGCCTCGACCGCGTCGGCGACGCAGCGCGCGGCGGCCATGGCGTAATAGATGCCCTCGCCCGATGCGGGCGCCACGACGCCGGCGGCGTCGCCGGCGACGATCACGTCGCGGCCGTTGTCCCATTTGCGCAGCGGCTTCAGCGGGATCGGCGCGCCTTCGCTGCGGATCGTGGCGCAGTCGGCCAGCCCGGCGCGGGCGCGCACCCGCGCCACCGCGTCGCGCAGGCTGAAACCCTTGCTGGCGCTGCCGACGCCGATGCTGGCGGTGTCGCCATGGGGGAAGATCCAGGCGTAGAAATCGGGCGACAGGCCGCCCTGGTAGTACACGTCGCAGCGCGCGCGGTCGAAGGCGTCGCCGTCGCCGGCGGGGGAGCGGACGATCTCGTGATAGGCGAAGACGCAGGGCACCCGGTCGGCGCCCTTCAGCGTCGCGCGCGCCACCGCCGACCGCGCGCCGTCCGCGCCGATGACGCAGCGCGCCCGCAGCCGCCGTTCGGTGCCGCCCCGGCCGTCGCGGCAGACGACGACGGCGCGGCCGTCCGGGTCGCGGTCGATCCGCTCGAAGGTGGCGGTGCGGCGCTCCGCCCCGGCCAGCGCGGCGCGGGCGCGCAGCCATTCGTCGAACGTGTCGCGGTCGATCATGCTGACATGGTCCCCTCCCGCGCCGGCGCCGACCGGCATGTCGACCGTCCGGTCCGACGGGGCGATCATCCGCGCGGTGGTGGCGCGGCCGACGATCAGGTGATCGGGAATGGCGAAGTCGCGCACCAGCCGCGGCGGGATGGCGCCGCCGCAAGGCTTGATCCGGCCGGCGCGGTCGAGCAGCAGGACATGGCGGCCGGCGCGCGCCAGTTCGGTCGCCGCGGTCGCGCCGGCGGGGCCGCCGCCGACGACGATGCAGTCGTAATCGGCGCTCATGCCGCCGCCCCGGCGAGGGCGGCCGGCGGGCGGACGGCGAGGCCGCGCGGCGCCAGCGCGGCGGCGACGAGGAACAGCAGCGCCTCCGCGCCGAAGACGATGGCGAAGGTCTCCGGCGTCGATCCGATCAGCGCGCGGCCGATGTCCACCGCCACCGCGCCGACCAGCCCGCCCAGGCCGAAGGCGATCGCCTGCGCCGCGCCCCACACGCCCATGCGGATGCCCTCGCGGCCGGCCCCCGCCAGCCCCATCATCGCGCCGATCGCGGCGACGGCGAAGATGCCGTTGGTAAAGCCGAGCGCGGCGATGTTGGCGGCAAGCGGCCAGCCCGGCCCGGCGCGCGCCGCCAGCGCCAGGCCGGCCAGCGCCAGGGCCGAGCCGATGCAGCCGCCGACGATCCAGCGCCGCATCCCCGCCGGCGTGCGGCCGCCGAAGGCGCTGCCGCCGACGCCGACCAGGATCATGCCGGCCAGCACGCCGCCATGCTGGATGCCGGACAGCGCGGTGGACTGGCCGGGGGTGAAGCCGAACAGGAGGCCGGCGAACGGCTCCAGGATCAGGTCCTGCATCGAATAGGCGAGCATCGACAGGAAGACGAACACGGTGAAGCGGCGCGCGTCGCCATCGTGCCACATCTCGCGCAGCGCCGCGCCGAAGGGCGGCGCGGGGGCGGCGGACCGTTCCGCCGCGACCGGCGCCGAACCCGCCTCGACACCCCGGACGGCGATCGTCGCGACGACGAAGGCGGCGAGCGCGATGCCGCCGGCCACCGTCGCCAGCCGGTCGAGCGAGAAGGGATCGAGCAGGCGGCTGGCGATGCCCGCGGTCACGACGATGCCGGCGATCATCATGATCCAGGTGATCGCCGCCGCCGCCGCGCGCCGTTCGGCCACCACGCGGCTGGCGAGCAGCGCGAGCAGCGACGTGCCCGCCGCGCCGACGCCCGCGCCGATCATCGCGAAGGCGAGGATGGCGAGCGCGAAGCCGAGCGGGGACCGGGCCGCCAGCAAGCCCAGCACCTCGACCGCCAGTATCGCGCCCGCCGCCAGCAGCGCCATCCCGCCGACGATCCACGGCCCGCGCCGCCGTCCGCGATCCGAGCCGTGGCCCCATGCCGGCCGCGACAGCTGGACCGCGTAATGCCAGGCGACCAGCCCCGCGGGGAGGGCGGCGGGCAGGGCATATTCGACCACCATGACGCGGTTGAGCAGCGAGGTCGCCAGCATGACGATCGCGCCGATCGCGCTCTGCACCAGCCCCAGCCGGACGATGCCGAACCAGCCGAGCGATCCGCGCATCACAACCCCCACCATCCGCCCAGCCCGAAGGCGGCGGCCAGCATCCCCAGCACGTAGAGCGTCGTGCCGGTGGCGTTGTACCAGGGCGTGTTGGCCAGCGGATCGCGCAGCAGCCGCCCCATCAGCACCAGCTGCGCCAGCAGCAGCGCGGCCACCACCGCCGCGACGGCGCGATGGCCCCAGCCGTCCAGCGCGGCGACAACGGCGAATTGCGGCGCCGCCATCGCCGCGCAGGCGATGCGCGCGGCGCGGTCCACCCCCAGCACGGCGGGCAGCGAGCGGATGCCCATCGCCCGATCGCCTGCCACCGCCTTGAAGTCGTTGAGCGTCATGATGCCGAAGGCGCCGGCGCTGTAGAGCGCGAGGACGATCAGGATTTGCGCGTCCGGCAACGCGCCGGCCATCACCGCCGCGCCGGTGAACCAGGTCAGCCCTTCATAACTCAGCGCCACCGCCGCCGGCCCCCACAGCCCGCTCGTCTTCAGGCGGAACGGCGGCGCGCTGTAGGCCCAGGCGAGCGCCAGCCCGAGGGCGGTGGCGGCCAGCACCCACGGGCCGGTGGCGGCGGCGACCGCGATCGCGGCGGCGGTGCCGAGGCAGGCGATCCACAATCCCCACTGGCCGGCGATGCGGCCCGAGGGAATCGGGCGTTCGGGCTGGTTGATCGCATCGACATGGCGGTCGAACCAGTCGTTCACCGCCTGGCTGGTGCCGCAGACCAGCGGCCCGGTGAGCAGCACGCCGGCGACGAGAAACGGCCAGCGCGGCTCCGCCGCCGCGCCCGACGAGATCACGCCGCACAGGAACGCCCAGATCGGCGGAAACCAGGTCAGCGGCTTCAGCAGTTCGAGGACATCGCGCAACGCCGGGGGGCTGGCGGCAGCGGTCGGTGTCGTCGATCGATCCATGAAGCGAGGCTAGACTTGGCCCCTCGAAGCGTCAAATCGATTTGACACCCGGTCGGTCAGCGGGCCGGGGCTGTGCCGGCCCGCCCGCGATCACATCGCGTGGCCGCTGTCGAGCATCTCGATATGATGCTGCACCACGGGCACGATCTGGCCGGCGGCGGCCTGGAGCGGCGGCTTGTCGCCGGTGGACGCATAGTCCTGATGCAGCGCCAGCGCCTCCTGATGGGCCGCCTTCTGCTGGTCCCAGTAGAGCTGGTCGCGGGCCGGGCCGCTGGCGCTCGTCAGTTCGTTTATCATCCGCAACTGCTTGTCGTTCATCGCCGCCGGCACGGGGGGGAGGCCCGACTTGCCGGCGGCCTTCTTGACCATCGCCGTGCTCTTGTTGTGGTCTTTGACCATCATCGTAGCGAAGGACTTCACCGCCTTGTCCTTGGTGGTGGTCAGGACGAGCTTGCTGGAAGCCTTCTCGTAAAGGTCGCCTGCGCCGGCCATCTTCACGTATTCGGGCGCCGGGGGTGCCGCGGCGGCGATGGCTGGGAGGGCGGCGAGGATCGTCGCGAACGTGGCGAGGCGGAATTGGCGGATCATGGTGGAACCTTCCTTTGGATGACCTGACAGTCGCCGCCCACAACGCACTGTAAGGAAAAAGGTTCTAGTTAACCTGGGTTGGTCATTCGACCGTGACGGACTTGGCCAGGTTGCGCGGCTGGTCGACGTCGGTGCCCTTGGCGACGGCGACGTGATAGGCGA
>CAXTHU010000034.1:0-18253 GCA_964244125.1 uncultured Sphingomonadaceae bacterium
TTCCTCGCCCAGGCGACGCCGGAGGACAAGCTGGCGCTGATCCGCAAGGAACAGGCCGAGGGCAAGCTGGTCGCGATGTGCGGCGACGGCACGAACGACGCGCCGGCCCTCGCCCAGGCCGACGTCGGCGTGGCGATGAACACCGGGACGCAGGCCGCGCGCGAGGCCGGCAACATGGTCGACCTGGACAGCGATCCGACCAAGCTGATCGAGATCGTCGGGCTGGGCAAGCAGCTCCTCATGACGCGCGGGAGCCTCACGACATTCTCGGTCGCCAACGACGTGGCGAAGTATTTCGCCATCATCCCGGCGATGTTCGTCGTGCTGGTGCCGGGGCTGTCGGTGCTGAACGTCATGCGGCTGGGATCGCCGGAGAGCGCGATCCTGTCGGCGATCATGTTCAACGCGCTCATCATCCCGCTGCTCGTGCCGTTGGCGCTGAAGGGCGTGCGCTATCGCCCGATGGCGGCCGGGCCGCTGCTGGCGCGCAACCTCGCCGTCTTCGGCCTCGGCGGCCTGGTCGCGCCGTTCGTCGGCATCAAGCTGATCGACGTCGCCGTCACCGCCCTCCACCTCGCCTGAGGACCCGTCCCATGCTGACCGACCTGCGCACCGCGCTCCGCCCCGCGATCGTCCTGACGCTCCTGTTCGCGCTGCTGCTGGGCGTCGCCTATCCGCTGGCGCTCACCGGCATCGGCCAGGCGCTGTTCCCGCGCCAGGCGAACGGGAGCCTGATCGAGGAGCGGGGCCGCGTCGTCGGCTCGGCGCTGATCGGCCAGTCCTTCGCCGCCGACCGTTATTTCCACGGCCGGCCGTCCGCCGCCGGCAAGGGTTACGACGCCAGCGCGTCGTCGGGCTCCAACCTCGGCCCGACGAGCCGGGCGCTGGCGGACCGCGTCAAGGCCGACGTCGCCGCCGATATCAAGGCTTCACCCGGTCGTATCATTCCGCCCGATCTGGTGACCACTTCCGCCTCCGGGCTCGACCCCCATGTCAGCCCGGAGGCGGCCTTTTATCAGGTCGACCGCGTCGCCGCCGCCCGTGGCCTGCCGGCCGATCGGGTCCGGGCGCTGGTCGCGGGCGCGGTGGAGACGCCGCTGCTCGGCTTCATCGGCGAGCCAAGGGTGAACGTGCTCCAGCTCAATCTCGCGCTCGACCGGGTGGCGGCCGCCCGCTAGTCATCAATCCCCCGTTCGTCCTGAGTAGGGGCTGAGCGAAGCCGAAGACCCGTATCGAAGGACCAGAGCGCCGGTAGCTCCTTCAATACGCCACTTCGACAGGCTCAGTGGCTACTCAGGACGAACGGAGGGGATTGATCGATCCGTCTAGGTCCCGCCATGCCACTGACCGCCACCGTCCTGATCGTCGAGGACGACGCCCATATCCGGCGGCTGCTGCGCGGCGCGCTGCAACGGGCGGGGCACGAGGTGGTGGAGGCGGCAACGGCACATGAGGGCCTGTCGCTGCTCGACATCGCCAAGCCCGCCGTCGTGCTGCTCGATCTCGGCCTGCCCGACCGCGACGGGCTGGAGCTGATCCAACTGGTCCGCGCGCGGTCGGCGGCGACGCTGCTGGTGGTCTCCGCGCGCGAGGATACCGCCGAGAAGGTGGCGGCGCTGGACCTGGGCGCGGACGATTACGTCACCAAGCCGTTCGACACCGAGGAGCTGCTGGCGCGCATCCGCACGTCGCTGCGCCATCGCCTGATGGGCGCGGCCGAGCGGCTGGTGGTCGAGGCCGGCGCGGTGCGCATCGACCTGGAGCATCGCCGGGTGACGCGCGACGGCGCCGAGGTGCATCTGACCCCCAAGGAATATTGCATCCTGGCCGAACTCGCCGCCCGGCCGGACCGCGTCGCCGGCCATGTCCAGCTGCTCCGCGCCGCGTGGGGCCCGGCGCAGGAGGACCGGGTGGATTACCTGCGCATCGCCGTGCGCGGCCTGCGCCAGAAGCTGGAGGCGGACCCGGCCCGCCCGCGGCTGATCCTGAACGAGCTGGCGGTGGGATACCGGCTGTCGACGCGGTGAGGCTCGGGGGCCGGTGAGGACCGGATCGGCAAACCCCGAACCCTCCATGCCGGGCGCGGTCGGGGCACGCCCCCGACGCAGCGCAAGCGGCATGTCCCCCGATTTCGCTCGGGATGAACGGGCTTGGAAGGGTCCCCCTCCCAATCGACGCCGCCTTCACCGCTGAACCGTATCGCGCTTCATCGGCGCCAGTTTGGCCAGGAAGCGGTTCTGCGCGGCGAAGCCCACCCGTTCCCGGCTCATCGCCGCCTGGAGATCCTCGACCAGCGCGCCGAAATCCGCGCTCTGGAGACCCATGTCCTTGTGCGCCGCCTTCATGTCGCGGCCGCTATAGGCGCAGCCGCCGTTCAGTATGTAGCAGAACTGCTCCTTCAGCGTGCGCCTGAGCCGCGCGATGTCCTGCCCCTTGAAGATGTCGGCGATGCGCCGGTCGGCGACCAGGCGGTCGACGAAGTCGTCGGCGACGCGGTCGATGCCGGGCCGGCCGTGGAAGGCGGCGAGCATCGCGCCGCCGGCGAACGGCGCGGCGCCGGCATTGGCGTCGTCCGCCACATAGGGGTCGACCGGCTGCTCGCCGGGCGGAACGGCGGCCGTCGCCAGCAGGAGGGCGGGGAGGATCATCATGGCGCCTCTTCAGAAACCGGCCTGGATCTGCAGGAAGGCGCCGCGCTGGCCCTTCACCGTCGCGATGCTGCCGAGATCGGCATAGCCGGCGGTGAACGAGAGGTTGCGGGTCAGCGCATAGACGGCGAAGGCGTCCCACGCCCCGTCCTCGCGCGCGAAGCCGAGATTGTCCGGGCGGCTGCGATATTCGGCGCCGACCGCCAGCCGCCGGCCGAGCAGATACGCCGCCGATCCCTCGACCCGGACCGAATAGCCGCGATGCCGGTCGCCGCCGAAGCCGAGCAGCCCGGTCTGGTTGGCCCGGGTCAGCCGCGCGGTGCCGTTCAGCAGCAGGCTGCGCGCCAGCAGCAGCTTGGTCGCGGCGAGGTAGAAGTCGGTGCCGGTCGCGTGGCGGCCGCCGACGGCGTGGATGACGGCGCGTTCGTCGGCGCGCTTGTGCTGGATGCCGACGGCGATCTGCGGCAGCGCGCCGTCCTGCGCATAGACGGCGTCGCCGGCGACCTTCAGCTTCGCGCCGAAGATGCTCTGGCCGAAGGTGAAGCCGCGCCCCAGGCCGAGCGCCGCGCCGACCTTGCGCGTGTCGAAGCGCTGCCTGGCGTAGGAGAGTTCGAGTCGGTCGAACAGGCCGACGGCGACGCCGGCGCTCGCCAGCCCGTAATCGGCCAGCGGCACATAGGTGACGTGCGCGGTGGCGCCGATGCCGTCCTCGGTCTCGTTGCCGGCGACGACCGCCCAGCTGGCGAGGCCGCCGCCGGCCGCGCCCTCGATCGACGAGATGCCGTCGGTCAGCAGCAGCTTGCCGCCCTGGCGCCACTCGCCGGCGCCGGCCGGACCCGCGCCGAACAGGCTAGCGACGAGCAGCCAGGCCGTCGGACGGGACGTTCGGCGCATGATGTTCGATCCGGTCGCGGAGAGGGATGTCGGTGCGACGCGGGTTACGCAACATTGGTTAGCGGGATGTTAAGCAGTCGCTGCTGTTAGTTTCGTCACGCAAATCGCGCAGCGGGGACCTGCGATGGCCGTGACGAGACTTTTCCTGATGTGGGCGCTGACTGGCGGGGCCGCCTCGGCGGCGACGGTCGACGTGCAGGTCCGCCGCGCCGACGGCCGCCCGGCGGCGGGCGCGGTGGTGATGATCGACGGCCGGCCCGCGCCCGCGGGGCCGATCCGCTTCCGCTGGCCCTATGTGGTGGCGCAGAAGGACATCAGCTTCCAGCCGCGCGTCCTGATCGTGCCGGTGGGCGCCAGCGTCGCCTTCCCCAACCGCGACAAGGTGCGGCACCATGTCTATTCCTTTTCCAGGCCCAAGAAGTTCGAGCTGAAGCTCTACGGCCGGGAGGAAGCGCGGACCGTCCTGTTCGACAAGCCCGGCGTGGTGGCGCTCGGCTGCAACATCCACGATGCCATGACCGGCTTCGTCATCGTCGTGACGACGCCCTATGCGGCGCAGGCCGACGCCGCCGGGCGGGTGCGTTTCGACATGGCGGCCGGCGGGACGACGATCCGGGTATGGGACCCGGCCATCCGCGCGCCGGGCAACATGGTCAGCCAGCCGCTGGCGGTGGCGGGCGCCGGCACCTCGCGCATCGTCGCGCTCCCGTGAAGCCGGGTGCGGCGAAGCGCCCGCCCGGCCGCTGGCGGCGGCTCGATTTCCGCCACATCTCCACCCGGCTGTCGGTGCTCTATGCCGGGCTGTTCGCGCTGGCGATGGTGGTGGTCGCGGTGACGGCGCAGGTGATGATCCTGGGCCATGCGCGCAGCTCCGCGCAGGTCGAGCTGACCGCCAGCGGCACCGTGTTCGACCGCATCTGGGCGTTGCGGGCGCGATCGCTCGGCGACAGCGCCGACGTGCTGGCGCGCGACTTCGGCTTTCGCGACGCGGTGGCGAGCGGCGACATGCCGACGATCCGGTCGGCGCTGGTGAACCTGCGCCGCCGCGCGGGCGTGGCGCATGCCTTCGTCGTGACGCCGGACGGCGCGGTGATCGGCGCCGGCGCCGCCGGGCTGCGGCGCACCGTCGGCGGCCTGCCGTGGCGGCTGGCGCCGGGCGCCCGCGATGCGGTGATCGAGAGCGGGTCCGGCGTCTACCGCATGGTCGTGTCGCCGATCCTGGCGCCGATGGAGATCGGCTGGGTCGTCTTCGCCGTCCGGCTGGACACGGGCGAGATGGATGCGCTGGAGCGGCTGTCGGCCATTCCGCTGACCGCGACGATGCTGCGGCGCGACCGGGGCCGCTGGATGGCCGCGGCCGGCGGGGTGGACGGCGGCGCGATCGACCGCTTCGTCAAGGGCGCGGGCGCGACGGGCGCGCCGGCGACGATGACGCTGCACGGCGGCTGGGCCTTCGCGCTGGCGAAACCGCTGGCCGGCACGCGCGACGGCGCGGAGGCGACGCTGCTGCTCACCTATCCGCTCGCCAGGGCGCTGGCGCCCTATCGCGCGCTCCAGGCCGGCATTTCGCTTACCGGGCTGCTGGGGCTGGGGCTGGTGCTGTGGGGCAGCCGGCGGCTGGCCAAGGATATCGCGCGGCCGATCGTGGCGCTGGACGATGCCGCCCGCGCGCTGGAGCGCGGCGACCGGGCCGAGGTGGCGGTGACCGGATCGGACGAGATCGGGCGGCTGGCGGAAAGCTTCAACCAGATGTCGGCCGGCATCTTCGAGCGCGAGGACCGCATCGCCCATCTCGCCTTCCACGACACGCTGACCGACCTGCCCAACCGCGTCTTCTTCCGCGAGCAACTGGACGCGGCGCTGGCGCGCGCGGCCAAGCGCGGCGAGACGGTGGCGACCCTGTGCCTCGACCTCGACGGCTTCAAGGGCGTCAACGACACGCTCGGCCATCCGGTCGGCGACGCGCTGCTGCGCATCGTCGGCGACATCCTGAACGAGCTGGCCGCCGACGGCGTGGTGTCGCGGCTGGGCGGGGACGAGTTCGCCATCATCCTGGCCGGCCACGCCGACCCGGATCGCCCGCGCGCGCTGGCCCAGGCGATCGTCGACCGGCTGCGCCGGCCGCTGATCGCCGACGGCCACCAGATCGCCACCGGCGCCAGCATCGGCATCGCGCTGGGGCCGGTGGACGGCGGCGATGCCGACACCATCCTGAAGAATGCCGATCTGGCGCTTTATGGCGCCAAGCAGGACGGGCGCGGCACCTTCCGCTTCTTCGAGGCGGCGCTGGACGCCGCCGCCCGGCGGCGCCGGCAGATGGAGCTGGACCTGCGCGGCGCGCTCGCCCTCGGCCAGTTCAGCCTCGACTTCCAGCCGATCTACGACCTGAAGGCGGATCGGATCGGCGGGTTCGAATCGCTGCTGCGCTGGCACCATCCGGAACGCGGCCGCATCCCGCCGGCGGAGTTCATCCCCGTCGCCGAGGATACCGGGCTGATCGTGGCGATGGGCGAGTGGGTCATCCACGAGGCGTGTCGCCAGGCGGCGGCGTGGCCGGACCATCTGCGCGTCGCGGTGAACGTCTCGCCGCTCCAGTTCCGCACGCCGGGCTTCGCCAGCACCATCTTCCAGGCGCTCGCCCGCAGCGGCCTGGCGCCCGGCCGGCTGGAGGTGGAGATCACCGAATCGGTGTTCCTCGAAGGCGCCGACCCGACCGTGGCGCTGCTCCACCGCCTGCGCGCGCTCGGCATCCGCATCGCGCTCGACGATTTCGGCACCGGCTATTCCTCGCTCAGCTACCTGCGCAGCTTCCCCTTCGACAAGCTGAAGATCGACCGCTCCTTCGTGATCCCGATCGCGCTGGACCGGAGCGCGGCGGCGATCGTCCACGCTATCGTCGACCTTGCCGCCGCGCTCGGCATGGAGACGACCGCCGAGGGGGTGGAGGACGAGGCGCAGTTGGCCGAGCTGAAGCGCCAGGGCTGCGGCGGCATCCAAGGCTACCTGTTCAGCCGGCCGATCCCGTCGGCCGACCTGGGGCCGCTGCTGGCGGAGCAGGTGGAGAGGCGGGTGGCCTGACCCCCTCTCCCCTTTGGGGAGAGGGCTTTTCGCGCTACTTCCCCGTCAGCACCCACACCCCGTTCCAGTCCTTCGGCGGGGGCACGCGGGCGAACTGGCGGCAGCGGTCGATGTAGATCGCCGAGGGGCCGTCGCCCGGCATTGCGGCGAGGGCGCGGGTGAAGGCCCGTTCGGCATCGTCCCAGGCCCGGCCGCGATAGGCGGCGATGCCGGCGCCATAAGCTTCCAGCATGGCGCCCAGCCCGCGATCCAGCTCGGCGGCGCGATGGCCGAGCGATTCGTGGACGGCGACGGGGAAGTCCTTGCCCTTCACCCGGATCAGGTCGATCTCGCGGGTGAGCGTGGTCGCGGTCAGCCGGCGGGCGGTGAACTCGGAGAACAGGATCTTCGAGCCGTAATGTTTGTTCGCGCCTTCCAGCCGGGAGGCCAGGTTCACGCTGTCGCCGATGACGGTATATTCCATCCGCTTGGTCGAGCCGATGTTGCCGACGATCACGTCGCCGGTGCTGATGCCGAGGCCGATGTCGATCGGCGGCCGCCCGTCCGCCCCGCGCCGCCCGTTCAGGCGCCCGAGCGAGACGAGCATCTGGTTGGCGGTGGCGATGGCGTTGTCGGCGTCGGTCCGGCCGACGAAGGGCGCGCCGAACAGCGCCATGATCGCATCGCCGATATATTTGTCGAGGATGCCGCCATGTTCGAAGATGACGTCGACCATCTCGGTGAAATACTCGTTCAGCATCGCCACCGTGTCGCGCGCGCCGATCGCCTCGGCGATGGTGGTGAAGCCGCGCACGTCGCTGAACAGGATCGACACGGTCTGGTCCTTGCCGACCAGCGCGTCGTCGCCGTCCTGCAACAGCTGGTCGGCGACCTCCTTCGACATGTAGCGCGCCATGGTCGATCGCACCCGCTTCTCGGCGGTGATGTCCTCCAGCACCAGCATCGATCCGATCCGCTGGTCGGCGGCGTCGATCAGCGGCGCGGCGGTGAGGTTGACCGAGGAGGGCGGGCCGCCCGGGCGGACGATCTCGGCATCGGCCGCCAGCTGCGCCTCGCGGTTCAGCTCGGACCGCCGGAGCCGGTCGGCGATCCAGCCGTTGGCGCCGGCGAACGCCTGCGTCGCCGGCACCCCGACCAGCCCGCCGGGCATGCCGAGCAGGCGGAGCGCGGCGTCGTTGGTGGTGACGATGTTGTGGTCCGAATCGAGCGTGATGATGCCGTTCGACGTGCTCTTCAGGATGCTCTCGTTGTAGTTCTTCATGCTCAGCACGTCGTCGAACAGCCGGGCATTCTCCAGGCAGACGGCGATCTGGGCCGAGAAAGCCCGCAGCCGCGCCTCGTCCTTGGCCGAGAAGCCGCCGCCGCGCTTGTTGAGCACCTGGGTCACGCCGATGCGCCCGCCATGCTTGTTCGTGATCGGCTGGCACAGGATCGACCGGGTGACGAAGCCGGTGCGCCGGTCCACCACCTGGTCGAAGCGGGGGTCGGCGTAAGGGTCGGCGATGTTCTCGGGGATGCCGGCGGTGAAGACGGCGCCGGCGATGCCGCGCGTCGCCGGCAGGCGGATCTCGCGCAGGCCGTCGCCCTCGGCGAAGACGGAGAACAGCTCGCCGGTCTTGGGATCGTGGACGAACAGCGTCGAGCGCTCGGCGTTCAGCAGCTCGGTGGTCGCGCGCATGATGCGCGCGATGAGCAGGTCGAGCTGGAGCTCGCCGGCGAGATCGTGGCTGACCGCCAGGATGCGCTGCTCCTCGCGCAGCGCCTCCAGCATGTGCTGGAAGCCGCGGAAGATGTCGGCATATTCGTCGGTCGAGACGACCTCCAGCCGCACTTCGTCCAGCCGTCCGCTCTCGACCAGGCGCATCCCCTCGATCAGCCGGGTGGCCGAGCGCGAGACCTCCCGCGCGGTCAGCAGCGCCATCATCACCGATCCCAGCATGCATACCGCGACCACGCCGCCGATGAAGACGTAGAAGCGCACCATCACCGCCGCCGGGGGATGCACCCCGCCGGCCAGGAACATGCGCTCCACCTTGAACACCATCGACACGGCGAAGAAGACCAGCGGCAGCGCGGCGACGAAGACGGCGAGGTAGAGCAGCTTGCTCTTCAGCCGGATCGCCACCAGCTTGTCCTGATAGCCGGGCGGCAGCGCGCCGCCGAGCGCCCGGCTGAGCCGCACGATCACCGGCACCATCGCGCGGCTGACGGCGAAATATTCGAAGACGGCGTGGGTCGGCGAGGCGAAGAACATCGTCGTCGCGGCGAAGGCGAGGATCTGCCAGGTGGCGAAGCCGCCGCCCGCGATCGGGTTGGACAGCGAGATGAACAGGCAGACCTGCGCCGTCACGATCGGCCCGTGGACGAAGGTGACGCGCATGAAGGACAGGAAGGGCAGGTTCAGCGCGCGGACCAGCCCCTCGGCCAGCGTCGCCTCCGATGCGGCGCGGCCCTGGCCCGCCTCCAGCGCGCGGCCGACCGGGCGGCAGTGGCGGGCGATCAGCGCCACGTCGGTCAGGTTGTAGATCGCGATCGCGCCCGGCATCAGCGCGAACAGGATGATCCACTGGCGGCCGGTCAGCTCCAGCCCGACCAGCACCAGCAGCAGCGTGATCGCCGCCGCGGCCGCGCAGCCGCCCTGGTAGATCCACACCAGCCGCCAGAACAGCGCCCTGCCCGTTTCCGGCGCGGGCGCCGGCGCGGCCACGATCACGCCCTCGCCGTCGCCGGCCGCCACAGCTCCGCCTCGACCATCCGGGCGAGATCGGCCAGCAGCGCGCGCTCGCCCTCGTCCAGGTCGCGCGGCCGCATGTCGATGATGCACAGCGTGCCGAGCGGCTGGCCGTCGCGCGAATGGATCGGCGCGCCGGCGTAGAAGCGGATGCGCTTGGTATCGGCGACCAGCGGATTGTCGCGGAAGCGCGGGTCCTTCAGCGTGTCGGGCACCACCAGCATCGCGCGGGCGGCGACGGCATGGGCGCAGAACGACGTCTCGCGCGAGCTTTCGCAGACGTCGGTGCCGAAGCAGGACTTGAACCATTGCCGGTCCTCGTCGACCAGGCTCACGAGCGCCACCGGCACGCGGAAGGCGGCGGCGGCGAGCCGCGTGTGGCGGTCGAACCGCTCCTCCGGCGGGGTGTCCATGATGGCGAGCGCGCGCAGCGCCGCGAGCCGCAGCGCCTCGTCGCGCGGGATCGGCGCGCGGGTCCAGTGGAGCTCGGCGCGCATCAGCCAGGTGCGGATGCGGGTGCGGGCATATTCCACCGACCATGGCTCCTCCAGCCGGTCGGCGGCCCGGCCGTCTTCGCCGCCGCCGCCCAGCATCACCAGCGGCACCGCCTCGTCGCCCTTGCCGCCGCGCAGCACCGCCATCAGCTCGGCGATGGCGGGCAGGCCGTGTTCGGCCAGCACCAGCGCCGGCGGCGTGCGGCTGCTGACCCGAAGCGCCTCGGCGATGGCGGACACGCGGACCAGCTCGATCGGCTCGTTCGCCACGGCGCGGGCGATGCGGTCGGCGACGCCGTCGTCGGCGGCGACCAGCAGCAGCAGCGGAATCTCGGTGCCCGGCCCCTGGCGGATGGCGCTGACGGCGTTGCTGTCGAGCGCGGCGGGCGCCTCGGCACCTTCGTCGCCCAGTTCGATCACCATGCCTTCGGCCGCGGCGAAGATCTCCGGATCGCCGGGGCGGGAATCGAGGCGCAGCCGCGCCAGGATCGCGTCGATCTGATCGTCGCCGCGCAGGGGATCGTGGTGGGTCAGCGCGATCCGCTTCACCCGCGCGTGGCGGCCGATCGAGATGGCGTATTCGACGGTGCTGTGGCCCCAGCCGCGCTTGGCGTCATATTCCGCCCCGAGATATTGCGCGTCGTGGATGATGAGGTCGGCTCCATCCATGAACCGGGCATGGGCCAGATCCTCGCCCTCCGGCTCTCCCTCGCCCAACGCCATCGTGCGCGAATGGGGCTCGTGGTCGCAGGAATAGACGATGCTGGCGCCGTCCGCCTCGACGCGGAAGCCCAGCGTCAGCGCCGGGTGGTTGAGGTAGCGGGTATGGATGGCGAAATCGTCGATGACGAAGCGCCCCTCGCCCAGGTTGTTGTAGCGCACGGCGGCGCCGAACGCCTCGGGCGTGACCGGGAAATAGGTGTATTCCATCTGCCCCGCCAGCGTGTCGCGCAGCGATTCGCCGAAGCCCTGCGGCGCGTAGATGTCCCATTCGTGGCCCGGCACGAAGAAGGGCGCGAAGAAGGGGATGCCCTGGATGTGATCCCAGTGGGTGTGGCTGATGAGCATGTGGCCGCGCGACGGCCCGCCCTCGCGCATGATCGCCTGGCCCAGTTCGTGCCCGCCGGTGCCGCAGTCGATCACCAGCCGCGTGCCGCGCGCCGAGCGCACCTCGACGCAGGAGGTGTTGCCGCCATAGCGCACCGTCGCCGGCCCCGGCTTGGCCAGCGATCCCCGCGTCCCCCAGAAGCGCACCTGCATCGGCCATCCCCCCGCCCCGTGTTGGACCGCTTTGCGGCCGCGATGTCCAGTGGCGACTGGCACTTCCCGTGCCGAGGGGGTAGCGGATGCGGAGCGGCGGGGAGCGGGAACGATGCGGCATATCGATGTGGGCCGGCCCGACAAAGCCGTTCCCCGGCGTAGGCCGGGGCATGACGGAAAGGGCGGACGCTGCGTTCGTGGAGAGGCCCCATCCCTGAAGGGGCGGGGAGCGCGGGCGGCCGTCGGGCTGATGGCCGCCACGTTCGGCGCGGCGCCGGCGGGGACGACGAGCTTCTATCTCAACGAACAGTCGATCAAGGCCGCCGGTCGCGCCTTTTCGGGCGAGGCGGCGGATCAGGGGCCGGAGCAGCTGTGGTGGAACCCGGCCGCCATCGCCGGGGCCGAACATGTCGCCGGCGCGATCGGCGCGGCGCTGATCCTGCCGCAGGCCAAGGTCCGCGACATCGACAGCCGCATCCTCCGCCCCGGCCGGCCCTCGGCGCCGGTCGGCGGCGATCCGCGTCCGGCGAACCCGGCGAAGTCGGGCGTGCTGCCGAGCGGGGCGGTGGCGGTGCCGCTGACCGACCGCGTCGCCATCGGCCTGGCCGTCGCCTCGCCCTACAGCTTCACCACCGACTATGCCGCCGACAGCTGGACCCGCTACCTCGCCGACCGGACGTCGCTGCTGACCGTCGACCTCCAGCCGTCGGTCGCGGTGAAGCTGACCGAGCGACTGCGCGTCGGGGTGGCGGCGAACGTCGAATATGTCGACGCGACGCTCGCCAAGCGCCTCCCCAACCTGTCGCCGGCGCTGCCCGACGGGCGGCAGGCGCTGAAGGGCCACGGCTGGGACGTGGGCTGGAGCGCGGGCGCGCAGCTGGTCGGCGGCTGGCTGAGCGTCGGCGTCAGCTACAAGTCGGGCATCCGGCACAAGCTGGACGGGACGGTGGCGGTCGGCGGGCTGCTCGGGCCGCTGGCGGGCGCCAACGGCCGGATCGCGACGAGCGCCTCGTTCCGCACGCCGTGGCAGGCGATCGGCGCGGTGCGGCTGGCGGCGACCGACGCGCTGACGCTGAACGCGCAGGTCACCCGGTTCGGCTGGTCGGGATTCGACCGCATCCGGCTCAGCCTGCCGGCCGGCGCCTTCGTGCCGGAGGACTATCGCGACACCTGGACGGTGGCGGCCGGCGCCGACTGGCGCCTGTCGCCCGGGTGGAGCCTGCGCGGCGGCGTCTATCGCGACCAAACGCCGACGCGGGACGGCCGCCGCGATCCCAACGTCCCCGATGCGAACCGCACCGCCGTGGCGCTGGGCGCCAGCCGCCGATTGTCCGACGCGATCACCATCGACCTGGCAGCCGAATATCTGTTCTTCGATCGTTCGAGCATCGATCGCGGCACGGTCGATTTCGCCGGCACGCCGGTCGCCACCACCATCGTCTCGAACGGCGAACTGGCCGCGGCCCATGCGGTGATCCTGGGGCTGGGCGGGCGGTTCAGCTTCTAGCCGGCCGGGTTCGCCCGCTCGGGCCATGGCGGAACAGGTGGCGCGATCGGCGGTTCCTGCCGTCGAACCGGCCGCTTCGTGCCGGGTTTCGGGAGGTTGGGGATGAGCGGGTTTCGGTCGGGTATCCTGGCGCTGGCGGTCGCGAGCGCGGCGCCGGCATCGGCGCAGCAGGGGGACGGCACCGACGTCTCCTATTCGACCACCATCTTCAAGCCGGCGAAGGTCGACGCGACGCCGGACCGCATCGCCGCGATCAAGGCGCCGCCGGGCTTCACCGTCACCGCCTTCGCCACCGGCCTGAAGAACGCCCGCGTGCTGGCGGTGGCGCCGGACGGCACGGTCTATGTCAGCCGGCGGGACCAGGGCGACGTGCTGATGCTGAAGGACGCCGACGGCGACGGCCACGCCGACGGCCCGCCGGTCCCCGTCGCCCACCGCGCCGGGGCGCACGGCATCGCCATCCACGGCGGCAGGTTCTACCTGGTGGCGGTGAAGGAGCTGTTCGTCGCCGACATCCTGGCCGACGGACGGCTGGGGCCGCTCACCATGCTGACCGGCGACCTGCCGGACGCCGGCCAGCACGCCAACCGCACCATCGCCTTCGGGCCGGACGGCATGCTGTATCTGAGCGTCGGATCGACCTGCAACACCTGCAACGAGAGCAATCCGGAAAACGCCACCATCCTGCGCCTGACCCCGGACGGCAAGAGCCGGACGATCTTCGCCAGCGGTCTGCGCAACACCGTCGGCTTCGACTGGAACCCGGCGACCGGCCAGCTCTGGGGCTTGGACCACGGCATCGACTATCTCGGCGACGAGGTGCAGCCCGAGGAGCTGAACCGGATCGAGCGCGGGAAGCAGTATGGCTGGCCGCATGTCTATGCCGACAACCGCATCTACCCGCAGAGCACGCCGGTGGGCGGCATCACCAAAGAGGAATGGGCGGCGCAGAGCGTGCCGATGGTGCTGGGCCATGCCGCCCATGCCGCGCCGATGCAGATGCTGTTCTATACCGGCGGCAACTTCCCGGCGGAGTATGGCGGCGACGCCTTCGCCACCATGCGCGGATCGTGGAACCGCAAGGCGCCGTCGGGCTACGAGATCGTCCGCATCCGCTTCGACCGCGGCGAGGCCAAGGCGATCGAGCCGTTCGTCGCCGGCTTCCTGACCGACGGCGGCCGGACCCATATCGCAAGGCCGGTGGGGCTGGCCATGGCGAAGGACGGCGCGCTGCTGATGGCGGACGACGGCAACGGCGTGATCTATCGCATCGCCTATGCGAAGGGCCGCGCGGCGGCCGCGCGGACGATGCCGCCGGCCGCGGCGATGAAGCGGCAGGCGGCGGCGGGCTTCGCCGTGCCGATCGCCATGAAGCGGGGCGAGACGGCGGCGCGCGGCACGCTGACGGTGAACTCGCCCGATTTCGGCGCGGGCGGGCCGATCGCCATGCGACAGAGCGACTATGCCGACGGCGTGTCGCCGGCGCTCGGCTGGTCCGCGGTGCCGGGTGCGGCGAGCTATGCCGTCGTCATGGAGGACCCCGACGCGCATCCGGACAAGCCGGTCGTCCACTGGCTGGCGTGGAACATCCCCGGCGGGGTGACGGCGCTGCCCGAGGGGGTGCAGGAACAGGGCCGGCTGACCGATCCCGACGGCGTGCTGCAAGGCCGCAACACGCGCGGCTCGCTGGGCTATTACGGCCCCCGCCCGCCGGTCGGCGATCCGCCGCATCGTTATCACGTCCAGATACTGGCGCTCGACCGGATGCTGACCGCCCCGGCCGGCGCGGACCGCGACACGCTGCTGGCCGAGGCGAAGGGGCATGTGCTGGCGAAGGGGGAGCTGGTCGGGACGTATCAGCAGACGGTGAAGCCGCCGAAATAAAGGACGAAGCCCTGCCTTGTCCGATCGGCGACGGTGCCCCTGCCCGCGCGGGAGCACAGGTCGTGCAGGATTTAGCGACGGTTCCGTGGCGTGGGGATGCGAGAAGCGACGACCGGCGCGTCCTGGTCATGGGCACCGTAAGCCGCAGGTCGACCGCGCGGGTCAGGTCCAGACCGTCTTCGAAAGCGGCCGACCCGTCCCGGTTCACCCGCTCCACCGGCGGACCGGCCCCTTCAGGCGTGCCAGTTCCCGCACGCCTCCTTCAGCAGCCCGGCCTTGGTCCAGCAGGCGTCGTCCAGCCGGGGGAGGGGGAAGTCGGGCAGGCCGGTGCGCAGGAACACGCGGTCGCCGGCCGGGATCAGGCTGTTGCGGAACTCCTTCATCCGCCGGCGGGCCACCGCGAGTAGTTGGCCCTTGGGCTGGGTCAGCGCCTCGCGGCCGATGGCGGCGGCGGTCTCGCAGAAGCCGCGCTGGGCATAGAGGGTGGAGAAGCCGTTATAGGTCCGCGTCGTATGCTGGTCGAGCGCGGTCTGGCCGGCCTTGCCCTTGGTCCGCTTGAAATATCCGCCCAGCGTCGCGAAGGCGCCGGCGAACTCCTTGCCGTGATGGGCGAGCAGCTCGTTATAGGTCCGCACCGTCATCAGCGTCGGCGCGAACTGGCACTGGAGCGCGGCGACGTTCAGCCCGGCGCGCATCGTCCACAGCAGGTTCGCGCTCCGCTCGGCCGGGGTGGCGCCGGGGATGGGAAGCGCGATGCCGGGCTCGTCGCCGATCACCGGGGGGCCGCGGAAATCGGGCGGGTTCCAGAACAGCTGGGCGGAGGCGGGCGCGGAAGGGATCGCCGCCAGCATCAGGATCGCCGTGACGCGCCCTGCGATCCGCGATGACGACGCCATCAAGCTCTCCCCGAAACATGGCGGCCGCCGACACGGCAGGCGACCGATCCTCGCGCCTCATATCCCGTCGCGCGCGCCGCCGCCAAGGATTTCGCCCGGGATACGGCTCGTTACGTCCCTCGATCGACTCGCCTCGTCGCGAACGCGCGTCAAACGAAAGGGGCCGCCCGGTCGCCCGGACGGCCCCTCCCGTGGCCCGCGACCGGCCGCTGCCGGCCGGTCGCGACGCCGATCACATCGCGTTCGACATGTTGTCCGACGCCATGGCGCCATTGTCCATGCCCATCGACCCGTTGTCCATGGCCATCGAGCCGTTGTCCATGGCCGCGCCGTCGACGGCGGTCATGTCGTTGGTGGTGCCGGCCGGCTCCATCGTGTTCATGTCGGACATCATGCTGTTGTCGGTGGTGTTGGCAGTCTCGCTGCCGCCGCAGGCGGCGACCGCGAGGGCGGCGCCGGCGACGAAGGTCAGCTTGGTGAAGAGGTTGCGCATCGTTGACTCCCTAGGTGAGGATTTGGCCGGGTTATTGCCCTAATACCCAAATCGGGGTGGACATTAGCCAGAAAAGCCGCGCTTCTCAAGGCCCGTGCCGCATCGCGCCGAGCCGGCCTGTAAAAGCGGGCAATTCCAGCCGCAGGGCCTCGTCCAGAGCGGTCATGGCGATGCCGGTGCCCATCGCCGCCAGGCTGGTGACCGGATGTTCGGCGAGGCCGCAGGGCACGATGCCGGCGAAATGGCCGAGGTCCGGCGCGACGTTGATCGCCACCCCGTGCAGCGTCACCCAGCGGCGGACCCTGACCCCGATCGCGCCGACCTTGGCTTCCCCGAGCCGGGGATCGTCGACCCAGATGCCGACCCGTCCGTCGATCGCCCGCGCCGCCACGCCCAGCCGCCCCAGCGCGCCGATCGCCCAGCCTTCCAGCGCATGGACATAGGCGCGCACGTCCCGCCCGCGCGCGTCGAGATCGAGCATGACATAGGCGATGCGCTGTCCCGGCCCGTGATAGGTGTGCCGCCCGCCGCGCCCGGTGGCGAAGACGGGCAAGCGGCCGGGCTGGATCAGCTCGTCGGCGCTGGCCGAGGTGCCGGCGGTGTAGAGCGGCGGATGCTCCAGCAGCCAGACCAGCTCGCCGGCCGTCCCGCCACGGATCGCGGCGGCGCGCGCCTCCATCGCGGCGAGGGCCCGGCCATAGGGGACTAGGCCCGCCGCGACCCGCCATTCGATCCCGTCCGCCGCGCGCATGGCGCCGATGTGCGCGGCCGGCCGGGGACATGCAAGCCCGTGCCCGATTGGACATGCCCGATTGCCCATCCCCGATTGCACGCCCGCCGCCGCCGGGCGATAGGGCGGCGATGAGCCGACTATCGATCAGCGACGCCGCCGCCTGGACCGGCGCCTTCCTCCGCCGCGAGTGGCGGCTGCTGGCGCCGGTGGCGTTCGCCTTCCTGGCGCTGCCGGGCCTGTTCTTCCAGTTGCTGGCGCCCGGCGCGCAAGGGGCGGCGGGCGACGTGACCGCGCTGGCGCCATGGATGGTCTGGCTGCTGCCGGTGGGGCTGGTCGCGGTCGCCGGCGGGCTGGCCATCGTCGCCCTGGCGCTGGTGCCCGGCATCAGCGTCGGCGAGGCGCTGCGGACGGCGGCGGCGCGGCTGCCGACGCTGATCGCCGCCTCGCTCATCCTGTTCGTCGCCGCGACCCTGGCGACGGGGGTGCTGCTGACGCTGGTGTCCTTCGTCGGCGTGCTGATGGGGGCGGGCACGCCGGCGTTGCGCAACCTGGGCGTGCTGCTGTCGGTGGCGGCGCTGCTGGTCATCGGCGCGCGGATGCTGCTGCTGGCGCCGGTGGTGGTGGCCGGGGAACGGCGGCCGGTGGCGGCGCTGCGCCGCGCCTGGACGCTCAGCCGGGGGCATTTCCGGCAGCTGCTGGGGGCGACCGCGATGCTGTCGCTGGCGACGCTGATCGCCTCCTTCGCGGCCAGGCAGTCGATCGGCGTCGTCGCCATCCTGCTGGGCCGCGCGCTCGGCGCCGAGCCGCTGCTGGCGACGCTGGCCGGCGTCCTGATCGCGGCGATCGGCGCGGCGCTCAGCACCGCCTTCTACGTGCTGACGGCGGCGATCTACCGGCAGCTGGCGGACTGATTCCATCGATACAAGGCGTTCCGGCGAAGGCGGGGTCCAGTCGGGAAACGGCCGATGACCGCCACCGCGCTCCTCGCTTCGTCCTTCCCGACCGCCCCCGGCCCGCGCCGGGAAACCAACTCGCTTGCTCCAGGGTGACGGGAGCGTTCTTCCTCACTCCCAGCTCGCCAGCGGCGGCAGGCTCATCAGGATGGCATCGATGTTGCCGCCGGTCTTCAGGCCGAACGAAGTGCCGCGATCGTGGATCAGGTTGAACTCGGCATAGCGGCCGCGCCAGGCGAGCTGCACCGCGCGGTCGGCGTCGGTGAAGGGCGTCGCCATCCGCCGCCGCACCAGCCGCGGATAGATGTCCAGGAACGCCTCCCCGACGCCGCGCACCAGCGCGAAGCGGCGGGCGAAAGCCCCGGCGCCGTCGGTCTCCAGATGATCGAAGAAGATGCCGCCGACGCCGCGATGCACGCCGCGATGGGGGATGAAGAAGTAATCCTCGGCCCATTTGCGATAGGTCTCGTATTCGCCGGGCGCCGCCGCCTCGACCGCGTCGCGCATGGCGGCGTGGAACTCGGCGGTGTCCTCCTCATGGGGGATCGGCGGGTTCAGGTCCGCGCCGCCGCCGAACCAGCGCTTCGTCGTGGCGAGCAGGCGGCAGTTCATGTGGATCGCGGGCACATGCGGGTTGGCCATGTGCGCGACGAGGCTGATGCCGGTGGCGAAGAAGCTCGGA
>CAXTHU010000035.1:0-17922 GCA_964244125.1 uncultured Sphingomonadaceae bacterium
TGGCGCTGTCGCAGCTCAGCCGCGCGGTGGAGCAGCGCGAGGACAAGCGCCCGCAGCTGTCGGACCTGCGCGAATCCGGCTCGATCGAGCAGGACGCCGACATCGTCCTGTTCGTCTATCGCGAGGAATATTACGTCGCCGCGCACGAGCCCAAGCGCCCGGTCGACGGCGACGACGCCAAGGTCCACGACGCCTACGACCAGTGGGGCCGCGACATGGAGCGGGTGACCGGCCTGTCCGAGGTGATCGTCGCCAAGCAGCGCCACGGCGCCACCGGCAAGATCAAGCTTCGCTTCGAGAGCCGCATCACCAGGTTCAGCGACTATGCCGACGACGCCTACCAGCCGGAGCGGGCGCGGTGAGCGCAGCCGAGGTGGACGCCTATCTGGCGACGCTGGACGGCGTGCGGGCCGAGCGGGTGGCGGCGGTGGTGGCACTCGTGCGCAAGCGCGACGGGATCGCCGAGACGATCGAAAACGGGATGCCGACCTTCAAGCGGGGCGAGGCGTATTTCGCGGTGAAGAGCCAGAAGAATTACGTCTCGCTCTATATCGGCCGCGCCGGGGCGGACCGTATCGTGGCGGGCGACCCGAAGCTGAAGCGCGGCGGCGGTTGCGTGAACGTGACCGATGCGCGGCCGATGCCGCTCGATGTGCTGGATGCCGCCCTGGGGGACAAGTTCGCATGATGATCCTCGCCGCGTTGCTCGCCATGTCGCAGCCCATCCCGCCTGCGGTGGCGAAGCGGATCGACCGCATCCTCAAGGCGACGCCGCTGATCGACGGGCATAACGACATCGCCGAGAGGCTGTGGGACAGAAAGGGCCGGGCGCTGTGGCAGGCCGATATCTCCCATGACCTCGCCGACTTCCACACCGACATGGCGCGGTTGCGCGCCGGCCGGGTCGGCGGGCAGTTCTGGTCGGTCTATGTCGATCAGGCGGTGCGCGGGCCGGCGGCGGTGGCGGCGACATTGCGCGAGATAGATATCGTGCGCGGGCTGATCGCGCGCTATCCGGGCCACTTGGAGCTGGCCGTCACCGCCGACGACGTGGTGCGCATCCACAAGGCGGGCCGGATCGCGTCGCTGATGGGTGCCGAGGGCGGGCAGCAGATCGACAATTCGCTGCCGGTGCTGCGGCAATATTACGCCCTCGGCGTGCGCTACCTGACGCTGGCGCATTCGAGGAACGTCGACTGGGCCGACAGCGCCACGGATGCGCCGGCGCATGGCGGGCTGACGCCGTTCGGGCTGGCGGTGATCGCCGAGATGAACCGGATCGGGATGCTGGTCGATCTCAGCCACGTCTCGCCGGCGGTGATGCGCCAGGCGATCGCGGCGAGCCGGGCGCCGGTGATCTTCTCCCACTCCTCCGCCCGCGCGCTGAACGACCATCCGAGGAACGTGCCGGACGACGTGCTGGCGCTGCTGAAGGCCACGGACGGGGTGGTGATGGCGAACCTGGTGCCGGGGTTCCTCAGGCGCGATTCATGGGAACGGGACGCGGCCCGGCAGGCCGAGCAGGCACGGCTCAAGACGCTCGACCCCGCCGATCCGGCGGCGGTGGCGGCCGGGGTGGCGGCGTGGGAGGCGGCGCATTCCGCCCCGGTCGTGACGGTGAAGGACTGGGCCGACCATGTCGCGCATATCGCCGAGGTGGCGGGACACGACCATGTCGGGCTGGGGGCGGATTATGACGGCATCCCGGCGGCGCCGGCGGGCCTGGAAGGGGTCGACAGCTATCCCCGCCTGTTCGCCGAGCTGATCGCGCGGGGGTGGAGCGACGCGGAGCTGGCCGGGTTGGCGGGCGGCAACGTGCTGCGGGTGATGCGCAAGGCGGAAGCCGTGGCGGCGGCCTCGAAGGGGATGCCGATCGCGGACCCGGATATCGCGGTGGTGGACGGGACGGCGGCGCGGCCTTGATGGCTCCCCTTCCCGTGGCTCAGAACGCCGGCTCCTCGCCCGGTTTCTCCGGCAGGTGGATGCCGCATTCCACCTTGTCCCAGCCGCGCCAGCGGCCGGCGCGGGGGTCTTCGCCGGGCTGGACGCGGCTGGTGCACGGCGCGCAGCCGATCGACAGATAGCCGGCGGCTTCCAGCGGGTGTCGGGGCAGGTCGCGCCCGGCGAAGCGGGCGTCGAGCGCGGCCCTGCTCCAATCGGCCAGCGGGTTCAGCTTCAGCTTGGCCCCTCCCGCATGGTTCGTGTCCATCTCGAACAGCGGCAGCGCGGCGCGCGTATCCGCCTGGAAGCCCTTGCGGCCCGAAATCCAGGCATCGAACGGCGCCAGCGCGCGGCGCAGCGGCTCCACCTTGCGGATCGCGCAGCAGCCGTCGGGATCGTAGGACCAGCGCAGCCCCGTCGCGTCCTTCTCCGCCAGCATGCGCGGATCGGGACGGTAGACGCGCAGGTCGGTGAAGCCGAGCTGTTCGGCCAGCGTGTCGCGATAGGCCAGCGTCTCGCCGAACATCTTCTGGGTGTTGGTGAAGATCACCGGCACGTCGCGATCGACCGCCGCCACCATGTCCAGCAGCACCGCCGATTCCGAGCCGAAGGAGGAGACCGCGGCGACCCGCCCCTTCAGCGGCCCGGCGAGCAGCTCGGCCAGCATCGCCTGGGTGTCCGCGCCGGCATAGCGCGCGTTCAGCGCGTCGGCGTCGTCTTGGGTGAAGCCGGGCGTGATGGTGATCGCGTCGATCCGCCGCGCCGGCTCAGCCATGGCGCAGGGCCCAGACGGGCGCGCGGCCGTCGGCGGCGCGCTGATAACCGAACGGCAGGCGGGCGATGGCGGCGGCGACCGCCGGCGGATCGAGCGGGACGGCCGGCGCCAGAGCGTCGAAGCCGCAGCGGCGCATATGCGCCACCTGATCGATCAGCACATCGCCCTCGGCGCGCAGCTCGCCGGCATAGCCCGCCTCGCGCAGGATGCGCGCGGCGGAATAGCCGCGGCCGTCGCGGAAGGTCGGGAAGGCGATCTCGACCAGCGCGAGGCGTTCGAGATGCGGCAGCAGGGCGCGCGCATCCTCGTCCGCCTCCAGCCGCACGGCGGTGGCGTTGGACTGGCCGAGGAAGGCGTCGAGGGTGACGGCCGGCTCCTCATGCGCCTCGTCGGTGCGGAAGCGGATGGTCAACTTCCCCCCTCCCTTTCAGGGAAGGGGCCGGGGGTGGGGCCTCTCCCCGCGTGCTGCGGCCAGTTGACAGGCCCCATCCCGACCCCTCCGCTAAAGAAGAGGGGCTTTTGGTTCGGCTCACCCATAGATCGCCTCCTTGAACGGCTGGAGGCCGACGCGGCGGTAGGTGTCGAGGAAGCGTTCGCCGTCGTGGCGCAGGCCGCGATAGGTCTCGATCGCGGTCTCGACCGCATCGACGACGCCGTCCTCGGAGAAGCCGGGGCCGATGATGCGGGCGACGCTGGCATCCTCCGCGCCGGAGCCGCCGAAGGAGAGCTGGTAATTCTCCTCGCCCTTCTTGTCGACGCCGAGGATACCGATGTGGCCGGCATGATGATGGCCGCAGGCGTTGATGCAGCCGGAGATCTTCAGCTTCAGCTCGCCGACGTCGCGCTGCCGGTCGAGATCGGCGAAGCGGGTCGCGATCTTCTGGGCCAGCGGGATCGAGCGGGCATTGGCCAGCGAGCAATAGTCGAGGCCGGGGCAGGCGATGATGTCGCTGACCAGATCGAGGTTCGGCGTGGCGAGGCCGGCGGCGGCCAGCGCCTCCCAGATGTTGCGGATGTCACACGTATGGACGTGGGGGAGGACGAGGTTCTGGGCGTGGGTGACCCTGATCTCGTCATGGCCGTAGCGCGTCGCCAGATCGGCGATCAGCTCCATCTGGTCGGCGGAGGCGTCGCCGGGGATGCCGCCGATCGCCTTGAGGCTGATCGTCACGATAGCGTAACCGTCCCGCTTGTGCGCGGCGACGTTGCGGTCGAGCCAAGCGGCGAAGCCGGGGTCGCTCCGGTCGTGCGCCGCGGCCGGTCGCTCGTCCCGGGCGGGCGGGGCGAACATGGCGCGGATGCGGTCCAGCTCGGCCGGCGGCGGGTCGATGCCCAGCGCGCGGACCTGCGGCCATTCGGCTTCCACCTCGCCGCGATAGGCGTCGGCGCCGATCTCGTGGACCAGGATCTTGATCCGCGCCTTGTAGATGTTGTCGCGCCGGCCGTGGCGGTTGTAGACGCGCAGGCACGCCTCGACATAGCTCAGCAGGTCGGCTTCGGGCAGCCATTCGCGGATCACCGGCGCCAGCATCGGCGTGCGCCCCATGCCGCCGCCGACATGGACGCGGAAGCCGAGTTCGCCGGCATCGTTGCGGCGCAGTTGCAGGCCGATATCGTGCAGCCGGATCGCGGCGCGATCGGTGTCGCTGGCGATCACGGCGATCTTGAACTTGCGCGGCAGGTAGCTGAACTCGGGGTGGAAGCTCGACCATTGCCGCAGCAGCTCGGCATAGGGACGCGGGTCCGCCACCTCCTCGGCGGCGGCGCCGGCGAACTGGTCGGACGAGATGTTGCGGATGCAGTTGCCGCTGGTCTGGATGGCGTGCATCTCGACCGTGGCAAGTTCCGCCAGGATGTCGGGCGTGTCCTTCAGCTCGATCCAGTTGAACTGGATGTTCTGCCGGGTGGTGAAATGGCCGTAGCCGCGATCGTAATCGCGCGCGATCTTCGCCAGCATCCGCATCTGGCGACCGTCCAGCGTGCCGTAGGGCACGGCGACGCGCAGCATGTAGGCGTGGAGCTGGAGATAGAGGCCGTTCATCAGCCGGAGCGGCTTGAACTGGTCCTCGGTGAGCGCGCCCGACATGCGGCGCGCGACCTGGTCGCGGAACTCCTCGACGCGGGCGGCGACCATGGCATGGTCGTATTCGTCGTAGCGATACATGGCTCAGTTCCTCCCCGGCACGGGGAGGGGAAGCATTCGCCCCTTCCGGCGAATGGCGGAGGGGTCGGCGCGACGCCGATGGCGGGCGACCCGTCCACCAGCTTCGCCGGTCGCCTTCTCCGTGCCGGGGAGGAACAGTTCGTTCATATCACCCAATCCCGATCCGCGGCATCGCGCGCCGGCACGGCGAGGTCCGGCCGGAGCGTCGGTCCCTGGGCGCGGATACGTTCCTTGATGTGGGCGGGGCGGATGCCGTCGACGGTGCGGCCGGCCTCGATCGCATAGGCGACGTTCACCCGCCGCGCCGCCTGTTCGACGGCGAGGATGGTGTCGGCATCCGCGCCGACATCGGCCGCGTCGTCGACATGGATCGACCAGCCCCCGCCGGTCCACCAGGTGACGGCGCCCGTCGCCAGGTCGTTGCCGGTCAGGATTTTCATGTCAGCGCCTCGGCTCTGGAGGCCAGCGTGAGCAGCGCGTCCCCGGCGTCGGACAGCAGCACCACCTCGCCGACGACGATGATCGCCGGGCTCTGGATATCGGCCCGCGCGATGAGGCCGCCCAGGTCCGCCAGGATGGTGCGCAGCGCGCGCGCGCCGGGCAGGGTGCCGCGCTCCAGCACCGCCACCGGCATGTCGGGGGACAGGCCGTCGGTCATCAGCTTGTCGGCGATGCATCCGCCCGACGCCACGCCCATGTAGATGACGAGCGTGCGGCCGCGCCCGGCCAGCCCCGACCAGTCCTGCTCGGCCAGCCCCTTGCACTGGCCGGCGACGAAGCTGACCGCCGAGGACCAGTCGCGATGGGTGAGCGGCAGCATCGCCTCGGCCGCGCAGCCGAGCGCCGCCGACACGCCCGGCACCACCTCCACCGGCAGGCCGGCGGCGCGCACCGCCTCCACCTCCTCGCCGCCGCGCCCGAAGACGAACGGATCGCCGCCCTTCAGCCGGACGACGATGGCGCCCGCCCGCACATGCGCGACGATCAGCGCGTTGATCGCCTCCTGCGGCAGGGTGTGCCGCGCGCGCTGCTTTGCGACGGAAATCCGCTGGGCGGCGGCGGGGGCGTGATCCAGCACGCGCGGATCGACGAGGCCGTCATGGACGACCACGTCGGCCTGCGCCAGCGCATCCACCGCGCGGATCGTCAGCAGATCGGGATCGCCCGGCCCGGCGCCGACCAGGATGACGCGGCCACGGGACTGGGGATCGAGAAGGCTCGGCATGATCGCCGAAGTGGGGGCCGACCGGCGGCAAATCAAACCACGGTTCTTTGGGGGAGCGACAGAGATACTTGTCCGCCCGAAAGCCCTGTCACCTCCGGGAAGAGGGTCGGGAGAGGGGGCCTCGCCATATTCGAGGGCGAGGCATGCGGATCGCCCGGACCCTCTCATCGGAGGGGAGAGGGAGTTCAATCCCGCTCGCGCGCCCGCTTGCGGCGCTTCTCCTCCTCGCGCATCCGGCGGCCTTCCTCGGCCTCTTTCTTGCGCATCTTGCGGCCGTAGCTGCGGTCGGCCTCGTCCTGGCTGGTGGTCGCCCAGTCCACCCCTTGCGCGGCGGCCTTCACCGGGAAGGTGACGATGCTGCCGACGGTGCGAACGCAGCCGGCGAGCGTCAGGGCGAGGAGAAGAGGGACGAGGATGCGCATGGGGGTGAAGCATAATTCAGTCGCCTTCCTTTCGCCACTCCCCAACGGGATCAGGGGTTGGATATCGCCATGGCAGCTCCCATCCGGCGGATCGCCGCCACCTTGAGGTGGAACGGCCCCCAGTCGTCGCGCTCGGCGATGGCGCTCCAGATCGCCTCGACCTCGTCGATATGCATCGAGCAGGGCGCTTCGTCCGACCAGTAGGGGTGATCGGTCGCGGCGTCTTCACGTCCGGCCATCGCCTCGCGCAGGGGGGCAAAGGCGGAGCCCTCATAGCGGCCGGTCGCCCGCCGGAGCCGGCCGCCGCGCCAGTCGAAGAACAGGTGGTCGATCGTCTCGCCACCTTCGGCCAGGGCGGTCTCCAGCGCGGCGAGCAGCGGCAGGTCGCGATCGTCGCCGGCGGGCGCCACGCCCAGCCGCGCCAGCATCGCATCGCGCAACGCCGCCTCGTAGAGCGCGGGGAAAGCCTCCAGCACCGGCACCAGCGCGTCGGCATCGACCAGCAGCCGCAGCGCAACGGCCAATTGCACCACGTCCCAATGGATCGCCTGCGCCTGGCGGCCGAAGGCGTAGAGGCCCTGATGGTCGAAATAGGCGGCGGTGAAGCCGGGCTGCCACCGGGGCGTGAAGCGCCAGGGGCCATAGTCGAAGCTCTCGGCGGTGACCGAGATATTGTCCGAGTTCAGCACCCCGTGGACGAAGCCCGCCGCCATGTAGCCGGCCGCCAGCCGCGCCGTGCCGGCGACGACCAGCGACAGCAGGCGGACCTCCGGCTCGGTGCCTGGTTCCTCGCCATACAGCTCGCGCAGGGCATAGGCGGTCAGCGTGCGCATCGATTCGGCATCCTTGAACCAGGCGAGCCGCTGGAAACTGCCGATGCGGATGTGACCGTGGCTGAGGCGGACGAGGACGGCCGAGCGGGTGGGGGATGGTTCGTCGCCGCGCATCAGCCGCTCGCCGGTCTCGATCAACGAGAAGCTGCGCGAGGTATGGACGCCCAGCGCCTCCAGCATCTCGGTCGCGAGGATCTCGCGCACGCCGCCCTTCAGCGTCAGCCGGCCGTCGCCGGCGCGGCTCCACGGCGTCGTGCCGGAGCCCTTGGTGCCGAGATCGAGCAGCCGGCCGGCGTCGTCGCGGAGCTGCGCGAAGAGGAAGCCGCGCCCGTCGCCCAGATCCGGGTTGTACACCTGGAACTGGTGGCCGTGATAGCGCAGCGCCAGCGGCGCGGGCAGCGATCCGGGGAGGGGCGAGAAACGGCCGAAACGGTCGATCCATTCGGCATCGGTGATCGCGTCCAGGCCGACTGTAGCCGCCGCGCGATCGTTGCGGAAGCGCAGCGTCGCGGCGGGAAAGGCGGCGGCCTCGACCGGATCGTAGAACGCGTCGCCCAGCATCAGGATGCGCGTCTCGGGGCGGTATTGCGGGTGCGGGCTCATGCCGCGATATGGAGGTGCGGGGTCGGGAGGCGCAAGCATGGGCGGGACGACCAGACAAGGCGATGCGACCGACGGCTGGTGGTGGTCCCGCGACGGGCTGAGGCTGCATTATCGCGAGCATGGCGGCGGCGGCATCGCCGATGCGGATGCCGACCGCCCGCCGATCATCTGCATCCCGGGCCTCACCCGCAACGCGCGCGATTTCGACGCGGTGGCGGCGCGGCTGCCGGGCTGGCGGGTGATCGCGGTCGACCTGCGCGGCCGGGGCGAGAGCGCGCAGGCCAGGGACCCGATGACCTATGTGCCGCTCACCTATCGCCAGGATATCGAGGCGCTGGTCGAGACGCTGGGGCTGGAGCGGTTCGTCCTGTTCGGCACCTCGCTCGGCGGCATCGTCGCGATGCTGCTGGCGACGACCGGGCGCGAGCGGCTGGCCGGCGTGCTGCTGAACGACATCGGGCCGGAGCTGGACCCGCGCGGCCTCGGCCGCATCCGCGCCCATGTTGGGCGCGGCACGGTGTTCCCGACCTGGCTGCACGCCGCCCGCGCCATCGCCGGGGCGCAGGCGGCGGTGCATCCCGGCTTCGCGCTGGCCGACTGGCTCGCCATGGCCAAGCGGCTGTGCTGCCTGACCCCGGCCGGGCGGATCGCGTTCGATTACGACATGCGCATCGCGGAGCCGTTCCGCATCGCCGGCGCCGACGACGCGATCGACCTGTGGGCGGCCGCCGAGGCGTTGCGGGGGCTGCCCGTCGCGCTGATCCGGGGCGCGCTGTCGGACCTGCTGAGCGAGGCCGTCGCCGGGGAGATGGCGGCGCGGATCGGGCTGGACCTCACCACGGTGCCGGATGTCGGCCATGTCCCGACGCTGGACGAGCCGGCGGCGGCGGCGGCGATCGACCGGCTGCTGGCGCGGGTGATATAGACGCCACACGGTTCCCCGGCGAAGGCCGAGGTCCAGTTGGGAGGCGATGGTGGTGAGCGATGCGCTCCAACTTCGAGGCTTTCCCGACCGGACCCCGGCCTTCGCCGGGGAACATAAGGCCTGATCCAGATTGTGCAGCACATCGACGGCACATCTGCTATAGGCCCGAGCAGGTTCTGTCGGAGGCGAGATGTTCAAGGGTTTGCGGCCGATCGTCTATGGCGGTCGCGAGGTCTGGCCGCTGGTGGAAGGCGGCAAGGGCGTCTCGGCGACCAACCACAGCTCCTCGGGCGCGTGGGCGGCGGCGGGCGGCATCGGCACCGTGTCGGCGGTGAACGCCGACAGCTACGACCCCGAGGGCCGGATCGTCCCGCAGGTCTATCGCGCGCTCACCCGCCGCGAACGGCATGAGGAGCTGATCCAATATGCCATCGACGGCGCCGCCGAGCAGGTACGCCGCGCCTTCGACATCGCCGGCGGCAAAGGCGCGATCAACATCAACGTGCTGTGGGAGATGGGCGGGGCGCAGCGGGTGCTGAACGGCGTGCTGGAACGGACGCGCGGGCTGGTCGCGGGCGTCACCTGCGGCGCCGGCATGCCCTACAAGCTGTCGGAGATCGCCGCCGGCTACGACGTCTCCTACCTGCCGATCATCTCCTCGGCGCGCGCCTTCCGGGCGCTGTGGAAGCGGGCCTATTCCAAGGCGGCCGACTGGCTGGCGGCGGTGGTCTATGAAGATCCGTGGAAGGCGGGCGGGCATAACGGCCTGTCCAATGCCGAGGACCCGCTGGTGCCCGAAGACCCTTATCCGCGCGTCAGGGCGCTGCGCGAGACGATGCGCGAGGGCGGCATCCCCGATTCGACGCCGATCGTCATGGCCGGCAACGTCTGGTTCCTGCGCGAATGGAACGACTGGATCGACAATCCGGAACTGGGCCAGATCGCCTTCCAGTTCGGCACCCGCCCGCTCCTGACGCGCGAAAGCCCGATCCCGGAGGGCTGGAAACAGCGGCTGACGCAGCTCAACGACGGCGACATCCTGCTCCATCGCTTCTCGCCGACGGGCTTCTATTCCTCGGCCGTGCTCAACCCCTTCCTGCGCAAGCTTCAATCGCGCTCCGAACGCCAGATCGCCTTTTCGACCCAGGCCGCCGGCGATCACCAGTATCAGCTGGACGTCGGCGTGAAGGGCAAGAGCTTCTGGGTGACCAGGGGCGACCTGCTGCGCGCGCGGGAGTGGTTCGGCCTGGGCTTCGCCACCGCGCTGAAGACGCCGGACAACACGCTGGTATTCGTGACGCCGGAGGAGACCAAGGTCATCCGCAAGGATCAGGCCGACTGCATGGGATGCCTGTCGGGCTGCGCCTTTTCCTCGTGGATGGATACGGAGACCAACTCGACCGGGCGGCTGGCCGATCCGCGCAGCTTCTGCATCCAGAAGACGTTGCAGGACATCGCCCATGGCGGGCCGGTCGACGAGAATCTGATGTTCGCCGGCCACGCCGCCTATCGCTTCAAGCAGGATCCGTTCTATTCCAACGGCTTCGTGCCCACCGTGGGCCAGCTGGTCGAACGGATCAGGACGGGGGACTGAAGCGGCGACAAGGAATCCTTTCTCCGCTCCCGCCGCCGCCCTGCTGTAAGCGGGCCTCATGAAGACCGGCCTCATCATCCGCCACACGCCCTATGAGGGGATCGCCGGCTTTCGCGAGCCGGTGGAGGCGGCCGGCTTCGTCATGGATCGGATCGACGTCGCCGATCCGGCGTTCGGCGCGGTCGATTTCGTCGCCCCCGACCTGCTGGTGCTGATGGGCGGGTCGATGGGGGTCTATGACACCGACGCCCATCCGTGGATCGCCGGCGAGATCGCCGGGCTCCGGCGGCGGCTGGCGGCGGCGCGGCCGACGCTGGCGGTGTGCCTGGGCGCGCAGATGGTGGCGGCCGCACTCGGCTCGCGGGTCTTTCCCGGACCGAAGCAGGAGATCGGCTTCGCGCCGATCATACTGGACGAAGCCGGGAGCATGACGCCGTTGCGTCATCTCGCCGGCGTGCCGGTGCTGCACTGGCATGGGGACACATTCGACCTGCCGCCGGAAGTCGAGCGGCTTGCCTCCACCTCGCTCTACTGCAACCAGGGCTTCCGCCGGGGCAAGTGGCTGCTGGCGTTGCAGTTCCACGCCGAGATGGGGGAGGATCAGCGCTTCGAGGACTGGCTGGCGGGGGGTGCGGCGGACATGACGGCGGCGGGAAAGGACGCGGCGGCGCTGCGGGCGGATCATGCGCGGTTCGGACCGAGGGCCGCGGCGGCGGGGCGTGAAATGATCGCCGAGTGGCTGGCCGGGCTTGAACGAAGCCCCTCTCCCGTGGACGGGAGAGGGGAAGATCGGCCTTAGCGATAGGTGCGGCGGCCGCGCTTGTCGACGTAATATTTCCGACCGCGATTGTCGCGGTAATAGCGCTTGTTCTTCTTCAGCGCGGTGTAGGCGGCGCCACCCGCCGCGCCGATCAGCGCGCCGTTGCCGGTGGAGACGCCGGGCAGGATCGCGCCGGCGAGCGCGCCGCCGCCGGCGCCGATGGCGGTGCCCTTGAGCAGCTGACCGGCGCTTTGCGCCGAGGCGGGGGCGCCGAGGCCCAGCGAGAGAGCGGCGGCGGCGGCGATGAGGCTCATGCGTTTCATGGAATGGTTCCCTTCCGTCGATGATTGTCCATCCGCAACGGCGGAACCTTGCCGCAGGTTCCTTTCCGTCCGCTCCCGCCGGCGCTATCGTCGGCGACATGACGAGGATCATGCGATGGATGGCGGCGCCGGCGCTCGGCATGGCGTGCGGCGGTTCGATGGCGGCTGCCGCCCCGGAGGCGGCGGGACCGGCGACGCGGCCCGTGCCCTATTGGGCGTCGCTGATCGCCGGGGAGGCGCGGATGCGGACCGGGCCGGGGCGGCAGTTCCCGGCGATCTGGCTCTATCGCCGCGCCGGCCTGCCGTTGCGCGTCGTCCAGGTGGCCAAGGGCTGGCGGCGGGTGCGCGACCAGGACGGGGCCGAGGGCTGGATGCTGGTGAACCTGCTGAGCGACCGGCGCACCGCCGTCGTCGCCGGCGCCACCCGGCCGCTGCGCGATGCGCCCGAGGCCGGGGCGGCGGTGCGGTGGCGGGCGCAGCCGGGCGTGGTCGGCCGCATCTCGCATTGCACCGGCGGCTGGTGCCGGTTCGCCGCGCAGGGGCGTGAGGGCTATGTCGAGACGGCGCATCTCTGGGGCCTCGATCCGGCCGAAGTGGTGGAGTGACAGCGGCGCCGGGCCGCGTTACCACGAACATCGTGGCAACATCGAGGGAGACGGATCATGGCGCGGTTGAACTATGTCGAGCTGCCGGTCGGCGACGTCGCGGTCGCCAGGACCTTCTACGAGGCGGCGTTCGGCTGGTCGCTGACCGGCTTCGGCCCGACCTATGCCGCGACCATGACGGGCGATGTCGATCTCGGGCTGCAGGGCGACGCCGGGGAAGCGACCGCGGCGCCGCTGGCGGTGATCGCCGTGGACGATCTGGAGGCGGCGGAGGCCGCGGTGATCGCGGCGGGCGGACGGGTGACGCGCGCGGCCTTCGCCTTTCCGGGCGGGCGGCGGTTCCACTTCGCCGATCCGGCGGGGAACGAGCTGGCGGTGGTGGTGGGGGAACAGGAGGCGGAAGCTGCAACAGATGCACCGTCACCCTGAACTCGTTCCAGGGTCCGTTTCTCCGCCTGGGCGTAGGGGCGGGCCGATGGATGGACGCCGAAACAAGTTCGGCATGACGGATTGTCATGCCCGGCTTCACACCTCCCGCAGCCGGGGCATCAGCTCGACGAAGTTGCAGGGGCGGTGGCGGCTGTCGAGCTGGTGGGCCAGGATGCCGTCCCAGCCGTCCTTCACCGCGCCGGTCGAGCCGGGCAGCGCGAAGAGATAGGTGCCGGCCGCCACCCCGGCACAGGCGCGCGACTGGATGGTCGAGGTGCCGACGGTGGTGAAGCTCAGCCAGCGGAACAGCTCGCCGAAGCCCTCGATCGGCTTTTCCCACACTTGGCCGAAGGCTTCGGGCGTCACGTCGCGGCCGGTGACGCCGGTGCCGCCGGTGGAGATGACGCAATCGATTGCCGGATCGGCGATCCAGCGGCCGAGTTGCGCGACGATCAGCGGCACGTCGTCGCGAACGATGGCGCGGTCGACCAGGACGTGGCCGGCCGCCTCCAGCCGCGCCGCCAGCAGGTCGCCGGAGCGATCGTCGGCGGGCGTGCGGGTGTCGGAGACGGTGAGGACGGCGATGCGGACGGGGATGAAGCGGCGGCTCTCGTCCAGCGTCATCGCTCCATCGCATCCTTCAGCGCGTCGGCGACCGCCTTGGCCGTGGTCCCGAGCCTGGCGTTGCCGCGCTTCGCCCTGGCCGGCAGCTCCCTGGCGAGGATCGGCGCCAGCATCGCGTCGAGCCGCGTGCCCGGCGCGGCCGTCTGCGACCGCACCACCGGGCCGGCGAGCGTGCGGGCGACGTCCTTCACCACCGCGACCGACTGTCGCCCGGCATCGGTGGCGCTGGCCATCGCGCGGCCGGCGGCGCTCGGCGTCGGCAGGGAGGTGCCGGCATGGACGAGGACCGGCGCCGTCGCCTTCACCGGCGGGGCGGCGTCGGCGAGCAGCGTATCGGCCGGCGGCGTATCGGCCGGCATCTCGGGCACGCGCGGCGCCCGCACCGGCGGCATCACCAGCGCCAGGCGGACCGGCGCCCTGGCCGGCGCGCTCACCCGCAGCGCGGTCTGCCCGGCGAGGCCGGGGAAGCGCGGCCACATGCCCTGGGCCAGCGCGGCCAGGCTCGGCGTCCGCTCGCCCGCCTGGCGCTGGTACATCCAGTAGTTGCGCAGGACGAGGCCGACATAGGCGCGCGTCTCGATGTAGGGGATGCTCTCGATCCACAGCAGCGGATCGCCGCGGTCGCGCGCCAGCGGGTTCCACTTGATGTTGGCGCCCGGTCCGGCGTTGTAGGCGGCGATGACCTTTGGCAGCAGGCCGCCGGTCGACGGCAGGTCGCGCAGCCAGGTCAGCATCCGCTGGCCATAGGCCATGTTCACCGCCGGATCGGCCAGCCGCGCGCGATCGGTGCCGGGCAGGCCCTCGCGCCGGTCGAGCTGCTCGGCGGTGCCGGGCATGATGCCCATCAGGCCGCGCGCGCCGGCGCCGCTGGTGGCGCCGACGCGGAACACGCTCTCCTCCAGGCTGTGAGCGAAGACGAGGCTGCGATCGACCTGCCAGCCGTTGGCCGGTGTCCAGCCCGGCGCGGGATAGCGCGCCGAGGCGTCGATGCGGTTCCCGTCGGGCGAGTTGTGGGCCAGCCACACCTGCGTCGCCGGCAGGTCCAGCCCGCCGGCGAGATGGACGAGCGCCAGGTGGTCCGCCGGCCGGCCGATCTGCGCCTGCCAGCGGATCATCCGGTCGGCCAGCGCCGGCTCGCCGATCTCGGTCAGCGCGACGGCGGCCTGGGCGTTGCTGTGCGGCGCGAGGGCGGACCATTCGGTGGCGGCGAGCGATGCGCGCTTCACCGCCGGCGGCGGGGCGATGCCGAGCGTGCGGGCGGCGATCAGGCCGTAGAAGGTCTCGGGGATGCGCGCGGCGGCGCGCAGCTTGGCCTGCACCTGCTCGGGCCGGCGGCAGGCGAAATCGGCGCGGGCCGACCAGAACAGGCCGGCGGCGCGCATCTCGTCGTCGCGGGCGTTGCGGCCGACCCCGGCGAAGGCGCGGCCGGCAGGATCGCAGCGATCCTGCCGCCAGGCGGCGAGGCCGGCGACCCAGTCGGCCGAGGTGGCCCAGTCGCCGGTGCCCGCGCCGGCGGCGAGCGCCAGGCGGAGCGCGTCGGCATCGTCGCCGGCGAGATAATAGGACCAGGCGATCCGCTGCTGCCACTCGGTCCGCGCCTCGGGGGTCAGCTCCTCCTGGGCGGCGAGGAGGTAGCCCTCCATCTCGCCGGCGCGATCCTCCTTCACCAACGGCCTGATCTGGACGGCCAGGCGCGCGGCGGCGGCGTCGGACCTGACCGCGCGGGCGGCGAGGCGGCGGGGGGCACCCTTCACGGGCGTGAGCTGGCGCGGCGTTGGCAGGGTGGGGAGGACCAGGTCGCCGGCCGCGCCGCCGCCGCGCTTCTTCAGCAGCGCGACGAGTTGCGGCGCCTCGGGCAGCTCGGGCGCGCGGCCGACGAGGGCGGTCAACGCCGCGTTGTCGGGGCGCGGCGATCCCTTGGCGAGGAACAGCTCGGCGCGGGCGACGGCGTGGAGCGGGCCGTCGCCCATCCCGTCCAGGCGCGCGGCGGCATCGTCATACTGGCCGGCGCGGATCGCGGCGAATACGGCGCGATAGCCGTCGCGCCGCGCGGCATCGAGCTGGGTGGCGATGCCGGATCGGGCGGGTTCGGCGTGGGCGGGCGCGGCGAGCGCGAGGAGCGTGGCGGCGGCGAGGAGGATACGTGTCGCCCGTAAAAATAAAGCCGGTTGCCCGGCGAAGGCCGGGGCCCGGTTGGGAAGGCCGATCAACGACGCGCCACGGTCATCCCAGCGTCCCCCAACTGGGCCCCGGCCTTCGCCGGGGAACGGCCTTTTCGAAAGTGCGGTAAGCATCACAGGTCTTCCCCCATAAGCAAACGCAGGTCGGCCCAGGCGGCGGGCTTGAGCGTCGCGGAATCGAGCAGCGCGGCCGGGCCGAAGGTGGCGACGGTCGCCACCGCCGTGCCGGCGAAATCGAGCCGGTGGACGGAACCCCGCGCCGGCACGTCGCCCAGCATCGCCTCCCCGGCGCATTTGCCCATCAGCAACAGGCGGCGCGGGCGGACGAGGGCGACATGGCGGCGGGCGATTTCGGCCAGCGCCGACACCCGCGTCGCATCCGCGCCGCCCGCCGGGCGGGCGGGGAACAGCGGGGCGAGCCACACCGCCTCGCGGGTGGTGCCGATGGCGGCGAGCATCCGTTCGAACAGGGGCGCGACGGGGCCGTCGAACAGCCGGCCGGCCGGCGCATCCTCGACGCCCGGCATGTCCGCCAGGATCATCAGCGCGGCGGCGCGATCGCCCGCCGGCGCGACCCGCTGCGCGATGGGGCCGAGCAGCGCGGCGTCGCCGCCGGTCGCGAGCCATGCGATAAAGGCGTCGAGCGTCTCGGGGAGCGTGTCGGACGGGGCGACGTCGAGGACTTCTACCGGGGAGGGCGCCGGCCGCAGCCAGTTGCGCGGACGCTCGCCGACCGCGAGGTCCACCCCCGCCATCGTCCACCAGTCGAGGACGCTCGCGACCTCGGCGTGGAGCCTTTCACTGTCGCCTGCCCGCACTATCTCACAGGAACGGAGGTTGACGCGGCCGTCAATCTCGGGGCACCGCCAAAGTGCCAGGATGGTTGACGAATGCGACGGACGGATGCCGTGGCGGCCGAGTTTGAGGGATCGAGATGTCCGACCGGGAATCGATGGAATATGATGTCGTCATCGTCGGCGCCGGCCCGGCCGGCCTGGCGGCGGCGATCCGGCTGAAACAGCTGGCGGCCGAAGCCGGTTCGGAAATCGGCGTCTGCGTCCTCGAAAAAGGTTCGGAGGTCGGCGCTCATATCCTGTCCGGCGCGGTGATCGATCCGATCGCGCTCGACGAGCTGCTGCCCGAATGGCGCGACATGGACAGCCCGATGACGGTGCCGGTGGTGGAGAACCATCACTGGGTGCTGAGCGAGCGCGGCCATTTCGCGCTGCCGCACCTCCTGATGCCGCCGTTCATGAACAACAAGGGCACCTATACCTGCTCGCTGGGCAATCTGTGCCGCTGGCTGGCGGGCCAGGCCGAGGCGCTGGGGGTGGAGATCTTCCCCGGCTTCGCCGCCGCCGAGGTGCTGTTCGACGAGGCCGGCGCGGTGAAGGGCGTCACCACCGGCGACATGGGCGTCGCGCACGACGGCACGCGCAAGCCCGACTACCAGCCGGGCATGGAACTGCATGCGCGCTACACCTTCTTCGCCGAGGGCGCGCGCGGCAGTCTCAGCAAGGAGCTGAAGCGGCAGTTCGACCTGGAACGCGATTGCCAGCCGCAGGTCTATGGCCTCGGCATCAAGGAACTGTGGGACGTGCCCGCCGACAGCCACGTCCCCGGCCGCGTCGTCCATACCCAGGGCTGGCCGCTGGACGACGGGGTCGGCGGCGGCTTCCTCTATCACCAGGCGGACAACCAGGTCGCGCTCGGCTTCGTCGTGGGTCTCGGCTACCGCAACCCGCATCTCTCGCCGTTCGAGGAGTTCCAGCGGTGGAAGCAGCATCCCGACATCCGCGCGGTGCTGGCAGGCGGCAAGCGCGTGTCCTACGGCGCGCGGGCGATCAACGAGGGCGGCTGGCAGTCGGTGCCCAAGCTCACCTTCCCCGGCGGGGCGCTGATCGGCTGTTCGGCGGGCTTCGTGAACGTACCGCGCATCAAGGGCACGCATACCGCGATGAAGTCCGGCATGCTGGCGGCCGAGGCGGCCTTCGCGGCGGTGGCGGCGGACCGGCGCGGCGACGAATTGGCCAGCTATCCCGAGACGCTGAACGCGAGCTGGATCGCGACCGAACTGAAGAAGGTGCGCAACGCCGAGCCGGCGCTGGCCAAGTTCGGCGCCACCGCCGGCACGCTCTGGGCGGGCGCCGACATGTGGATGCGCCAGCTGAAGATCGGCATCCCCTACAGCTTCCGCCACCATCGCGACAGCAAGAGCCTGTGGCGGCGGGACATGGTGAAGCCCATCGCCTATCCCAAGCCCGACGGCGTCGTCAGCTTCGACCGCCTCTCCTCGGTGTTCCTGTCGAACACCAATCACGAGGAGGACCAGCCGATCCACCTGACGCTGAAGGACGCCGAGGTGCCGATCGACGTCAACCTGGCGCTCTATGATTCGCCCGAGAGCCGCTATTGCCCGGCCGGCGTCTACGAGATCGTCGGCGCCGAGGAGGACCGACCGCGCCTCCAGATCAACGCGCAGAACTGCGTCCACTGCAAGACCTGCGACATCAAGGACC
>CAXTHU010000036.1:0-17772 GCA_964244125.1 uncultured Sphingomonadaceae bacterium
GGGTGGCGGGGGAGAGCTGCCAGGTGGTGGCGCGATGACGTGTCGGGCATGATCCCGGCGATCATGGGGCTGTCCGGCCCGGCGCTGACCGACGACGAGCGGCGGTTCTTCCGCGACACCGATCCCGCCGGCTACATCCTGTTCGGCCGCAACTGCGTCGACCGCGCGCAGCTGCTCGCGCTGACCGAGGAGCTGCGCGCGCTCTCGGGCCGCGACGATACGCCGATCCTGATCGACCAGGAGGGCGGGCGCGTGGCGCGGCTGCGGCCGCCCGAATGGCCCGCATTTCCGTCCGGCGAGCGGTTCGCCGCGCTCTACGCGGCGGCGCCGGTCAGCGCGATGCAGGCGATCCGCCACAATGCCGCCGCCATCGCGCTGATGCTGCGCGAGGTGGGGGTGAACGTCGACTGCCTGCCGCTGCTCGACGTGCGCCAGCCGGGCGCGCACGACATCATCGGCGACCGGGCGCTGGGCGCCGAGCCGATGCAGGTGGCGGCGCTCGGCCGGATGACCCTGCTGGGCCTCGCCGAGGGGGGCGTCGTCGGCGTCGTCAAGCATGTGCCGGGCCACGGCCGGGCGCTGGCCGACAGCCACCTGGAGCTGCCGGTGGTGACCGCCACGGCCGGGGAACTGGAGACCGACCTGGAGCCGTTCCGCGCGCTGGCCGCCGCGCCGATGGCGATGACGGCGCACGTCGTCTATCCGGCATGGGACGCGGACACCTGCGCGACGCTGTCGCCGACGATCATCGGCCGGGTGATCCGCGGCGCGATCGGCTTCGGCGGGCTGCTGATGTCGGACGATCTCGGCATGAAGGCGCTCGACGGCGGCTTCGCCGAGCGGGCGGCGGGGGCGATCGCGGCGGGGTGCGACGTGGCGCTGCATTGTTCGGGCGACATGGCGGAGATGGCGGCGGTGGCCGGCGCGCTGGGGGCGATGACGTCCGAGGCGACCGCGCGGCTCGACCGGGCGATGGCGACGGTCGCCGGCGCCGCGCCGGAGGGCGACATGGCCTGGCTGACGGCCGAGCGGGACCGCCTGCTCGCGCTTAGCTGAGCGACGGCAGATGAGCGGCGAGCCCACCCTCACCATCGACATCGACGGGTGGGAGGGGCCGCTCGACCTGCTGCTGGCGCTGGCGCGGACGCAGAAGGTGGACCTGCGCCAGCTGTCCATCCTGGCGCTGGTCGAGCAGTATCTCGCCTATGTCGAGGCGGCCCGCGCGCTGCGGCTGGAGTTGGCGGCGGATTATCTGGTGATGGCGGCGTGGCTGGCGCTGCTGAAGTCGGCGCTGCTGCTGCCCAAGGACCCGACGGCCGATCCCGATCCGGAGGAACTGGCGGCGCGGCTCCAGCTGCGGCTGGCGCGGCTGGAGGCGATGCGCGATGCCGGCGCGCGGCTGATGGCGCGGGACCGGATCGGCCGCGACGTCTTCGTCCGCGCCGCGCCCGAGGGGCTGGCGGTGGCGCGGCGGCCGGCGTGGCGGGCGAGCCTCTACGACCTCCTCGCCGGCTATGGCGCGGCGACGGCGCGGACGCGGCCGGTGCTGCATGTCGTCGGCCGGCGGGCGGTGATGACGCTGGACGAGGCGCTGACCGCGATGGAGCGGATGCTCGGCGGCTTTTCCGGCTGGTGCGAGCTGGCCCGCTTCCTGCCCGTGACAGACGATCCGGCGCTCGGCCGGTCGGCCCGCGCGTCGGGCTTCGTCGCGGCGCTGGAGCTGGCCCGGCGCGGGCGGATCGAGCTGAAGCAGGAGGCGCCGTTCGCCCCGCTGATGATCCGCGCGGCATGAGCGACGAGGCGGTTCGCATCGCCGAGGCGGCGCTGTTCGCGGCCGATCAGCCGCTGACGCTGGCGCAGGTGGCCGAACTGGTCGGCGGGCATGGCGACGCGCGCGACGCGCGCGACGTGCTGGCGCGGCTGGCCGGGGACTATGCCGGGCGCGGGATCAACCTGGTCGAGCGCGGCGGGCGGTGGCATTTCCAGACCGCCGCCGATCTCGGTCACATCCTGCGCCGGACACGGGAGGAGCCGCGCCGCCTCGGCCGCGCCGCGATCGAGACGCTGGCGATCATCGCCTATCACGAACCCGCCACCCGCGCCGATGTCGAGGCGATCCGCGGCGTGCAGATCTCGCGCGGCACGATCGACGTGCTGATGGCGGCGGGCTGGGTGAGGCCGGCCGGGCGGCGCGAGACGCCGGGGCGGCCGCTGACCTATGCCACCACCCCCGCCTTCCTCGCCCATTTCGGCCTCGCCTCGCGCCGCGACCTGCCCGGGCTGGAGGAACTGCGCGCGACGGGGCTGCTCGACCCGATCGGGGAGACGGATTGAGGCCACGGGTTCTATTCGCCGGTGGAATGGCCTAGACAGGGTCCATCCGTCCTCCGGGAGTGTGTTTCCATGGGTAGTTTCAGCCTGATCCACTGGCTCGTGCTGGGGCTGGTCGTCCTCCTGCTGTTCGGCAAGGGGCGATTCTCCGACATGATGGGCGATGTCGCCAAGGGGCTGAAGAGCTTCAAGAAGGGCATGAGCGAGGAGGAGGAGGCCGCCCAGCGCCCCGCCCCCCGCCTCCAGAACCAGCCGCCGCTGGAACCGGCGGCGGAGCGCGAGCTGCGCCCGATGCCGGACGACCGGCCGGCTTGAGCGTGGCGTCGAGCTAATCCGGCCGGAGCCGTTCCCCGGCCTGCGCCGGGGAACGGGGTGGTTCTAATCGATTTCGTTCCGCTCTAAAGAACCGCCCCATGTTCGATGTCGCACCCAGCGAGTTCCTGATCGTCGCGATCGTCGCGCTCGTGGTGATCGGGCCGAAGGACCTGCCGCGCGTGATGCGGGTGGTGGGCCAGTGGGTCGGCAAGGCGCGCGGCGTCGCGCGGCATTTCCGCTCCGGCTTCGACACGATGGTGCGCGAGGCCGAGCTGGAGGAGATGGAGGCGCGGTGGAAGGCGGAGAATGCCCGCATCATGAGCGAGCATCCGCCCGTCCACGACGCCGCGACCGATCCGGCGCCTGATCCGGCCCTCGATCCGGCGGACGCGCCGATGCTGCCGCTGGCGCATCCCGCCGCCGATGCCCCGCCCGATCCCGCCGCGGCTGAACCGCACGGAGGCCGGCCGCTGCCATGAAGGATATCGACGAGAGCCGCGCGCCGCTGATGGAGCATCTGATCGAGCTGCGCCGGCGGCTGTTGTGGGCGGTCGGCGCGCTGGGCATCGCCTTTGCCGTCTCGCTCTATTTCGCCCGGCCGATCTTCGCCTTCCTCGTCCAGCCGCTGCTGCGCGCGGGGCAGGGCCGGCTGATCTACACCAACATCTTCGAGGCGTTCTTCGTCGAGGTGAAGGTGGCGCTGTTCGCCGCGATCATGATCGCCTTTCCGGTCATCGCCAACCAGGTCTGGCGGTTCGTCGCCCCCGGCCTCTATGCCAGGGAGAAGCGGGCGCTGTTCCCCTTCCTGATCCTGACGCCGGTGCTGTTCACCATGGGCGCGGCGCTGGCCTATTACGTCGCCATGCCGCTGGCGCTGCATTTCCTGCTGAGCTTCCAAGGGAATATCGGCGGGGTGCAGCAGGATGCGCTGCCCGGCGTCGGCAACTATCTCGATTTCGTGACGAAGTTCATGTTCGGCTTCGGCGTGGCGTTCCTGCTGCCGGTCGTGCTGCTGCTGCTGGAGCAGGCGGGGCTCGTCACGCGCAGGCAGCTCGCCGCCGGACGGCGCTATGCCATCGTCGGGGCGGTGGCGGTGGCGGCGGTGCTGACGCCGCCGGATGCGGTGTCGCAGCTGATGCTCGCGATACCGCTCATCATACTCTACGAGTTCGCGCTGGTGGCGATCTGGTTCACCGAGCGGCGCCGCGCGCGCGAGACCCCCGATGAGGAGGCCGGCGCGCGCGGCTGAGGCTTACTTCGCGGCGTTCTGGACCGCGTCGCCGGCCGACGACACGTCCTTGCCGGCACCCTCGACCGTGTTGCAGGCCGCGGCGAGCAGCGCGCCGGCGACAACCGCCATCGTCATGAGCTTGCGAACCATCGTCAGTCTCCCTTTCCGGGACGGCGGATCGCCATCCATCCGGAGAAACAATGCGCGCCGGCGGCACAGGTTCCGTTGCGCGCGTGGAATGAGAACGGAACGGCCCCAGACAAGTTGAGCCCGGAGGTATCGCCGGGGGGAAGGTCGATACGTCCGGGCCCATTTGAGGGACAGCGAGAGCGGGGGGGCATAAAGTCGCTGTCCGGGATATAGAATGATCGAGCATCGAGGGGGTTCCGGCAAGCCGAAAGTTTTTTCCCGACTTCCGTCGTCTCCCGCCCGCACCGCCATGCTATGATACCCGCCCGCCCGCCGGAGAGCCAGATGATCCGACCTTTCGCCGGCCTGTTCCTGTTGCTCCTCGCCCTCTCCGCCGGACGCGGCGCGGCGCAGCCCGGCGCGGACGCCCCGCATATCCGCGTCGCGCTGGTGGCGGAGAGCGCCGCGCCGGCGGCCGGCGGCGCGGCGACGCTCGCCTTCCGCTTCACGCCGGACGCCGGCTGGCACGGATACTGGCGCAATCCCGGCGACAGCGGGATCGAGACGCGGGTCGCGTGGACCCTGCCGCCGGGGGTGACGGCCGGGCCGCTGCGCTATCCGGTGCCCGGCACGCTGCTGCTCGCCGGGCTGATGAACCATGTCTACGAGGCGCCCTATGCGCTGCTGGCGACGCTCGACGTGCCGAAGGGGCTGGCGCCGGGCACGAAGCTGCCGCTGACGGCGAGGATCGACTGGCTGGAATGCAGCGCCGAACTCTGCGTGCCGGCGAAGGCGACGCTGACCGCCGAACTGACCGTCGGCGACGGCGCGGTGGCGGCGGCCGACCGCGCCGCGTTCGACGGCTGGCGCGCGGCGCTGCCCCGGCCGCTGGGCGCCAGGGCGCGCTATGCGGTGGCGGGCGGTCTGTTCCGCCTGTCGGTGCCGCTGCCGGAGGGCGTCGCGGTCGACGCGCCGCATTTCTTCGCCGGGACGGACGGCGTCGTCGACTACGCCGCGCCGCAGAGCGTGACGCGCAACGGCGACCGGCTGATCGTCGAGACGAAAGCGGGCGCGACCCCGCCGGCCGGGCCGGTCGAGGGCGTGCTGCGCATCGGCGCGGGGCAGGGGCTGGAGCTGACCGCCGATCGCGGGGCGGTGCCGGCCGCCGGCGCACCCCTCGCGGCCAGAGGCGAGGGTGGCGGCGGCACCTTCCTGCTGGCGCTGGGCGGGGCGGTGCTGGGCGGGCTGATCCTCAACATCATGCCCTGCGTCTTTCCGATCCTGAGCCTGAAGGCGCTGGGCCTCGCGCGCGCCGGCGGCGACGAGCGGACCGCGCGGATCGAGGCGGGGGCATATGCCGCCGGCGTCGTCGCGCTCTGCCTCGCGCTCGGCGCGGTGCTGCTGGGGCTGCGCGCGGCCGGATCGGCGGCGGGCTGGGCGTTCCAGTTGCAGGATCCGCGCGTGATCCTGTTCCTGCTCGTGCTGGTGACCGGGATCGCGCTGAACCTCGCCGGCCTGTTCGAACTGGCCACGGTGGCGGGCGGCGACGCGCTCGCCGGGCAGGGCGGCGCCAGGGGCGCCTTCTGGACCGGCGCGCTGGCGGCGTTCGTCGCGACGCCCTGCACCGGGCCGTTCATGGCCGGCGCGCTGGGCGCGGCGCTGGTGCTGCCGTGGCCGGCGGCGCTGGCGGTCTTCGCCGGGCTCGGCTTCGGCCTGGCGCTGCCCTTCCTGCTGCTCGGCTTCGTGCCGGCGCTGCGGCGGCGGCTGCCACGGCCGGGGGCGTGGATGGACCGGCTGCGGCGCGTGCTGTCGGTGCCGATGTTCCTGACCGCGCTCGGCCTCGCCTGGGTGCTGGGGCAGCAGGCCGGCGTCGCCGGCATGACGATCGGGCTGGCGGCGATGCTGGCGATCGGGCTGGCGCTGTGGGCGGTCGGGCGGCGGCAGCATCGCGGCGCCGGGCGCAGCTGGCTGCCGCTGGTGCCGGCGGCGCTGGCGGCGGCGGCCGCCATCGGGGTGGTGAGCGACGCGCCGGCGGTCGCCGCCAAGGCGCCCGCCGCGCTCGGCGCCGAACCCTTCGGCGAGGCGAGGCTGGCGGCGGCGCGGGCGGCGGGCCGACCGGCCTTCGTCTATTTCACCGCCGACTGGTGCCTCACCTGCAAGGTCAACGAGAAGGCGGCGATCGACCGGCCGCAGGTCGCCGCCGCCTTCCGCCGCGCGGGCGTGGCGGTGCTGGTCGGCGACTGGACGCGCGGCGACCCCGCCATCGGCCGCTTCATCGAGCGGCAGGGGCGATCGGGGGTGCCGCTCTATCTGTGGTATCCGGCGGGGGGGGCGGCGCGGGTCCTGCCGCAGGTGCTGACGCCGGGGCTGCTGGCGGGGCTGGCGGAGGAGCGGTCGTCTTAGGCGGGAACCGGATGGAACGATGAGAACCGTCCATGCCGAGCGAAGGCGAGACGCGTTGGTGCAGCGCAAGCGGCGGGCATAGCCTATCCCATCTCCACCACTTGGCTCGCCAGCCGCGCGGCCTCGGCGGGGTCGTGGGTGACGTAGAGGATCGGCAGCTCCAGCTCGTCGCGGATACGCTCGACGACGGTCATGATCTCCTCGCGCCGGGCGGCGTCGAGCGAAGTCAGCGGCTCGTCCATCAGGAGGAAGCGGGGGCCGGACAGGAGCGCGCGGCCGATCGCCACCCGCCGCGCCTCGCCGCCCGACAGCGTCGCCGGCCAGCGATCGAGCAGGGCTTCGAGGCCGAGGAAGGCGACCGCCTCGTCCAGCCCCATCCAGCGATCCGCCGCGGCCGCCAGCCGCCAGCCGTAGAGCAGGTTCCGCCGCACCCGGAGATGCGGGAACAGCCGCGCCTGCTGGAAGACGTAGCCGGCGCGGCGGCGTTCGGGGGGCAGGTCGCGGGTGCCGTCGAACAGCGTCTCGCCGCCGACGCGGACATGGCCCCGGTCGGGCCGCAGCAGGCCCGCGACCATGTTCAGCACCGAGGTCTTGCCGACGCCAGAGCGGCCGAACAGCACCGTCAGCCCAGGCCCCGCCTCCAGCCGTAGCGCGATCTCCCGCTCGCCCAGGTGCTTGGCTACATCGACGTCAAAGGACATGCATGCGCGTCCCCATCCGCCGCGCCAGCGCCTCGGACGCGACCAGCGCCACCAGCGACAGCGCGACCGAGACGGCGGCCAGCCGGGCGACCGCCGCGTCGCCGCCCGGCACCTGCAACGCGGCGTAGATGGCGAGCGGCAGGGTGCGGGTCTCGTCCGGGATGCTGGAGACGAAGCTGATCGTCGCGCCGAACTCGCCCAGCGAGCGGGCGAAGCCGAGCATCAGCGCGGCGGCGACCCCCGGCAGCGACAGCGGGAGCGTGACGGTGAGAAAGGCGCGGGTCCGGCCGGCCCCCAGGCTGCGCGCCGCCCCCTCCAGCCGGCGGTCGACCGCCTCGATCGACAGGCGGATGGCGCGGACCATCAGCGGCAGCGCCATCACCGCCGCCGCCAGCGCCGCCCCGGTCCAGCGGAACATCAGCGTGATCCCCAGCCAACGTTCCAGCCAGGCGCCGGCCGGCCCGGTCCGCCCGAAGGCCAGCAGCAGCAGCCAGCCGGTCACCACCGGCGGCACCACCAGCGGCAGGTGGACGACCGCGTCGAGCAGCAGCCGGCCGGGAAACCGCCCCCGCGCCAGCAGCAGCGCCAGCAGGAAGGCGACCGGCAGCGTCGCCGCCATCGCCACGAGCGCCACCTTCAGCGACAGGCCGACCACCGCCCATTCGGCCGGCGAGATCATCTAGGGAAGGATGAAGCCGAAACGGGCGAAGACGGCCCGGCCGGCGGGCGACAGCAGCCAGGCGCGGAAGCGCGCGGCGTCCGGGCTGGCCGATGCCCGCAGGATCGCGATCGGATAGCGGATCGGCGGGTGGCTGGCGGCGGGGAAGACGCCGACCACCCGCACGCCGGGGGCGGCGCGCGCGTCGGTGGCGTAGACGATGCCGTAGGGCGCCTCGCCCCGCACGACCAGCGCCAGGGCCGCGCGGACGCTGTCGCCGGGCGCCAGCCGTCCGGCGACCGACGGCCAGACGCCGAGCGCGGTCAGCGCCGCCCGGCCGTAGCGGCCGGCCGGCACCGCATCCGGATCGGCGATCGCCAGGCGCCCGGTGCCGAGCGCGCGGGCCAGCGGGAAGCCGCGCCGGATCGCCAGCGGCCGGCGGTCGGCGGCGGGCGCCACCAGCACCAGCCGGTTGCCGACGAGATCGGCGCGGCTGCCCGGCCGGAGCAGGCCCCCGCCCGCCAGCGCGTCCATCCACGCCTCGTCGGCCGAGACGAACAGGTCCGCCGGCGCCCCCGCCTCGATCTGGCGGGCGAGCGCGGAGGAGGCGGCGAAGGACAGGACCGGGCGGGCATGGCCGGCGCGGACCCACGCATCGGCGGCGGCGGTGAGCGATTCCTGCATGCTGGCGGCGGCCAGCACCAGCGGCGGCGCCGCGGCCGCCGGCAGGGCCAGGAGAAGGGCGGCGAGGAGGGCGACGATCCGGCGCATCGCCCCTGATAGCCCGCCGACGCCCCCGCCCGCCAGTGCCGGCCGAACGCCGGTTCAGGGGCGGTTAAATCGGCATCGCCGATGGTGGCGCCATGACCACAGGAAAACCGCTGCTCCATATCCTACCGCTGCTCCTCCTGCTGGGCGGCTGCGCCTTCCATGACGACGACGTGTCCTCCTATGGCCGTTACAACGGCGTGGTCGGCGTCGAGGCCGGCTATGGCTATGGCTATGGACCGGGCTGGTATGACGGCTTCTATTATCCGGGCTCCGGCCTCTGGGCCTATGATCGCGGCGGCAAGCGGCATCGCTGGCAGGCGCGCGACCATCGGCCGGGAGACTATCGGCCGGGCGGGCGCCGCCCGGACGGCGTGGCCGGCGCGGGCTTGCCCGGCGCGAGAAGCGACGGCCGCGCGTATCGGCGCGACCGGCCCGGCCGGGTCGATCGGGCGCGACCCGCGCGGCGCCCCGACGCCGCATCCCGCCCGGCGCGTGCCGCCGCCCCGATCGAGCGTTCCGCCGGCCGCCCGATGCGCGAGGGCCGCAACCGGCAGGAACGGCCGAATTAGGTTTGCAAAGAACCTTCCACCATGCCGGATCGTCCGGCGGGGCCGCCCGGTTGGGACAATTGACAGCGGCAATCGGCCCCCTCACAGACGGCCCGAACCGGAGCGGACAGGCATGATCCTCAGCGAAACCCAGGTCGCGATCAAGGACGCCGTGCGCGCGTTCGCGCAGGAGCGCATCCGGCCGCACAGCGCCGCCTTCGAACGCGCCGGCGGCTATCCGGACGGGTTGTTCGAGGAGGTGGCCGGGCTGGGGCTGATGGGCATGACCGCGCCGGAGAGCTCGGGCGGCGCCGGGGCGGACTATGTCTCCTATGCGCTGGCGCTGGTCGAACTCGGCGCGGCGGACGGGGCGCTGTCGACGATCGTGTCGATCCAGAACAGCCTGATCGTCGGCGGCCTGCTGCGGCTGGGCAGTCCGGCGCAGCAGGCGCGGTTCCTGCCGGACCTGATCGCCGGCCGCATGATCGGCGCCTTCGCGCTGACCGAGACGGATGCCGGATCGGACGCCGCGGCACTCCGCACCCGCGCGACGCGGGTCGACGGCGGCTGGCGGCTGGACGGGGCCAAGCAGTTCATCACCTCGGGCCGGATCGCCGGGCTGGCGATCGTGTTCGCCGTCACCGATCCGGCGGCGGGCAAGCGGGGCATGTCCGCCTTCCTCGTCCCCACCGACCGGCCGGGTTATTCCGTCGACAAGGTCGAGCACAAGCTGGGGCAGGCGGCGTCCGACACCTGCGCGATCCGCTTCGACGGCCTGTTCGTCGAGGACGGGCTGATGCTCGGCGGCGAGGGCGAGGGCTATCGCATCGCGCTGTCCAACCTGGAGGCGGGGCGCATCGGCATCGCCGCGCAGGCGGTCGGCATGGCGCAGGCGGCGCTGGAGGTCGCGGTGGGCTATGCCAGGGAACGGCGCAGCTTCGGCGCGGCGATCATCGATCACCAGGCGGTCGGCTTCCGGCTGGCGGACCTCGCCACCAGACTGGAGGCGGCGCGGCAGATGGTGCTGCATGCCGCGGCGATGAAGGATGCCGGCGAACCCTGCCTGAAGGATGCGTCGATGGCCAAGCTGTTCGCGTCCGAGGCGGCCGAGGCGATCGTGTCGGGCGCGATCCAGACGCTCGGCGGCTATGGCTATCTGGAGGAATACGGCCTCGCCAGGATCTATCGCGACGTGCGGGTGTGCCAGATCTACGAGGGTACGTCCGACATCCAGCGGATGGTGATCGCCCGTGCGCTCTGAATCCCGCCCGGCATGACGGCGGCGGGGCCGCTGACCGGCCTGCGCGTGGTCGAGTTCGCCGGGATCGGCCCCGGCCCGCATGCGGCGATGCTGCTGTCCGATCTGGGCGCCGACGTGCTGCGGATCGATCGCCCCGGCGGCACCGGCTGGGCCAATCCGGTGGTCGATCGCGGCCGCGCGCGGCTGGAGTTGGACATCCGCAGCGCGGCGGGGCGGGCGACCTGCGAGGCGGCATGCGCCGTCGCCGACGTGCTGATCGAGGGCTTCCGCCCCGGCGTGATGGAGCGGCTGGGGCTCGGCCCGGAGCCGTTGCTCGCCGCCAACCCGCGGCTCGTCTACGGCCGGATGACCGGCTGGGGCCAGGACGGCCCGCTGGCGCGCACCGCCGGCCACGACATCACCTATATCGCGCGCACCGGCGCGCTCGCCGCGATCGGCCGGCCGGGCGAGCCGGCCGTCCCGCCGCTCAACCTCGTCGGCGATTTCGGCGGCGGGTCGATGTTCCTGGCGTTCGGGATCATGGCCGCCTTGTGGGAGCGCGAGCGATCCGGGCGGGGCCAGGTGGTCGACGCCGCGATCGTCGATGGCGTGACCTCGCTGATGACGATGTTCGCCGGGTTGCTGCCGGCCGGCGCCATAGCGATGGAGCGCGACCGCAACATGCTGGGCGGGGCGGCGCCGTTCTATCGCTGCTATCTGTGCGGCGACGGGCGGGAGATCGCGATCGGGCCGATCGAGCCGCATTTCTATGCCGAGCTGCTGCGGCTGATCGAGGCGCCCGCCGGGCTGGCGGAGGCGCAGGCCGATCCGGCGCGCTGGGCAGCGGCCGGGCAGGACCTCGCCGCGCTGTTCCTGACCCGACCGCTCGCCGAATGGTGCGCCGTGCTGGACGGCACCGATGCGTGCTTCGCGCCGGTCGTCCGGCTGGAGGACGCGCCCGACGATCCGCATCTCCGCGCGCGCGGCAGCTATGTCGAGGTGGACGGGCTGCGCCAGGCGGCCGTCGCCCCCCGCTTCTCGCGCAGCGGAGGCGCGATCCAGCCGGAGCGCGACGGCGCGGCGCTGCTGGCCGCGTGGCGCGGCCGGGGGTAGGCATCGCGCGATTGGCGCCCGCGTCCTTCCGCGCTACAAGCGGGCCGTGCGCCGGCTCATGCTCCTCCTCGCCCTGCTGCTGATGGCCGCCGCGCCCGGGATGGCGCGGGCGATGCCGGCCATGGCCTGCTGCCCGCCGGCGGCGGAGGCAGGTCATCAGGGCGCGCATCGGGCGGGGTCGCATCGGGCCGGGCCGCATCCGGGAGACGCCGGGCATCGGCATGACCGGGTGGCCGGGGATGCGGCCGGTTGCGCCTGTCCGGCGGCCGCGCCGGCGGCGGCGGCCACGATCGTCTTGCCCGCGGTGCCCGTGTCGTCCGTGCCCGTCGCCGCCGCCCGGCCGCTTCCGCCGGGCCGCCGTCTCGCCTTCGAGCCGCCGCCGCCGCGACGCGCCGCCTGACCGCCGCGGCGCGACGCCGCGACCGATCAGCCAGACCCGATCCCGCATCCGTTCGTCCCGACATCGCTCGGGATGGACGACGGCGGCCGGGCATTCGCGAAAGCAGGACATGCGACACACGAAACACGCGCTCCTCGCGGCGGCGGCGCTTGCCGCGCCGGCGGCGGCGCAGACCGGACATCCGCGGCACGACATGCCCGGCATGGCGATGGACACGAACACGGATACGGACATGGGCGCGGCGCGGCAGGGGGGGATGACCGCCGAGGGCTCCGGCACCAGCCGGCCGCCCGCCGCCGGGCCGGGCATGGCGGGGCTGCACGCCGTGGCCGGCGACTGGATGCTGATGGCGCACGGCTATGCCTGGACGACCTACGACCGTCAGGGCGGGCCGCGCGGCGACACGGAGACCTTCGTCCAGTCGATGGCGATGCTGATGGCCGGCCGGCCGGTGGGCGACGGCGGGCGGCTGACGCTGCGCGCGATGTTCTCGGCCGATCCGGCGATGGGCGACAGGGGCTATCCCAACCTCCTCGCCACCGGGGAGACCGCCGGCGGCCGGCCGCTGGTCGATCGCCAGCATCCGCACGACCTGTTCATGGAACTGGCCGCGCGCCTGGACCTGCCCGTGGCGGCGGGGATCGTCGCCTTCGCCTATGGCGGGCCGGTGGGGGAGCCGGCGCTGGGGCCGTCGGCGTTCATGCACCGCCCTTCGGCGCGGCTGAACCCGGAGGCGCCGATCACCCACCACTGGTTCGATTCGACCCATATCAGCTTCGGCGTCGCCACGCTGGGGCTGGCCGGAGCGGCGTGGCAGGTGGAGGCGTCCGCCTTCACCGGGCGCGAGCCGGACGAGGCGCGGCTGGACATCGAGCGGCCGCGCCTCGATTCGTGGAGCGCGCGGGCGACGTGGAGCCCCGATCCGCATTGGGCCGCCTCCCTCTCCTACGGGCGATTGAAGGAGCCGGAACGCCAGCATCCCGGCGAGGACGAGGGGCGCTTCGTCGCCGCGCTGGCCTATGGCGACGATCGGCTGGCGGCGACGGCGGGCTATTCGCGCAAGGACCGCAGGCCGGACCGCGCGCTCGACGCCGGTTTCGTCGAGGCGAACTGGGCGGTCGCGCCGCGCCACGACCTGTTAGGCCGGATCGAGCGGGTGGAGAACGACGAATTGTTCGACGAGGGCGATCCGCTGCACGGCCGCGCCTTCACCGTCACCAAGGCGACGCTGGGCTATGCCCGCGAAATGCCGCTGGGACGGGCGGCGACGCTGGCGCTGGGGGGATCGGCCAGCGTCTATGCCATGCCCGACGCGCTGGACGGCGCCTATGGCCGGCATCCGCGCAGCTTCACGCTGTTCGCCAAGCTGTCGCTGGGGCGGTGAGCGTCCGCCCGGCTTGTGCGGCGCGCGCGAATGGCGGATCATGCGCCATCCATTCCGGGAGACAGACCATGACGCAGCGCCCGCCCCTCGCCATCCTCCTCGTCGGCGGCGCGCTGCTCGCCGGCGGCTGCATGGCCGGCATGGGCCGCGACGCCGCCGCGCCCGGCGCGACCGCGACGCTGGCCGATGCGTCCGGCGCCCCGCGCGGGCGCGTCACCTTCACCGACGGGCCGGGCGGCATCGCCGTCTCCGCCAGCGCCACCGGCCTGCCGCCGGGCAAGGCCGGCATCCACATCCACGCCGTCGGCAAGTGCGAGGCGCCGGCCTTCGCCAGCGCCGGCGGCCACTGGAACCCGGCCGGGCACCAGCACGGCATGGACAATCCGCAAGGGTCGCACAGCGGCGACCTGCCGAACATCGCGATCGGCGCGGACGGCGGCGGATCGCTGGACTATGTCATCGCCGGGGCCAGGCTGCGCGACGGGCCGAACCCGATGCTCGACGCGGACGGCGCGGCGGTGGTGATCCACGCCGCGGCGGACGACTATCGCACCGATCCCTCGGGCAACAGCGGCGCCAGGGTGGCGTGCGGCGTGGCGGGGTAGGCTATCCCGTCCGGCTGGCCAGCATCTTGTCGATCTTGCGGCCGTCCATGTCGATCACCTCGAACGCCCAGTCGCCATGGTCGAAGCGCTCGCCGGTGACGGGCAGGTGCTTCAGCACCGACAGCGCGAAGCCGGCGGCGGTGGCATAGTCGCGGTCGTCGGGGAGCGAGAAGCCCAGCCGGTCGGCGAGCGCGTCGGCCGGCAGCGAGCCGGATACCAACCAGCTGCCGTCCGCCCGCTCGACCAGCGCCGGATCGTGCGGATCGTCGCCGTCGGAGGCGAAGCCGCCCGAGATGGCGGCGAGCAGGTTGGTCGGCGTCACGATCCCCTCGAAATGGCCGTATTCGTCGTGGACCAGCGCCATCGGCACCTCCGCCCCGCGCAGCACGAGGAGCGCGTCCATCGCGTCCATCTGATCGGGTATGACGGGCACGGCACGCATCATGCGTCCGAGATCGAGCGGACGGCCCTCCAGCAGCGCCAGCAGCAGCTCGCGCGTCTGGACGACGCCGGCGATCGCCTCGACCGATCCGTCCGCCACGGGCACGCGGCTGTGCGGGGTCTCGGTCAGGAGGGCGGCGATGTCGTCGGGGGTGGCGGCGATGTCCAGCCAGTCGACCTCGGTGCGCGGCGTCATCACCTCGCGCACCGGGCGATCGGCCAGCCGGACGACGCCGGAGATGATCTGGCGCTCGCTCTCCTCGATCACGCCGGCGGACGAGGCCTCGGCGAAGATCAGGTGCAGTTCCTCGGCGGTGACGTGGTTGGCCGATTCGCGCTGGAGGCCGAGCAGGCGGAAGATGAGCGCGCTCGTCCGGTCGAGCAGCCACACGACCGGCGCCGTCGCGCGCGACAGCCACAGCATCGGGATGGCCATCGCCGCCGCGATCGGCTCGGGCGCGCGCAGCGCCACCTGCTTTGGCACCAACTCGCCGGCGATGAGCGAGACATAGGTCGTCAGCACGATCACGAGGCCGAAGCCCCAGGCTGGCGGCAGCCCGACCTGTGCCAGCCGCTCGCCCACCGGGCCGCCGAGGCTCGCGCCCGAAAAGGCGCCGGCGACGATGCCAATGAGGGTGATGCCGGTCTGCACGGTCGAGAGGAAGCGGCCCGGATCCTCGCGCAAGGCGATGGCGGTGCGCGCGCCGCGCCGCCCGGTCCGCGCCATAGCCTCCAGCCGGGGGCCGCGCGCCGACACGATCGCCAGCTCCGACATGGCGAACAGCCCGTTCAGCCCGACGAGCGCGAGGATGATCGCCAGATCTGTCCAGGGAAATGGATGGAGGAGGGGGGGTGCCATGGCGCCGGAACCCTCTTGCCGGGAAAGCGGGGCGGGGACAAGCGCGGGCCTGCACTCAAGCTCCTTCCTGTTCCCCGCCCTGCGCCGGGGAACAGCTATGCGGGGCGGCGGGCGGCGAAGAAATCGCGCAGCATCGCCGCCGCTTCCGCCTCGCCGATGCCGGCGTAGACCTGCGGGCGGTGATGGCAGGTCGGCTGGGCGAAGAGGCGCGGCCCGTGGTCGATCGCGCCGCCCTTGGGATCGGGGGCGGCATAGTGGAGCGTGGCGAGGCGGGCGAGCGCGATGGCGCCGGCGCACATGGCGCAGGGTTCGAGCGTCACCCACAGCGCGCAACCGTCCAGCCGCGCCGTGCCGAGCGCCGTCGCCGCCGCGCGGATGGCGACGATTTCGGCATGGGCGGTGGGATCGTTGCCGCCGCGCATCGCATTGGCGGCGCCGGCGACGATGGCGGAGCCGCGCGTCACCACCGCGCCGACCGGCACCTCGCCCGCCCGTGCCGCCCGCGCGGCGAGGTCGAGCGCCAGGCGCATCGGCGGCGGCAGCGGAAAGGCCATCGCCGGCTTCTGCCCGGCGAAGGCCTTCCCGTCCATCACGCCATGCGGGGCCGCAGCACCGCGAAGAGCGCGAAGACCATCCCCGGCACGAAGGCCAGGAGGGTCAGCGCCGCGGCGATCCAGAAGAAGGCGGTCAGGCCCTCGCTCAGCCACACGCCGAGCGGCGGCAGCAGGATCGCGGCGAGGACGGCCCAGAGGCCGTTATGCCGCCTGCTCACTTCCCGTCGGCCTTCTTGACCGACACGGTCGGCACAGAAAGGGTCTTCTTCTCGGTCTCGACCTTGGGGACGTCGACCGTGGTGTTGGTGGTGCCGACGTCGATCGAGCCGGTATCGGCCGAGACCGACGGCAGCGCGCCGCCCTCCACCGCCACGCGCGGCATCTGGCCGGACTTGCCGCTCAGGTTGATGAAGCCGGTGGCGACGCCGACGATGCCGACGAGGACCACGACGGCCACGAGGATGAGCAGTGCGCGCATGATATTCTCCTGTTGATGCGGCCGCTGAACGCCGCCGGGGGATGGCGGTTGCATCGGCGGGCGGCGATCGTTCCGGATGCGTAAGCGCGGCTCGCCTTGACGGCGGCGGGCATCGCCGCTAACCGCGCCTCCTTTCCAGGCAACCGATTCAGCCGGGCAACCGATTCAGGAATTAGACGATGGCGCGTATCTGCGAGCTGACCGGCAAGGGCCGGCAGGTGGGCCACAACGTTTCCCACGCCAACAACAAGACCAAACGCACCTTCCTGCCGAACTTGCAGAACGTGACGCTGATGTCGGACGCGCTCGGCCAGTCGGTGCGGCTGCGCGTCTCGACCCACGGGCTGCGCTCGGTCGAGCATGTCGGCGGGCTGGACAACTGGCTGCTGAAGACGTCGGACGGCGACCTGTCGCTGAAGGCCCGCCGGCTGAAGCGCGAAGTCGCCAAGAAGGGCGCCATCGCGGCCTGATCCCGCCGGGGCTGCCGCCGTCAGTCCAGGCGAAGTCGGTCCAGGGCGAAGCGCAGCAGCAGGGTCCGCTCGAACGGCAGGAAATTGTCGTCCGAGATCAGCCACAGCACGGTGCGGCCGGCTTCGACGGTCGCCGCCATCCCCTCCAGATTGTCGATCGCCAGCGGCCGCGCCAGCCGGGCGACCGGGACGCCCGACAGGGTGGCGCCCGCCCGGATCGCGCGCGGATCGAGCAGGACGAGGATCGCGGAGAAGCCCTCCGGCACCGCCACGCGACGGTTCAGCACCAGCACCCGGCCATCGGGCAGTCGCGTCGCGTCGCTCGGGTCGTAGCCGGGGGGAGGGCGGTAGCCGAAGCGGACGGGCGCCGCCGTGGCCGGATCGGCCGGATCGCCGGGGAACAGCAGGGCGCGGCGGGCGCCATCGGGTGTCCGGCCGGTCTCCGAGATGACGAGAAAGCGGCCGTCGGCAAGCCGCGCGAGCGTTTCGGCGCCGCCGTTGGTCGGCCAGTCCGCCATGGCGGCCGGCGCGGCGCTCGCCTCCAGCCGGGTGAGCCCGGCATCGTGGCGGGCGATGCGGTTCGATCCCTCATAGCCGATCCAGACGCGTCCGGTCGCCGGGTCCCGCGTCGCCGACTCCGCATCCCGCGCCGCCTTGAGCGAGTCGCCCGAAGCCGGGACGGGCAGCGGTACGAGGCCGACCAGCCGGACCCCGGCGCCGACGGCGAAACGCGCGGCCATCCCCGAATCGGCCACCGCGACCACCCCGCCGCGCCCGTCGGCGACGAGCGCCGAGAAGCCGCCGAAGCGCGGATCGCGGCTCGCCAGCGCCCAGCCGCCGAGATAGCGCAGCCGCCCGACGCGGGTGCGCGCGGGATCGCGCGCGTCGAGGGGGATCGCGCGCGCGCGCAACGTCACGTCCGGGGCGATCCGGCGCATGAGGAGGACCGGGGCCGTCGCCAGCAGCAGGACGATGAGGGTGAGAAGCGGGCGCATCGGACATGCCTTAGACATTTGTTCCGTTCGAGGGATAGCCGTGCTCCCGCCTGCGCATGAGCACGATGCGGATCGGACAGGATCGGGTTTGACGATCCTGCGTTTCCGTCGAAGCTGAATGGCCGCTAACGGCGCCATTCAGGACC
>CAXTHU010000037.1:0-17643 GCA_964244125.1 uncultured Sphingomonadaceae bacterium
CGCGCTACACCCTGTTTCAGGAACACCGGTCCGATGAGGAGGAAGCGCCTGACGCGCCGCTGATCGTCGCCGAGACCCGCGTCGACGTGCCGGACGCGAGCGTCTCGGACGCGGTCATGATGCTGGACCTGCGCAACACCAACGCGCTGCTCTTCCGCAATTCGGGGACGGGGGCGTTCAACATGGTCTATCGCCGCGGCGACGGCACGATCGGCTGGGTCGAGCCGCAGCGGACATCGGCCGGCGCGGCCGCCTGATCCGGGGCGGGCGGGCATCCTGGACGACATATGGACGATCTGAGCGATCTCCTTTCGCCGCAGGCGGTGGCCGCCGGCGTCACCGTGCAGAGCAAGAAGCTGCTGTTCCAGCAGCTGGCCACCCTCGCAGGGCGGGTGACCGGGCTGTCGGCGGATGTCATCGCCGATCGTCTGGCCGAGCGCGAGCGGCTGGGATCGACCGGCTTCGGCGGCGGCATCGCCATCCCGCACGGCAGGATCGACGGGCTGGCGTCGGTCACCGGGATCTTCGTGCGGCTGAACGCGGCGGTGGATTTCGGCGCCATCGACGGCCTGCCGGTCGACCTGCTGTTCCTGCTGCTCTCGCCCAGCGGGGCCGGGACCGAGCATCTGAAGGCGCTCGCCCGGGTCAGCCGGCGGCTGCGCGACCGGGCGTTCGTCGCCAAGCTGCGCGGGGCGGGTTCGCCCGACGCGCTCTACGCCCTGTTCTCCGGCGACGCCTCGCGCCATGCCGCCTGAGGCGGCGGCGGCGAAGGCCGGCACGGACCATCATCACCGCGCGCTCGAATCGCTCTACCTCGCCGCGCCGATCAACCGCCTGTTCGAATCGCGGCTGGAGATTCCCGAGCCCGGCCTCGCCCGCATCCGCTTCACCATCGGGCCGGAACAGTTCCACGCCGCCGGCGCCGCGCACGGCACGGTCTATTTCAAGATGCTGGACGATGCCGCCTTCTATGCCGCCAACAGCCTGGTCACCGACCGCTTCCTGCTGACCACCGGCTTCAACCTGCTCTTCACCCGCCCCCTGCGCGAAGGGCCGGCGGTGGCCGAGGGCCGCTGGGCGAGCGGGCGACGGCGGGTGTTCGTCGCCGAGGCGCGGCTGGTCGACGCCGCCGGCGAGGAGGTGGCGCGCGGCACCGGCACCTTCATGCGCTCGCACATCCCGCTCGCCGGCCTGCCCGGCTATCGCCGGTGACGGATGGCCGTTTGCCGAGCAGGCTGATCGTCTCGTCGCTGATCCGCCGAGTCGAGCAGGCCGGCGGCATGGCGGCGGTGCTGCTGAAGGGCGACGAGGGCGGTGGCGGCATCCTCCTCGTCATCGCCGAACGTGGTGGAATCGTTCGATTAATCGAACGCGGCCACGATCTCGACGGGCATGAGGTCTGGCGCGATACTGCCGATCAAGTGGTTGATAAGACGACAAGACTTGACGATTACCTGGGCAGGCGCCGCGCATCCGACCCGGATCTGTGGGCGATCGAACTGGACATCCCGGATAGCGAACGCTTCGTCGCGGACATGCTGGGCGCGCATTGACGCCCCGCGGGGCGGGACGCACAGCCATGTGATCGACAACACACGGAGGGCCGCGAGCGTTCCATCGCGGCCACGAAGACGGGGGGCAGTCCCGAAGAGCAACATCGTTCCGCTCTTCGCCAGATGCGCCGACCGCATGCGACAGACAGTTCATTGATCCACATGTTCCGCGCCACCGCCCTGGCGATGGCGGCGTTCGGCCTGTTCGGTTCGTTCGCCGTCGCGACCCCCTCCCTCGCCGCCGAGGGCGCGCCGTTGGCCGCGATGAGCGCCCCGCTGCTGGCGGTCGATCCGGCGGCGCTGGCCGAGGACGAGGACTTCTCCACCGCCGCGCCGACGGATCGCGATGCGCCCCGCACGCTGGCGCTGCTGGTGGCCGACAACGAAGCGTCCGACCCGGCCGACGAGGAGCAGGCCTGCCTTGCCGCCTCGGTCTATTTCGAGGCTAAGGGCGAGCCGCTGACCGGCCAGCTGGCCGTCGCCGAGACGGTGATGAATCGCACCGCCTCCGGCCGCTTCCCCGCCTCCATCTGCGGCGTCGTGCGCCAGCCGGGGCAATTCTCCTTCGTCCGTGGCGGCCGGCTGCCGTCGGTCGCCCGCGACAACAGGGCCTGGCGCCAGGCCGTCGCCATCGCCCGCATCGCGCAGGCGGCGATGTGGTCCGACGTGGCGCCGAACGCGCTGTATTTCCACGCCAGCCGGGTCGCCCCGCGCTGGAACGCGCGCCGCATCGCGCAGCTGGGCAACCACGTCTTCTATCGCTGACCTCCGATCCGATTTCCCGACTTCCGGCTTTCCGCCGGAAGCGCCGTGCGGTCCGAAGGATCGTGCGGCGCGGCCCGGTCCATGATCGGGCCGGACGGGCGAGGGGCAAGCTGCCCCCCGGCTTGCCCCTCGTTCCCGTGATGTTCTAGGGTCGGCGCATGACCGACGCCGCCGAGTCTCCCGCGCTTTCCTGCCTGGCCGACGCGCCGCCGGCGGCGCGCGACGTCGCGCGCGGGGTCGCGCGGCTGTTCTTCCGCCAGGACATGATGGCGTTGTGCGAGGTGCCGCTCGGCAACGGCCGCCGCGCCGACATCATGGCGCTGGACGGGAAGGGCTGCATCACCATCGTCGAGATCAAGGTCTCGCGCGCCGACCTGCGCGGTGACGGCAAGTGGCCGGATTATCTCGATTATTGCGACCGCTTCTACTGGGCGGTGCCGGCCGGCTTCGACCTCGCGCCCTTCGCGGAGGATTGGTTCAGGCCCGGCTGCTGCGGCCTCATCGTCGCCGACCGCTACGACGCCGCCATCCTGCGCGACGCCGCCGACCGCCCGGTGCCGGCCGCGCGGCGCAGGGCCGAGACGCTCCGCTTCGCCCGGCGCGCGGCACGGCGGCTGCTGGGAGGGATCGATCCGGGGCTGGGGGGCCTGGATTAGAGCCGTTGCGATCGGGCCAACTCACCCCTCCCCTTCAGGGGAGGGGCTCACGTCGGATCGATCCGATCGCAAACGACCTCTCTAAGCCTTCGCTCGGTATGGACGGGATAGGGCGAACAGGCGGCTCTACCGCGTCGGCCCCATCGTCGCCTTGGCCGCCGGTTTCGTCTCGTCCAGCATCTTCAGGATCGCCGCGGCGCGCGCATCCCGCCGGGCATAGTCGCGCGCCGACATGCCGGCGGCATTGTCGGTCTGCTGCGGATCGGCGCCGTAACCCAGCAGCAGGCGGACCATGGCGGGATTGCGCGTCTGCACCGCGACGATCAGCGGCGTCTCGCCGCGGGTATTGGCCAGGTTGATCCGGGCGCGGCCGCGCAGCAGCGTCTCGGCGCCCTCGACCCAGCCGATCCGGGTCGCGGCGAGCAGCGGCGTCTCGCCGCCGGCGTCGCGCGCGTCGACATTGGCGCCCTTGCCGATCAGGAAGCCGGTCCAGGTCTGATCGCGCCCGCGCACGACGATGTGGAGCGCGGTCTCGCCGCCGGCGCCGTCCCTGGCGTTGACGATGGTGGTGCCGGGCTTGTCGAGCAGCGGCATCACCTTGGACCCGTCGCGATCCTTCACCGCCTTCAGGAAGTTGAAGCTGTCGGAGAATTGCGCGCGGGCCGGCGGGGTCAGCAGCATGAGCGCCGCCCCGGTCAGGACGAAGGCGGTGAGGCCGATCCACAGCCCGGCCCCCCGCTTCACGGCGCGCAACATGGCTCGCATCCGACGTTCCCATCCGGGGCACCGGCCCCTTGCCATATGCGGACGGCGCCCGCACTTGATGCCAGCCCCTAGCAAAGCCAGTCTGGCGATCAAATGAACAAGCGCGCGATACTTCTCCTGGCCGGCCTCACCGCCCTTGCCGCCTGCTCGCCGAAACCCGCCGGCGGCGCGGACACCCCGCCGCTCGCCGGGGCGAGGCTGGGCGGGCCGTTCGCGCTGATCGACCAGGACGGCCGCGCCGTCACCGAGCGGAGCTTTCCCGGCCGCTATCGCGCGATCTATTTCGGCTACAGCTTCTGCCCGGACGTCTGCCCGCTCGACCTCCAGCGGCTGATGAAGGGCTATCGCCTCTTCGCCAAGGCGCATCCGGCCGAGGCGCGCAGGCTCCAGCCGATCTTCGTCACCGTCGATCCGGGGCGCGACACGCCGGCGGTGCTGAAGGCCTATGTCGCCGCCTTCGGCGCGCCGCTGATCGGGCTGACCGGCAGCGAGGCGCAGGTGGCCGCCGCCGCGAAGGCCTTTGCCGTCTATCGCGCCAAGCGGATCGAGCCGGGATCGTCCGACTATCTGATGGACCACAGCCGCTCGACCATGCTGTTCGATCCCGCCGGCCGCCCGATGGCGCTGCTGCCGACCGACGCCGATGCGAACCAGGTCGCGACGGAGATGGCGAAATGGGTCCGCTGATCGCCCGCCCCTTCTGGGAGACGGTGACCCTCGAACGGATGAGCCGGCCGCAATGGGAATCGCTGTGCGACGGCTGCGGCAAATGCTGCCTGCACAAGCTGGAGGACGATGCGACCGGCGAGGTGTTCCCGACCAACGTCGCCTGCCGCCTGCTCGATCGCGGGGCGGGGCGGTGCAAGGATTACCGCAACCGCTTCGCCTATGTCCCCGAATGCGTCCGGCTGACCCCGGCGAAGCTCCGGACGCTCGACTGGCTGCCGTCGACCTGCGCCTATCGCCTGCTGGCCGAGGGCCGGCCGCTGTTCGACTGGCACCCGCTGATGTCCGGCGATCCCGAATCGGTGCACCGCGCCGGCGTGTCGACGCGCGGCTGGACGGTGTCGGAGGACGATGTCGGCGATCTCGAGGATCATGTCGTCGAACGCGACCTCTGACCCCGTCTTCTCGGGCGGCGGCCGGGTGCGGGCGCTCGACGTGCGGCGCAGCGCCACGGCGCGGCGGATGCGCCTGGCGGTCGATCCGCGCGACGGCGCCGTCCGCCTGACGCTGCCGCGCCGCGCGACGCTGCGCATCGCGCTGGCCTGGGCGGAGGGGCATCGGGCGTGGGTGGAACGCGCGCTCGCCGCCCTGCCGGCGCCGCTGCCCTTCGCCCATGGCGCGGCGGTGCCGGTGGAGGGCGTGCCGCTGACGATCGACTGGGCGCCGGGCCATGGCCGGACGGTGCGGATCGAGGGCGGGCGGCTGCTGGTCGGCGGCCCCGCCGAGATGCTGCCCCGCCGGCTCGAACGCTGGCTCCGCGCGCTCGCCGCCGAGCGGCTGGGGGAGGAGACGCGAGGCTACGCGACGCGGGCCGGCGTGACGGTCGGCCGCGTGTCGCTCGGCGATCCGCGCGCGCGCTGGGGCAGTTGCTCGGGCACCGGCGACATCCGCTACAGCTGGCGCCTGATCCTCGCCCCGCCCGACGTCCGCCGCGCGACCGTGGCGCATGAGGTCGCCCACCGTCTCCACATGCATCACGGCCCGGCGTTCCACGCCGCCGTGGCGGCGATCTACGGGCGCGAGCCGGTGGCGGAACGGGCGTGGCTGAAGCGGCATGGCGCCGGGCTGCATTGGGTGGGGCGGGGGGACTGAAGCCTCTTCCCTCCTGGGAGAGCGCTGTAATTACCTTGGCGGGGTGGCCGGGGCCGGCCTGGGCTTGCGCGGCTGGCGGTCGAGCACGCCGTCGAGCCATTGCTGGTCGAGCTGCTGGGTCGGCGGCCGGTCCGGCGTCGTCACCGGCGCGGCGGGGGCGGGGATCGCCGGCGCGGCGACCGGCGCTTCCCCCGTCGGCGTGCCCGGATCGCCATCGGCGCCTTCGGTCGGGCGGACCGGATTGCCTTCCTCGTCCAGCACCACGCCGTTTTCGTCGGGGGCGCCGAAATAGGCCTCCTCGTCGGGTTCCAGCTGCCATTCGGGCAGCGTCACCTCGGTGGCGAAGCGGGCGACCGGGCGCCGGGCCACCGCCTGGCGCATGAAGTCGGCGAAGGCCTGCGCCGGCGCGCGGCCGCCCTGCAGACCGGGCATCGCCCTGGCGTCGTCGCGGCCCATCCAGACGCCCGTCGTCAGCCCCGACGAGAAGCCGAGGAACCAACCGTCCTTGTTGGCCGACGTCGTGCCCGTCTTGCCCGCCACCGGCCGGCCGATCTGCGCGGCGCGCGCGGTGCCGGTGTTGACCGCGGTCTGGAGCAGGTCGGTCATCTGCGCCGCCACCCACGGCGCCACCAGCACGCGCTGCTCCGGCGCCTCGTGGGTGTAGAGCAACTCGCCGCCGGCGGTGTTCACCTTGACGATGCCGTAGGGCGTCACCGCGATGCCGTTCGCCGCGATCGACGCGAAGGCGCGGGTCATGTCGATCAGCCGCGCCTCGGACGTGCCCAGCACCATCGAGGGGTGGGTGTTGATCGGCGTCGAGATGCCGAACCGCCGGGCCATGTCGGCCACCGTGGCGAAGCCGACCTCCTGCCCCATCTTGGCCGCCACCGTGTTGACCGAGAAGGCGAAGGCGGAGCGCAGGTTGATCTGGCCGGAATAGTTGCGGCTGTTGTTGCGCGGGCTCCAGCCGTCGATGGTGATCGGCTCGTCCACCACCGCCTCGTCGGGCGTGTGCCCCGCCTCCAGCGCGGCGAGATAGACGAACAGCTTCCAGGCCGAGCCCGGCTGGCGCTCGGCCTGGGTCGCGCGGTTGTAGATCGAGGCGACGTAGTCGCGCCCGCCGACCATCGCGCGCACCGCGCCGTCGGTCTCCATCGCCACCAGCGCGCCCTGCGCGCCCTGCGGCGCGTCGCCCCGGATCGCCCGGTCGGCGGAGCGCTGCATGCCGATGTCCAGCGTCGTCCAGACGTCGATCGGCTGCACCTTCTCGTCGATCAGCGTGTCCAGCTGCGGCAGCGCCCAGTCGGTGAAATAGCGGACGCTGTTCTGCTTGGCTTCCGGCGCGAAGCGGGCGCCGGCGGGGTCGGCGGCGCGGGCCTGCGCCGCGCTGATCCTGCCGGTCTCGACCATCGTCCGGAGGACCACGCCCGCCCGGCCGACCGCGGCGTCCTGATCGGCGGTGGGCGAATAGTTGGACGGCGCCTTCACCAGCCCGGCGATGATCGCCGCCTCGGCCAGGCTCAGCCGGTCCGCGCCATGGCCGAAGAACTTGCGCGCCGCGGCGTCGATGCCATAGGCGCCGCCGCCGAAATAGACCTTGTTGAGATAGAGTTCGAGGATCTGCGCCTTGGAGAACTTGCGCTCCATGGCCAATGCCAGGATCACCTCCCTGAACTTTCGGCCGAAGGTGTAGCTCTGGTTCAGGAAGATGTTGCGGGTGATCTGCTGGGTGATGGTCGATGCGCCCTCGATCCGCCGGCCCCGGCCGCGATCGCGCAGCGCGCGCCAGGTGCCGCGGCCGATGCCGATCGGATCGATGCCGGGATGCATGTAATAGCGCCGGTCCTCGACCGAGACGATCGCGTCCTGCATCACCCGCGGTATGGCGCGCAGCGGCAGCCATTCGCCATAGGACGGCCCGATCGTCACCAGCACCGTGCCGTCGGCGGCGCGCACGCGGATCATCTGGCCGTTGGGCGAGGAGCGCATCGAATCATAGGTCGGCAGCGACGCCATGGCGATGGCGACCGCGATCGCCACCGCCATGACCAGCAGCCCGCCGCCGATCAGCGCGAGGCGGAACAGCCGCCCCATCAGCCGGCGCGGGCGCGGCGCATCGGCGGGCGGCGGTCTGGTCGGGGTGCGGGAGGCGGCCATGGGCGGGCCGCCCGATTAGCCGCGATCGGCTTTGGCGACAAGCGGGGCGTCCGCGTGGCCATGCCGGTTCAATGCCCGGCGACGCGGGTCAGCCGCGCCAGCGGCCCGAGCAGCCACGGCGCGCGCGCGACGAGCGCCAGCAGCGGCCCGGCGCCGTCCGGCCGCTCGGCGGCGCGGCGCAGGAGCCCCGCCACCGCCAGCGGGCGGCGCAGCTGCCGCGCCAGCGCCGGCTGGAACCCGGCCCCCGCCGCCGCCCCGCCCTTCGCATAAGTCTCGGCGGCGCGGGCCGCGCTGGCGAGCGCGATGCCCATCCCCTCGCCGGCGAGCGACGGGATGACGCCGGCCTGGTCGCCCAGGCGGAAGAGGCCGGCGACGCCCCCGGTCGCGCGCCAGCCATAGGGGATGTTGGCCATCGCCTGCGGCGGCGAAAGCGCGGTGCCGCCGGCGATCCGCTCGCCCAGCAGCGGCAGGTCGGCGGCCAGCCGATCGAGCAGCTCCGCCGGCCGCCCGCCCGCGCCGGCCAGCCGCGAGCGGTGGACCGCCATGCACAGATTCGCCGTCCCGTCCTCCTGGCGGACCAGCCCGGCATAGCCGCCGTCGAACAGATGCAGCTCGATCACCCCGTCGATCGCGCGGGCCAGCGCCGGCCCGGCGGCGAGCCGCAGCCGCACGCCCAGCGTCGGGTCCGGCCCGGCCGCCGCGCGCGGGCGGGCGAGGCCGCGCAGCTCGTGCTTGCCGGTGGCGAGGAACAGGGCGTCGCAATCGATCCCCCCGCCGTCGTCGAGCCGGACATGTCCCGGCGCCGCCTCGCGCACCGTCACCCCGCGCTCGACCGCATGGACCCGGGCGATCAGCGCCGCGTCGAGCGCCAGGCGGGACAGGCCGGCGGCGCGCGCGGGCAGCGGCGCCTCGATCGTGCGGCCGCCGGCGACGACGCGCACCCGCGCCACCGGATGGGCGCCGAGCGCGAAGGCGTCGATGCCGACCCGCTCCAGCGAGGCGAGCGTCCGCCACGACAGGAAACCGCCGCACAGCGCATCGGCCGGCGCGGCGTCGCGCTCCAGCAGCAGCGGCCGCCCGCCCGCCCGCTGGAGGCGGATGGCGACGGCGGACCCGGCCGGCCCGCCGCCGACGATCAGCGCCGCCGTTCGACGCATAGTCGTTCGACGCACAGCCGGAACGGAAAGGCGCGGAAGACGCGGGCGTCGCGCACGCCGGCCTCCGCCAGGATCGGCGACCATTCCGCCGGGCGGTAGGAGCGCGCGATCGACAGCGTCCCGTCCTCGCGCACGATCCGGTGCCAGCGCATGATCCGCGCCAGCAGCGGGAAGGCGGCATGGGCGAAACGGTGGCGGTGGAGATCGCCGACGAACCAGCCCAGCGCCGCATTCGCCTCCATATGCGCGACGAAGGCGACCAGCTGGCCGTGCGTCATGTGGTGGGCGACGAGGCTGGAGACGATCAGGTCGAAGCCGCCGCAATCGGCATAGTCGCCGGCGCGATAGTCGATCGCCAGTTCCGGCGGCGTCGCGGCGGCGGCGACGGCGGCGCTGTTGGGATTGAGGTCGATGCCGACCAGCTCGGCCGCGATGCCGCGCCGCGCCGCCCAGCGGGCGATGGCGCGCAGGCCGTCGCCGTCGCCGAAGCCGACGTCGAGCAGGCGGAAACGATCGCGGCCCCTGGTGGCCCGCTTCAGAAAGGCCAGCGTCGGCCGCGTCGTCATGGTCAGCCGGTTGACCCGGGCGAGATCGGTCAGGATGCGCGCATAGGTGGCCGGATCGAGGTCGGCCGCGTCCATCTGCTCCTCGGCGACGGCGCGGGCCACGAGCGTCATGCCGCCCGCCCGAAGCGGAAGCCCTCGGCGGCGAGGCCGGGTCCGAAGGCGACCGCGACGCCGTCCGCCGCCCCGCCGCCCCGCGCCATGATCCGTTGCAGCACGAACATCAGCGTCGCCGAGGACATGTTGCCATGATCCTCCAGCACGCCGCGCGATTCGGCCAGCGCGTCCGCCGGCAGGTGCAGCGCCGCCTCCACCGCATCCAGGATCGAGCGCCCGCCGGCATGCACCGCCCAGGCATCGCCCGCCAGCCGGTCGCGCAACGCCGGATCGGCCAGCGCCCGGCCGATCAGCCGCGGCACCTCGCCCGACAGATGCATCGCGAAGCCCGCGTCGCCGATGTCCCAGGTGATGTGCCCGGCCGAGGCGGGCAGCGTGGCCGAGAAGGGCGCCTCGATCGCGAGGCCCTGCGGCGCGGCGCTGACGATGGCGGCCGCCGCGCCGTCGCCGAACAGCAGCATCGACAGCAGCGGTTCGAGCGCGTCGGCCGGCTGGAGGTGGAGCGTCGACAGCTCCACCGTCGCCACCAGCACGCGCGCCGCCGGCTCGGAGCGGACGATGTGCCGCGCCGTCCGGAGCGCCGCCACCGCCGCATAGCAGCCCATGAAGCCGATCAGCGTCCGCTCCACCGTGCCCGGCAACCCGATCCGGGCCGCCAGCAGCTGGTCGACGCCGGGGGCGACGAAGCCGGTGCAGCTGGCGACGACGAGATGGCTGATCTCCCCGAGCGGCCCCAGCCCGGCGACCGCGTCCGCCGCCAGCGCCGGCGCCGCCTCGGCATAGCGCGCCATCCGCGCCGAGGTCGGCGGCATGCCGCCGGCGTAGAAGCCGCCCGCCGCCACCGGCGATCCGCCGTCCGCCGTCGGCGGCAGCACCGACCAGCGATGCGCGATGCCGGCGCGTTCCGCCATCCGCGCGAACAGCCGCCGGTCGCGCGGATCGGACAGCCGCGCGGTCGCCCAGTCGATGAAGGCCTGGTGGACGTCATGGCCGGGGACGGCGGTGGCGATCCGGTTGATGAAGGCGGTGGTCACTGGCGGATGCAACGTGCGCGCTCGGACAAAGGCTTCATTCTAGCCGCGAAACCAGTGGGCGCGGATGAAATAGGCCGCCACGCCCAGTGCCAGCGCGATGCACGTCGCGGTGATCCACCAGAAGGCGCCGGGCGTCTGGGCCAGCGGGATGTCGGCGACGTTCATCCCGAACAGGCCGGTGATGAAGGTCAGCGGCAGGAACACCAGCGCCACCACCGACACCAGCAGGGTGCGCTGGTCGATCAGCTCGGCGCGCAGGTCGGTCAGCTGCTCGTGCATCAGCGCGGCGCGCTCGCGCACCGCCTCCAGTTCCTCGGTCATGCGGGCGAAGCGGTCGGCGGCGCCCCTGATGTGGGTGCGGTCGTCCTCCTCCAGCCAGTCCACCTCCAGCGCCGCCAGCCGCTCCAGCGCCTGCCGCTGCGGCGACACGAAGCGGCGGTAGACGATCGCCTTGGCCCGCATCCGGCCGATCGCCTGGCGCATGGCGAGGCCGCGCTCCGGCGCCATGTCCGCCTCGCAGTCGTCGAGGCAGTCGCCCAGCGCCGCCACCTCCGGGTCGAGCGCGGCGGTGATGGCGACGGCGAAGGCGGTGATGAGGTCGCCGGGATCGCTCACCCGCCCCTTGGCGACCGTGGCGCGCACGTCGTCGATCGCGGCGAGCCGGGTGAAGCCGACCGAGATGACCCGGCCATGCTCCACCCACAGCCGGATCGAGACGAGGCCGTCGGGCGCATCCTCCGGCTCGACCGCCAGCCCGCGCAGGTTCAGCAGCGCGCCGTCGCCGATCGTCTCGACCCTGGGCCGCGTCTCGATCGCGGTCATCGCGGCGACGGCGGCGGGCGGCAGGTCGCAGCGGTGGAGCCAGGCCATCGCCGCCTCGTCGCGGCCGTCGAGATGGACCCAGACCAGCCTGGCCTCGCCGAACGCGGCCTCGGCGCCGTCGACCCCGGCCTCCTGCGCGGACCCGTCCGCCTGGACGATGAAGCCGCAGCCGTTCATGCCAGGGCAACGTCGAGCGACAGGCCGGCGGGCGGCGTCGCCGGGGGGGCGGCGCAGGCGATCCGGTCCGCATCGGCGCGCGCCCGGTCCAGGATCGCCGCCGGCACGTCCGCCCGGTGATAGACGCGGTCCGCCCGGCCCAGCAGCCGCGCCGCGCGCAGGGTGAGGTCGTCCGGATCGGCCGAGGCGAGGCGGATGGCGACCAGCGCCGGCGCGGGGGAAGCGCCGGCCGCGTTTAGCCATGCCGCCACCCGCCCCAGCGCGTCGCCCTCGCCCAGCGGATCGAGCGGCGCGCCCGGCGCCATCGCCGCGTCCAGCGCGCGGCGGCGGTCGGCCGGGTCGGGGAAGCGGGCGTGGATCGCGGCGCGGGCGTCACGTATCGCCTCGGCCAGCGCGCCCAGCCCCGCCGGCAGCATCGCCTCGATCCGCTGGCGCAGCGCCTTGGCCAGGCTGGCCGACGCGCCGCCGGTGCCGACCGCGACCGTCACCGGCGCGCGGTCGACGATCGCCGGCATGGTGAAATCCGACAGCGCCGGCCGATCCACCGCGTTGACCAGCGCGCGCGGGCGGAGCCGCTCGGCCGCGGCGATCGCGTCCGCCTCGTCCTCGATCGCGACGATGGCGATGCGGGCGTCCCCGGTTTCGTCGACGATCCGCGCCCCGGCCCGTTCGAGCAGGCGGCGCTTGGCGCCGGCGGCGGGGCCGTCGCCGACCAGGATCGCCGGTCGGCCGTCGAGCGCGAGGAAGATGGGGAGGCTCTCCACCCCGCCTTATTGGAACGGGGAGGGGCGGTTGCCAAGGGAGCGGCTGGACCCCGGCCGCGCCGGGGACGGCCTTGTCGGAACGGGGTGATGTCCGATCCGGGTCGAGCGTTCACAACCCGGCGATGAACGCCCGCGTCGCCGGGCCGACGTCCTCGCGGCCCAGCGCGACGGCGATGTTGGCCTGGATAAAGCCTGCCTTGTCGCCGCAATCGAACCGCCGCCCGTCGAAGGTGAAGCCGTGGAACGGCTGCCGCCCGATCAGCCGGGCCATGGCGTCGGTCAGCTGGATCTCGCCGCCGGCGCCCTTTTCCTGGCCTTCCAGGATGCGCATGACCTCGGGCTGGAGGATGTAGCGCCCGGGGATCATCAGGTTGGAGGGCGCGGTGCCGCGCGCCGGCTTCTCCACCAGCGCCGTCACCTCGGTGAGGCGGCCGTCGCGCGCGCCGGGCGAGATGATGCCGTATTTGTCGGTCTCCTCCGGGGAAATCTCCAGCGCGCCGATGACGTTGCCGCCGACGCCCTCATAGGCGTCGACCATCTGCTTCATGAAGCCGGGCGTGCCGACCATCAGCTCGTCGGGCAGGAACACGGCGAACGGCTCGTCGCCGACGATGTCCCGCGCGCACCAGACGGCGTGGCCGAGGCCGAGCGGCTCCTGCTGGCGGACATAGACCGGCGATCCCGGCCGCTGGCGGATGGTCTCGATCGCCGCCAGCGACTTGCCGCGCGCGCGCATCGTCGCCTCCAGTTCGTAGGAGATGTCGAAATGATCCTCCAGCGCCGACTTGCCGCGCCCGGTGACGAAGATGATCTGCTCGATCCCGGCCTCGATCGCCTCCTCGACGGCATATTGGATCAGCGGCTTGTCGACGACGGTCAGCATCTCCTTGGGGATCGCCTTGGTGGCGGGGAGGAAACGGGTGCCGAGGCCGGCGACCGGGAAGACTGCCTTGCGAACGGGCTTCATGCGTGTCTCTCTTCCAACCAGGGGGGCAGGTCGTCGGCGGCGATCAGCGCCGCGATCGGCCGCCGGGCGCGCACTACCGCGAATCGGTTACCGGATACGATGATTTCCGGGGTCAGCGCGCGCGAATTATAGGTGCTGGCCATGGTCGCGGCATAAGCCCCGGCGGTCATGAAGGCGACGAGGTCGCCCGCCGCCACCCGGTCCATCTCGCGCGCCATGGCGAAGGTGTCGCCGGTCTCGCACACCGGGCCGACGACGTTGGCGACGAAGCGCGCGCCCGCGGGCCGCACGGCGCGGATGTCGTGCCAGGCGTCGTAGAGCGCCGGACGCATCAGGTCGTTCATCGCCGCGTCGACGATGACGAAGGGGGCCGCGCTGCCCGGCTTCACCCGGATGACGCGGGTGAGCAGGATGCCGGCATTGCCGACGATCAGCCGCCCCGGCTCGAAGATCAGCCTGACTTTCCAGCCGGCGGTGACGCGTGCCACCATCGCGCCATAGTCGGCCGGCGAAGGCGGGGCCGGGCGGGCCGGATCGTAGGGCACGCCCAGCCCTCCGCCGAGATCGGCGGTGGCGATCGCATGACCGTCGGCGCGCAGGCCGGCGATCAGCGCGCCGACCTTGCCGAAGGCGGCCTCCAGCGGCGCCAGGTCGGTCAGCTGGCTGCCGATATGGACCGCGACCCCCCGCACCTCCAGCCCCGGCAGGGAGGCGGCGCGGCGGCAGGCGTCGCGCGCGGTGTCGATCGGTATACCGAACTTGTTCTCGGACCGGCCGGTGGAGATCTTCGCGTGGGTGCCGGCATCGACATCCGGGTTCACCCGCCAGGCGACGGCGGCGGCGAGGCCCATGCGCGTCGCCACCCGGCTCAGCGTCTCGGCCTCGTCCTCCGACTCCAGGTTGAACTGGTAGATGCCCTCGGCGAGGCCCAGCGCCATCTCGTCGGCGGTCTTGCCGACGCCGGAAAAGACGATCCGGTCGGCGGCGATGCCGGCATCCAGCGCGCGCATCAGCTCGCCGCCCGACACGACGTCGGCGCCGACCCCTGCCGCCGCCAGCGTCGCCAGCACCGCGCGGTTGGGGTTGGCCTTCACCGCATAGGCGATCAGCGGCTCGTCCAGCGTCGCCAGCGCCTCGCGGAACACGCGGACGTGGCGCTGGAGCGTGGCGGTGGAATAGACGTAGACCGGGGTCCCGACCGCATCCGCGATCGCCTCCAGCGACACCGCCTCGGCATGGAGCGCGCCGTCCCGCGCGTCGAAATGGTTCATGGCCCGATCAGCCCGGCGGCGGCAGGTCGAAGCGGTCGTCGCGCCGCTCCTCCGACTGTTTCAGCAGCTCGTCGGATCGTTCGGGGCGGGTCTGCGGATCGGGCGCGAGCAGCCGGTCGACGGTCGGCTGGGCCGGGGCCAGCGCGGGCTTGGGCGGCAGCGCGTGCCCCTCGGCCGGATGCAGCGCGGCCTGCTTGCCGCAGGCGGCCAACGCCAGCGCGAGGAGCGGGAGCCACCGCCTCATGCCGTCATCCCCAGCGCCGCCCGCGCCTCGGCGATCCGCGCGCGTACCTGCGCCGGCGCGGTGCCGCCGTGGCTGACGCGCGCGGCGACCGATGCCTCGACCGGCAGCACGGCATAGACCCGCTCGTCGATGCGCGGATCGAGCGCCTTCAGCGCCTCCAGCGGCAGTTGCGCCAGGCCGCAGCGCCCGGCCTCGGCCAGCCGCACCGCCTTGCCGGTGATCTCATGCGCCTGGCGGAAGGGGATGCCGCCCTCGCGCACCAGCCAGTCGGCCAGATCGGTGGCGGTGGCGAAGCCCGCCTCGGCCGCCTCGCGCATCCGGCCGGGACGGAACTCGATCGCCTCGATCATGCCGGTCATCGCCGCCAGCGACAGCGCCAGCAGGTCGTGCGCCTCGAACACCGGCGGCTTGTCGTCCTGCATGTCCTTGGAATAGGCGAGCGGCAGCCCCTTCATCACCGTCATCAGCGCCACCAGGCATCCCTGGATGCGCCCGGCATGGCCGCGTACCAGCTCGGCCGCGTCGGGGTTGCGCTTCTGCGGCATGATCGACGATCCGGTGGAATAGGCGTCGGGCAGCGCGACGAAGCCGAAGGGCTGCGACGCCCACAGCACGATCTCCTCGGCCAGCCGCGACAGGTGCAGCGCGGCCTGCGCCGCCGCCGTCAGATAGTCGATGGCGAAGTCGCGGTCGGACACCGCGTCGAGCGAGTTGGCCGTCGGCCGGTCGAAGCCGAGCGCCGCCGCCGTCATCGCCCGGTCGATCGGAAACCCCGTGCCGGCCAGCGCCGCGGATCCCAGCGGGCATTCGTTCAACCGCCCGCGCGCGTCGGCGAAGCGCGAGCGGTCGCGCCGCGCCATCTCGTAATAGGCCATCAGGTGGTGGCCGAGCGTCACCGGCTGGGCGGACTGGAGATGGGTGAAGCCGGGCATCGCCGCGTCGGCATGCTCACCGGCGCGCGTCACCAGCGCGCGCTGGAACGCGGCCAGCCCGTCATCCACCGCGTCGATCGCGTCGCGCACCCACAGGCGGAAATCGGTCGCGACCTGGTCGTTGCGGCTGCGCGCGGTGTGGAGCCGCCCGGCGGCCTCGCCGATCAGTTCCTTCAGCCGCGCCTCGGTCGCCATGTGGATGTCTTCGAGCGCCAGGTCCTCGGGCACGCCGCCCGCGGCATATTCGGCCGCCACCCGGTCCAGCCCGTCGGCGATCAGCGCCGCGTCGGCCGCGTCCACGATCCCGCATGCGCCGAGCATGGCGACATGCGCCCTGGAGCCGGCTATGTCCTGCCGCCAGAGTCGCTTGTCGAACGGAATGGAGGCGTTGATCTCGCGCATCACCGCCGCCGGCCCCTCGGCGAAGCGGCCGCCCCACATGCCGTTGGAGCCCGAATTGCGCTGGATCGCCCTACTCCCGTTCATCTCGCTGGGCCTCGTCACGGCCGCGTGCGATAAGCGACAAGCCGAACAGCCGCAACCCGACGTCGCGGCCGCTCCCCCCCAGGCGATGGGCACGGTGGACATCGCCCATCATGGCGAGGCGGCGCCGGCGATCCCCTTCCTCGGGCCGGACGGCGGCCCGGCGACGCTGGCGTCGTTCCGCGGCAAGCCGCTGCTGGTGAACCTGTGGGCGACATGGTGCGCGCCGTGCATCCGCGAGATGCCGGCGCTGGACAAGCTGGCGCGGGATCGCGGCGGAGATTTCCGGCTGATCGTCGTCAGCCAGGACTTGGCCGGCAAGCGCGAGGTCGATCCCTTCTTCGCGAGGAACCGCTTCGTCGCGCTGAAGCCCTATCTCGACAAGCAGAACGTGCTGATGGAGGCGCTGAAGACCGACACGCTGCCCACCACCGTGTTCTACGACGCCAAGGGCCGCGAACGGTGGCGGGTGACCGGCAGCATGGACTGGGCCGGCGAGCGGGCGAAGAAGCTGATCGACGATGCCCTGAAGGCGCCGGGCGGTTGACCGCCGCGCGTCAGTGGCTGCCGTGGACCTTGGCGTCGGCGCCGGTCGCCGGCGCGCTCCGCTCCCTGGGGTCCGGCAGGGGACTGCCGCCGTTCTGCGGGTCCGAATCATACTCCGCCGGACCGCCGGCGCCTTCGGGCCGCTCCGGCGTGGGCGGCAGGTCGGGAACGGTCACGCCCTCGTGGAGCGATGGATTGCGCGTGTCGTCGGTCATGGCGTCCTCCTCGACGGGAGAACGGATCAGTCGCTCGTGCGGTCCGCAGCTACCGCCAGTGCCCGCCGACGATCGCGCGCCGCGACCGCGCGATCATGTCCGATCTTGCATACGGTATAGCCGGCCACGATCACCGCCGAGCCGAAAATCACTGGCGCAAGATCGAAGATGGTCATCGTCATGTCAGGTCTCCGCTTCGAGCAATTCGAGCAGCATATGAGCAGCGGGTATAAGAACGGCGGCCATGATGTCCATAAAGCCGCCGTCGGATTGACCTTCTGCTCGACAAACAGGCGATAGGTATCGGCGGCGATCAGTCCGCCGCCAGATTCATGGACAAGCCGGACCAGGCTGACACGCGCGCGTTCGAGCGAACGATCTCGGAACCAGTCATCCCGCTCAATCCCGCAGCAGCTCGTTGATCGCCGTCTTCGCCCGCGTCCGCGCGTCCACCCGCTTGACGATCACCGCGCAATAGAGGCTGGGGCCGCCGTCCGGATCGGGCAGCGCGCCGGGGACGACCACCGAATAAGCCGGCACCTCGCCGCGCGTCACCTGCCCCGTCGCGCGGTCGACGATCTTGGTCGAGGCGCCGAGATAGACGCCCATCGACAGCACCGCGCCCTCGCCGACGCGG